>NZ_FPJI01000003.1:0-457418 GCF_900119355.1 Pseudomonas sp. NFPP02
GTGGACGCAGAGCGTCCATGGCGGCGTTCCCACGCAGAGCGTGGGAACGATCAGCAGCTCCCTCAGGTCAGTCCCGGGCCAGTGCCTCTATCGGGTCCAACCGCGCCGCATTCCGCGCCGGTACAAAACCAAACACAATGCCGATCAACGTCGAACAGGCAAACGCGGTAATGATCGAGCCCACCGAAAACACCATCTCCCACTCCTTCACAAACAGCGAAAACAGGTAGCCGATGGCGTAGGACAAGGAGATCCCGATGATCCCGCCGATCAGGCACACCATCACCGCCTCCACTAGAAACTGTTGGCGAATATCCGATTGCCGCGCCCCCACCGCCATGCGAATCCCGATTTCACGGGTGCGCTCGGTGACCGACACCAGCATGATATTCATCACACCAATACCGCCCACCAGCAAAGAAATCACCGCAATCAATGACAGCAACAGCGCGAGGGAGCGGCTGGTTTTCTGCACCGTCTGCATGATGCTGTCGAGGTTGTTGGTGAAAAAATCCTTGGTGCCATGGCGTTGCAGCATGAGCTTATTGACGTTGTCTTCCACCACCTTGCTCGGCTGGCCGTCCTTGATGCGCACGGTGATGCTGTCCAGATGACGCTGGCCCAGCAGACGGCCCGCCGCGGTTTCGTATGGCACCCACACGTTCAGGGCCTTGCTGGCGGCGAACATGTTTTTATTGTCCGCCGTCACGCCGATCACCGTGCACGGCAGGTTGCCTATCAGGATCACCTGGCCCAGCGGGTCGATGTTGGGCCCGAACAGGCGCTGGCGAGTATTGTGGTCGATCACCACCACCTGGGCCTGGCGCCGCGCATCGCTTTCGCTGAAGGTAATGCCGGCTTCAAGCTTGAGGCCCTTGACCTTGAAGTAGCGGTCACTGACACCATTGACCTGTGCATCCACGTCGATGTTGCCAAAGCGCAGCATCAGGTTGCGGCCCACCACCGGCGTGGCGCTGTCGACGTAATACAGCTGGTTCAGCGCGTCCACATCCGAGGGCATCAGCGTCTGGATCGCCGAGGCTCGACTGTCGCCAAAGCTGGTGCCGGAAAAGATATCGATGGTGTTGCTGCCAATCGCCTGGATGTCCTTGAGCACATAGCGCTTGGCGCCTTCGCCGATGGCCGAAATCGACACCACCGAGGTGATGCCGATGACAATCCCGAGCATGGTCAGCAAGGTGCGCATGCGGTGGGAGATCAGCGCCACCCACGCCATGTTGAACGCTTCCTTGAACAGCCCCAGGCTCGCCACCAGGCGCCGCGCCCCGCTGCGTCGGGGCTCGACCGGCGCCTCGACGGGCAATTCCAGGCCGACGCTGTCGTTGGCCTTGTCGCTGATGATCTCGCCATCACACACCTCGACAATGCGCTGGGCGTTCGCCGCGACCTTGGGGTCGTGGGTGACGATAATCACCGTGTGCCCCGCCGCGTGCAGTTCGGCGAGGATGCGCATCACCTCCTTGCCGCTGTGGGTGTCGAGGGCGCCGGTGGGTTCGTCGGCCAGGATCACTTCACCGCCATTCATCAAGGCCCGCGCGATACTCACCCGCTGCTGTTGCCCGCCGGACAGCTGGCTGGGCCGATGGCTGGTGTGGCCCGACAGGCCCAGGCGTGCCAGCAATTCCCCGGCGCGGCTATGGCGCTGGCTTTGCGGGGTGCCGGCGTAGATCGCCGGCATCTCCACGTTGTGCAAAGCGCTCAGGTGCGCGAGCAAATGGTAACGCTGGAAGATAAACCCGAAGTAATCGCGCCGCAGCTCTGCCAGTTGCTCATCGCCCAGGGAGCGGGTTTCGATGCCATTGATCTTGTAGCTGCCGGCGGTGGCGTAATCCAGGCCACCGAGGATGTTCATCAGGGTCGATTTACCCGAACCGGAGGCTCCGATAATCGCCAGCATTTCCCCGGCATGGATGGTCAGGTCGATGCCCTTGAGCGCGATGAACTCACGCTCGCCGGCCATGAAGCTGCGGGTGATGCCCTTGAGTTCCAACAGAGGCTGGGTCATGACTCAACTCCCCGCCACGGCAGGTGTAGCATCACCGATCACCACGGTGTCGCCCTCGGCCAGGCCGTCCAGGATCTGCACCTTGACGTTGTTATTGATACCGGTCTTCACCGTGCGGGCGACCGCCTTGCCCTTGGCATCCAGCACCCGCACTTCGTAGCGGCCATCGGCATTGCGCACGCCCAGCGCCGCCACGGGCACCATCAGCGCGGCCTGGGCGGTGTCGAGCACGATGCGCACCTGGGCGGTCATGGCGATGCGCAGGCGGTGCTCTGGGTTGGGCACGTCGAACAACGCGTTGTAAAACACCGCGGTGTTTTGCTTCGGCGTGCCGGCGGTCTGGGTTTCCAGGAAGTTCTGCGGCGCCGGCTCGGTGCCGCGCAGCTTGGCGTAATAGCGCTTGTCCGCCTCGCCGAGAATGGTGAAGTACACCTGCTGGCCGGGGCTGATATGAATCACATCCGCTTCCGACACTTGGGCTTTGACGGTCATGGTGTCCAGGTCTGCCAGCTTGAGCAGCACGGGCGCCAACTGGCTGGCGATCACGGTCTGGCCTTCCTGGGTGACAATGCCCACCACGTCGCCGTCGATGGGCGCGTTGATGCGGGTATAGGCCAGGTTGACCTTGGCGGTGTCGATCTCGATGTGCGCGCTTTTGATCTGTGCGTCCAGGGACAGCAGGTTGGCCTGCTGCACCTGGTAGGTCGATTCGGCGTCTTCGAAATCCTGGCGTGACACCGACTCGTCGGCCTGCAAGCCTTTGTAGCGCTCATATACGGACCTGGCCTGCTTGAGCTGCGCGGCTGTCGCCCGGCGTTGGGCCTGGAGGTTTTCTTCATCGACCTGGGCTTTGCGCAGGGTGTTCTGCAGGATCAAGGGGTCGATTTCAGCCAGCCATTGGCCCTTCTTTACCTTGTCGCCGACTTTGACTTTCAGCGACTTGAGCTGGCCAGAGACCTGGGCGCCGACGTCGACTTGTTTGACGCCTTCGAGCAGGCCGGTGGCCAATACCGCGTTTTCGATATCGCCGCGTTCGGCGGTCGCGGTGAGGTATTGGGGGGCGTCGGCGGGGGCGTTTACGGTGTAGATGGCCAGGCCGATTGCGACGGCCACTGAAGCCAGAATGCCGATTTTGCGGAATTTAGACGTTTGCATGGTTGGCTTCTTGATTGAGTACAAATATGGTTGCGCGCTGACGCTGGCCTGGGTAAAGACCTGACAGCCGACCCCTGTCTACCTGACGCTCCCCGGTCCAAATGTGGGAGCTGGCTTGCCTGCGATGGCGGCCTTCTGGTCGACCATTTAGTTGGGTTGGAATGCGTACATATCCATTCCTGCGGTAACGGCCACCTAGGGTTCCGCTCTTACAGCGGCTCACTTTTGAAAAGCGCAAAAGTAAGCAAAACGCTCTTGCCCCACCACTCGGCACCTCGCCCAGGCTCGGTGTGCCCGTAATCCGCCAGTGATTTGGGGGGCCGCCGCCACGCGCCATCCATGGCGCGGGGCGGCTAAACCGGCATCCCTGCCGGTTTAGCCCCCAAATCCCTGTCGAATTCCGGCCAGCGTGGTTTAACGGGGCGCCTAAGATCAAAAGCAGATCAAGATCAAAAGCCGCTCGCTTCGCATCGTGGTTACCGGGGGCAGGCTTGCCCCCAAATGTCTCACTGAGTTCACCCTCAAAAACCGGTCGGCTATAAGGCCGCCGCGCTCTGCTTTTGATCTGAAATCGCCCCGTTAAACCACGCTGGCCGAACGCGGGCTTTGCAGCGTGGGTAACCCGGCAGGACGCCGGGTTAGCCGCACTGGGCCAGGGATGGCCCATTGCGGCGGCCCACGCTGCAAAGCCTGCGTTCGGGCACACCGAGCCTGGGCGAGGTGCCGAGTGGTGGGGCGAAGGCCTTTTGGTTACTTTTGGGCCTTTCCAAAAGTGACCCGCTGTAAGAGCGGAACCATAAGTGGCCGTTACCGCAGGAATGGATATGTACGCAGACAGACCGCTATCGCAAGCAAGCCAGCTCCCATATCTGGATCGGTGCACACCCCTCAAGACACCACCTCCCCAACCCCAACAACTTCCAACCACCACCTGGCCAACCCCAAAACATTCGGCGCCTTGAGCAACGTAAAGTGATTCCCCCCGCCATACCAAACCTCCAACCCACCTCCCAGCCCTCGCCAGCCTTCGATCATCAACCCCTGCTCACGCTGGTTCCCCGCCGAATCCAACGCCGGGTCCTGCGCCAACACCAGGCGCACCACCCCGTCATACCGCCCTTGCGGCTGATACACCGTGCGCAACGCCGCCGCGTAAGTGCGCGCCGGCCCATCCATTGCCTCCAGCGCCGCACGCGCCGGCAACAACCCCACACTCACCATCCCCCCATGCAACGCTTGTCGCTGCGCCACCTCATCGCGCCCGGCAAAGTCCACAGGATCAATCCCCAGCGACTTCCCAGCCGCCAACTGCATCGCCTCGATCAACCGCAACAACGCCGCCGTCGAGGTATATGCCTTGCCCGCACGCTCCGGCGACTCGCTGTCGATCACCGTCAACGACCCCACCTCACGCCCCATTGCCTGCAAGCGCAGCGCCATTTCCAGTGCCACCCAGCCGCCGAACGAATGCCCCACCAGATGCACTGGCCCTTCGGGGCACTCCTGTTCCAGCGCCGCCAGGTAACACTGGGCCGCCGCTTCCACCTGGCTATGGGGCACCGCCTCGCCATCCAGCCCCCGCGGCTGCAAGCCATACAGCGGCCAGTCGCGCCCCAGCGCTTCGCTCAAACCCACAAAGCCGGTGACGCTGTCTCCCGCGCCTGGCACGCAGAACACCGGCGCATAACCGGCGCGCCCGCTCTGGATACGCAGCAAGGATGAGTGCGCCGCGCAACTCACCGGAGTACTCGCCGCCAGCGCTCGGCTCATGGCCTGGCCAAGGCTCTGGATATGCGGCGCCTGCATCATGCTCTGGTGATCCCCCGGCACCTGCACCTGGCGCAGTTGCCCAGGCGCCAGGGCGGTGTCCCAACCCAGCGCGGCACTGCGCCGCGACAGTTCGGTGGGCCGCTGCTCGGCGCTGAACAGGTGCACCGGAATCGGCAGCGGGAACAGGCTGTAGTGGGCCAGGGCATGCCCATGCCCGACTTCCCGTTGCAAAAAGCTCAGCAGGTCGGCGTCCGTCGCCGCTGCCATTTGCGCGTATAGCAAACCTTGATCGCGACAGCGTTGCAGCAGAGCCGCAAAGTCCAGCTGTCCAAGGCCTGCCTCCAGTTGTTCCAGGTTCGCCAGCTCATCCACACCTCCCTGTGCCTTCCAATAGGCCGTGCACTGCAACAACAAATGCCGCTTGAGGGCATCCGGCCCGCTCCAGCGTGACTTGCCCTGGTCGGTCATGCGCGGCACGTAGCTGTCGATCAAGCCCAGAAACGCCACGGCCTCATCCTGCCCCAGCAACTGCATGGCAACTTCATAGGCCAGCACACCCCCAAAGGACCACCCCGCCAGCCGGTAAGGACCGTGGGGCTGGATCTGGCGAATCAGCCCGACCATGCGCGCGGCCAGGCCTTCCATGCTGTCCAGATGCGCCTCGCCCAGGGCCATGCCCGGCAGGCCATAAATCGGGTAATCGCCAGGCAGGTGCTGGCCCAGCGCCGGGAAGTACACGTCCATGCCACTGAACTCATGCACCAGGAATAACGGTGCCTGCGCCCCGCGGCTACGCACTGTGATCACCGCCGCCTCAGGCAGCACATCGTCACCGCGCAGGCGCAGCAGCGCCGCGACCGAGGCCACGCTGGCATGCTCGAACAGCTCGGCCAGCGACACCGGCAACCCGGCCTCGTCCAGCCGATGGACCAGGCGAATCGCCAACAAGGAATGCCCGCCCAGTTCGAAGAAACTGTCATGGCGCCCCACCTGCTCAAGCTTCAATACCTCGGCCCACAGCTGGGCCAAGGTCTGCTCCAGTGCATCGACCGGTGCTTCAAATGTGCCGCTGGCCGAAGCGTCCCACGTCGGTACCGGCAAGGCTTTGCGATCGACCTTGCCATTGGCCGTCAACGGCAGTTGCTCAAGGATCACAAAGGCCGACGGCACCATGTAGGCCGGCAAATGCGCCTGCAGATAAGCACGCACCGGCTCGATGCCGACCGGCTCGCCCGCCCAGGTGAAATAGGCCACCAGGCGTTTGTCCCCCGGCACGTCTTCGCGGGCCAGCACCACCCCCTCGCGGATTCCGGAGAATGTCGCCAAGCGTGCTTCGATCTCACCCAGCTCAATGCGAAAGCCGCGGATCTTCACTTGATCGTCATTGCGCCCGATGCACTCCAGCAGGCCGTCTGCGGTCCAGCGTCCGAGGTCGCCGGTGCGGTACAGCAAGGCGCCTGGGTTGAACGGGTTTTGCACGAACTTTTCCGCCGTCAACTCAGGGCGGTTCAGGTAGCCCTGGGCGACACCGTCGCCGCCGATGCAGATTTCGCCGGTCGCCCCCAGGGGCAGCAGGTGCAACTGCGCATCCAGCACGTAGACCTGCGTGTTGGAAATGGGTCGCCCTACCGGCACGCTGTCGGCTTGAGTGGCAATGGCGCGCACTTCAAAAGTGGTGGCGTAGGTGGTGGTCTCGGTCGGCCCGTAGCAATGCACCAGGCGCAGCCCCGGAGCCAGCCCCAGCAGGTTGCGGAACGCCGCCGGGTCGGCACGCTCGCCGCCGCACAGCAAAATACGCAAGCCGGCCAGGGCCTGGGGAATCAGTTGCACATACTGGTTGAACAGCGCCGTGGTAACGAACAGCACCGTCGCGCCCTTGAGTGCCGCGCCGAACGCCAGCGGGTCGAGCAAGGTGGCGTGGTCAATCACCTGCACCTGACCGCCGTTGAGCAACGGCCCCCAGACGTCCATGGTGCTGGCATCGAAGGCCGGGTTCGAAGCGAAGGCCACGCGGTCATTGGGATTGAAATCGGCGTAGCCGTTGTTGAGCACCAGCCGCGTGATGCCACGGTGAGGCACCAATACGCCTTTGGGCATGCCGGTGGAGCCGGAGGTGTACATGATGTACGCCACGCTCTGCGAGGACTGCAGCAGGCCCGGGTTGTGGTCGGGGTGCGAGTCAAGGGCCAGGGTGTCCAGGTCCAGGCGCTGCGTCGCGCTCTCCACGCTGCAGTCGCTGCCGGTCAATAGCCAGGCCGCGCCGCTGTCTTGCAGCATGAAGCCCTGACGTTCGGCCGGCGCGCTGATGTCCAACGGTACATAGGCGGCTGCGCATTTGAGAATCGCCAGTTGGCTGACCAGCAACGCCACCGAGCGTGGCAGCAGGATCGCCACGTTATCGCCGGGGCGCACACCCAGGCCGAGTAGGTGATGGGCCAGGCGGTTGGCGCGGCGGTTGAGTTCGCCATAGCTTATCCGTTGTTCGCCGTGCAGCACCGCCACCGCGTCGGGGCGCGCCTGCGCCTGGGCTTCGAACACCTGCTGCACGCTGTGTTCACGGGGGAACACACGAGCCGTAGCGTTAAAGTCCTCAAGCAGTTGCTGGCGTTCAGCCAGGGGCAGCATCGGCAAACCACGGAGGGCGATGTCGCTGCGCTCTTCCAGTGCCTGCACCATCTGCGCCAAGGCGTTATGCAGGTAGTCGCCCAAGCGTCGGGCCCCCTGCCCCATGGCCGTGAGGCTGAAACCTTCACCCAGGTCATCCACGCTCATCGACACGCCGTAGTGGGTGTGTTCCTCGGTCTTGATCACCTCGATCCCCTGCCACGCGTCGGCCACGCCCCCGGCCTGGGGCGCACTGTGGCGGTAGTTGAACAGCACGCTGAACAACGGCGTGGCCATGGGTACGCCGCTGCAACGCTGGGCCAGCGCCAAGGGCGCGTGTTCATGGCTGAGCAGTTGGGTCAGGCGCCCATGGGTGGCACGCAGCGCGGTCAGTACCGAGTGTTCACCCAGGTCGACTCGCAGCGGCAAGGTGTTGATAAACACCCCCATGGCGCGCTCGGCACCTTCGCCGCCTTGCAGGCGACCGAGCATCACCGTGCCGAACACCACCTGTTCACGGGCGCAGACCCTGCCCAGCACATGGGCCCAGGCCAGGTGCATGAGGCTGGCGGCGCTGACGCCGGCTTGTCGCGCCTGAGTGCGCAGGCGCCGACTCAACCCGAGGTCGAGGTTCATATGCGCATGCTCATCGGCACCCAGGTGCGGTACGTCGGTGGGTTCGTCGACCTCAGCGAGCATCTCGCGGAAAAACGGCTCGTGGTCCTCAGCGCCCAGACGAGTCTGGGTCACGTAGTTGCGGTACGGCACGGGTGCGGCCAAGGTGTCTTGCGTGCCCAACAGGAAGGCCTGCATTTCGTGTTGCAGGATGTCCAACGCGATGTGGTCCATCACCAGATGGTGGAACAGCAACGTCGCCACCACCCGCTGCGACTCCTCGGCATACACCAGGCGCATCAAGGGTGCCTGGGCGAGGTCCAGGCGTGGCGGCACCGAGCCGTTTTCAACACGTAATGAGGCGGTGCGCCATACCACCTGCACCGGCTCCTCCAGCCCGTCCCAGTGGAAGGATGAACGCAGGATGTCATGGCGCTGGATCACCGCCTGCAAGGCATGGGCAAAGGCGTCCAGGCGCAGGCGGCTGTCGAAGGCAAACTGCGCCTTCAGCACATAGGCGTCGTCACCTTGCACGGCGCGATGCTGATACAGGATGCCGGCCTGCAAGGGTGCCAGCGGGTAAATATCCTGCACATTCGCCGCGCCGCCGGGGATGCTGGCAACGATGCGCTCGATGGCAGCGGGGTCCAGGGTGATCAGCGCAAGCATGTCCGGCGTAATCCGGGTGCAATCGGGCGCAATGCGATTGGCCGGCACCGTCACTTCACGCCCACCGCCCAAGGCCGCAGCCAGGGCGGACAAGGTCGGTTGGCCGAACAGCACTTTCACATCCGCCGACAAGCCCAGGCGGCGCATGCGCCCGATCAGACTGACTGCCAGCAATGAGTGGCCACCCAATTCAAAGAAATTGTCATGCCGGCCCACGCGCTCCACGTTGAGCAATTCGGCCCACAGTGCGGCCAGGGTGATTTCCGTATCACCCACGGGCGCTTCATAGTCGCGCATGCTCAACGCGTCCAGGCCCGGCGCCGGCAGCGCCTTGCGGTCGAGCTTGCCGTTGGGGCTCAACGGCAGCGCCTGGAGGTGCATAAAGCTCGTCGGCAGCATGAATTCCGGCAGGTGTTGCAGCAGGTGGGCGCGCAGGCTTTCGACGTCGCTCGGCACGCCGGTGTAATAGGCGATCAGGCGCTGCTCGCGGGCAATCACGGCAGCCTCCTGCACCGCTGGATGCTCGGTCAGGCGCGCCTGGATTTCCCCCAGTTCGATGCGCAAGCCACGAATCTTCACCTGGTCATCATTGCGCCCCAGGTACTCGAGAGTGCCGTCGGGCAAGTAGCGACCCACGTCACCGGTACGGTACATGCGCCCCGGGGTAAACGGGTCGTCGAGGAAGCGTTCGGCGGTCAGCTCAGGACGGTTGAGGTAACCCCGCGCCACCTGCACGCCGGCGATGAACAATTCACCGACCACCCCCAACGGCACCGGCTGCATCTGCTCGTCCAGTACATACAGGCGCGTATTGGCAATCGGCTTGCCGATGGGGGTGTTATTCGGCACCACAGCGCCTGCGCAGTCCCACGCGGTGACATCCACCGCCGCTTCGGTGGGGCCATACAGGTTGTACAAGCCAACCCCCGGCAATTGCTGTTTGAAGCGCCGTACCAGGCTGCCCGGCAGGGCTTCGCCACTGCACATCACCCGCACCAGCCCGGCGGCCTGGCTGACATCGCCATGGGCCAGGAACACGTCGAGCATCGACGGCACAAAATGCAGCGTCGTGACCCCCTCGGCCTCGATCACCTGGCACAGGTAGTCAGGGTCTTTATGCCCGCCAGGGCGCGCCATGACCAGGCGTGCGCCAGTGAACAGCGGCCAGAAGAACTCCCACACCGACACGTCGAAGCTGAACGGGGTTTTCTGCAAGACCGTATCGCTGGTGGTCAACGCGTATTCGTCTTGCATCCACAGCAGGCGGTTGACCACCCCAGGGTGTTCGTTGATCACGCCCTTGGGCTGGCCGGTGGAACCGGAGGTGTAGATCACGTAGGCCGCCACGCTGGCCGCCTGGGGGTTATGGGTGGGCTGGTGCTGCCAGGTGGGCGAATCCAGGTTTAATACTGGAACGTCGCCCAGTAACGCGAGGGTGGTGGACTGGCCCAGCACTACCGTCGGCGCGCTGTCGTGGAGCATGTAGGCGATGCGATCCAACGGGTAGGCCGGGTCCAGCGGCACATAGGCGGCGCCGGCCTTGAGGATCGCGTACAGGCCGATGACCATGTCCAGGCCACGCTCCACGCAGATCGCCACCCGCGCCTGGGGCTGCACACCCAGGGCTTGCAGGTGATGGGCCAGTTGGTTGGCGCGCGCGTTCAGTTCGGCATAGCTCAGTTGCTGCGCGCCCGCCTTCAGGGCAATGGCCTGGGGTGTACGCAGTACCTGGGCTTCAAACAGGCCGTGCAGGGTCTGGTCGAGGTTGTACTCAACGGCGGTGGCGTTGAAATCCACCAGCAGTTGCCGACGCTCGCGCGCATCCACCAGCGGCACCTGCGCCAGCACCGCCTGGTCGTTATCGACCATGGCTTGCAACACGCGGATGAAATAGCCGACGTAACGCTGCATCGTCGATTCGTCAAACAGGGCCACGGCATATTCCAGCGCACCGAGGATGCTGCCCTGCACTTCCCCCAGGTTCAACGACAGGTCGAACTTGGCGAAATGGCTGTTCTCGACAATGCTCTCCAGGGCCAGGTCGCCCAGGGCCAGGGTCGGCGCGCTGCTGTCCTGCCAGCTCAGCAGGGTCTGAAACAGCGGGCTGTGGGCCAGGCTGCGCGGCGGCCGGGTGATTTCCACCACCTGCTCGAAGGGCAAGTCCTGATGGGCCTGGGCTTGCAGCGTCAGCGCCTTGACCCGCGCCATCAACGCCTCGGTGCTCAGCTCGCCCGAGGTGTCGATACGCAGCGCCAGGGTGTTGACGAACAGGCCAATCAGCCCTTCGACTTCGGTGCGCATGCGGTTGGCCACCGGCGTGCCGATCACCAACTCGGGCTGCCCGGACAAGCGCGCCAACAGTGAAGCCCAAGCGCTCATCAAGGTCATGTACAAGGTGGTGCCATGGCGTTGGCTCAAGGCCTTGAGCCCGGCGGTGAGGCGTTCATCCAGGCGCACTTCAACGCTGCTGCCAGCGTAGTCCTGCTGCGCCGGGCGCGGGCGGTCGGTGGGCAAGGTCAGCAATGCCGGCGCACCGGCCAACGCCTGTTGCCAGTAGCTGCTTTGGCGCTGCAGCACCTCGCCGCTCAGCCACAGGCGTTGCCACACGGCAAAGTCGGCGTACTGGATCGGCAAGGGCGGCAGCGGGTCGGCGTGGCCGTGGCTGAAAGCCTGGTACAGCGCCATCAGCTCGCGGGTCAGCACACCCATGGACCAGCCGTCAGAGACGATATGGTGCAGGGTCAGCAACAGCACATGGTGATCATCGGCCATCATCACCAGGCGCCCGCGCAGCAACGGGCCGCGCTCAAGGTCGAACGGTGCCGAAGCTTCGCCGTGGATCAGCGCGTCCAGGGCCTGTTGCGGCTGCGGATGGCGACGCAGGTCCTGCACTTGCAGCGGCAATACCTCTTCGGCCGGCACGACCAGCACCTGGGCCTGGTCACCCTGCTGGGCGAAGCGGCTGCGCAGGGTTTCATGCCGCGCCACAATGCGCGCCAGGGCCCGTTGCAACGCTTGCACATGCAACTGCCCGCGCAACCGCAAACCGATGGGAATGTTGTAGGCGGTGTTGGCCCCTTCCATCAAGGCCAGGAACCACAGGCGTTGCTGGGCGAAGGACAGCGGCACGTCCTCGTCACGGTTGGCCGGCAAGATATCCGGCAAGGTGCTGCGACCGGCCTGGGCCAGTACCTCGGCGACCGCCGCCAGTTCGGCGTTGGCAAACAGGTCGCCCAGCGCCAACTCGACGCCCAGCCGCTGGCGCACCTGGGACACCATGCGCATGGCCAGTAGCGAATGCCCACCCAGCTCAAAGAAATGGTCATAGCGCCCCACGCGCTGCATCTGCAACACCTCGGCCCAGATCTGCGCCAGCACGGTTTCGATTTCGCCCAGGGGCGCGGCGTACTCGCGGGTAAAGACGGCGGCCATGTCCGGCGCCGGCAGGGCCTTGCGGTCAAGCTTGCCATTGGCGGTCAGTGGCAGTGCGTCGAGCTTCATGAACGCGACGGGCACCATGTAGTCCGGCAGATGCGCCACCAGGTGGACGCGAATCTGGGCCACCGTCAGCGGGTCCAACTGAGGGTTTTCGGTGAAGTAGGCTACCAGCCGTTCTTCACGCACCACCGCCACCGCTTCCAGAATCCCGGGCAACTGGTTGAGCTGGGTTTCGATTTCGCCCAGTTCGATGCGCACGCCACGGATTTTCACCTGGTCATCGTTGCGCCCCAGGTAATCGAGTGTGCCGTCCGGCAGCCAGCGCACCAGGTCGCCGGTGCGGTACATGCGTCCTTCGTTGAACGGGTCGCGCACAAAGCGCTCGGCAGTCAGTTCCGGGCGGTTGAGGTAACCGCGTGCCACGCCCTTGCCGCCCACGTACAACTCCCCCGCCACTCCCAGCGGGACTGGGCGCAGGTGTTGGTCGAGCACGTAGACCTTGGCATTGGCCATGGGCTTGCCGATATGCAACGGCTGGCCCGCCTCGACCTTGCCGGAAGTGGCCACCACCGTGGCTTCGGTGGGCCCGTAGTTGTTGATCAGCTCAAAGCGCTGCGCCCGCCCGAACTGGCGCAGGCGGTCGCCACCGACCAGCAAGGTGCGCAAGGTCGGGTGCTCGATGTTCTGACTGAAGGCGTATTCCGCCACCGGCGTCGGCAGAAAGCTCACATCCAGTGGCTGCGCGCACCACCAGGCCAGCAGTGCGTCGATATCTTCGCCGCCCTCATGGGCCGGTGGCAGGTGCAAGGTGGCGCCCACACACAGCGCCGGCCACACTTCCCAGGCCATCGCGTCAAAGCCGAAACCGGCAACACTGGCGGTATGCCGCCCGGCGCGCAGGTCGAAGGCGCTGCAATGCCAGTCCACCAGGTTGGCGACGCTGTGGTGTTCCACCATCACCCCCTTGGGCAAGCCAGTGGAGCCGGAGGTGTAGATCACATAGGCGAGATTCGTCGGGCCGACGGCGATTGTGGGGTTGCTCGCCGAATGGTGCTGCCAGGTGAATTGGTCCAGGTTGATCACCGGCACTTCCAGCACCGGCAGGCGCGTCAGCAACGCATGCTGGGTGAGTACCGCCACCGGCGCGCTGTCGCTGAGCAAATAGTGGAGGCGCTCGGCCGGGTGGGACGGGTCCACCGGCACATAACCGGCGCCGGCCTTGAGAATCGCCAGCAACCCGGCCAGGGTGTCGAGGCCGCGCCGCGCAAAAATCGCCACGCGGTCGTCGGGCTTGACCCCCAGCGCCAGCAGATGATGCGCCAGCAGGTTGGCTTGCTGGTTCAATTCGGCGTAAGTCAGTTGCCGGCCCTGATGCACAGCGGCAATGGCGTGCGGCGTGAGCGCGGCCTGGGCTTCGACGCGGCCATGCAGGGTGGTGCCTTGGGGGAAAACGGTCTGGGTGGTGTTGAACTGTTCCAGCAGCAAGCGCTGTTCGGCAACGGGCACCACCGAGAGTTGATCAAGCGCGGTATGGGGGGCCTGCTCCAGTG
The DNA here is from genome assembly GCF_900119355.1 of Pseudomonas sp. NFPP02. Lineage (NCBI taxonomy): Bacteria > Pseudomonadati > Pseudomonadota > Gammaproteobacteria > Pseudomonadales > Pseudomonadaceae > Pseudomonas > Pseudomonas sp. NFPP02. The sequence continues at coordinate 13,828 of NZ_FPJI01000003.1, forward strand.
CGCTCACCAGGTTTTCCAGCGCGGTGTGCAGGTAGGCGCAGACGCGCTGAGGGTCAACCAGGGTGCTGGCCAGCAAACTCAGGCCGAAGCCCTCACCCAGGTCGTCCACGCTTAGGGTCAGCGGGTAGTTGGTGCGCTCCTCGGCGCGCAGTGCGGTGATACCGTGCCAGGCCGACACCGCCTCGGCGCTGGCGGCGGGCGCGCTGTGGCGATAGTTGAGCAGCGCGCTGAACAGCGGCGTCGGCGCGAGCACGCCACTGCAACGCTGGGCCAGGGCCAACGCCGCGTGCTCATGGCGCAGCAAGGTAGTCAGGCGTGCGTGGGTGGCCTTGACTGCGGTGCGTACGTCCTGGGCGTCTACGTCCACGCGAAACGGCAAGGTATTGATGAAAATGCCCAGGGCGCGGTCGGTGTCATGGCTGCCCTGCATGCGCCCCATCAATACGGTGCCGAACACCACCTGGGCTTTGCCGGCCAACACCCCCAGCACCTGGGCCCAACCCAGGTGAAACAGGCTGGCGGCGCTCACGCCCAGTTGGCGCGCCTGCCCGCGCAAGCGCTGGGCCAGTGCCGGCGCCAATGGCAGGCTGACTTCAGCGATACCTCGCGCATCACCTTGCACGTCCTGCAAACCGAACGGCAAGGTGGGCTCGCTGATATCGCCGAGCATCTGCCGGAAGAAACGTTCGTGCTCCTGCTCACTGATCCCCAACCGCGCCTGCGCCACATAGTTGCGAAACGGTACGGCCTGGCCCAGGGCCGCGCCTTGGCCCAACAGGCACGCCTGCATTTCGTGGCACACCACGTCCAGGGCGCTGTGGTCGAGCGCCATGTGATGGAACAACAGGGTGGCGACGATGCGCTGGTTGGCCGGGTCTTCAGCGCGCACCAGGCGCAGCAACGGCGCCTGGGTGACGTCGAGGCGATAGTGGCGGGCATCAAACAGGTCATGCAGTTGCGCGGCGATATCGCCATCGGCCGGGTCCAGCATCAAGGCTTGCACCGGCAGGCGTGCCTGGCGCCACACCACTTGCGAGGGTTGCGTCAGGCCATCCCAGACCACCCCGGTACGCAGGATGTCGTGACGGTCCATCACCCGTTGCAGCGCCTGGGCAAACGCATCGAAACGCGCAAGGTTGTCAAAGGCGAACTGCGACTGCATCACATAGGGGTCACCCTGCTCGGCACTGACATGGTGGAACAGGATGCCTTCCTGCAACGGCGCCAACGGGTAGATGTCCTGAATATTCGCCACGCCGCCCTGCACCGTGGCGACAATACGCTCGATCTCGTCCTGGCTCAGGGTCGACAGGGTCAGCATGTCGGGGGTGATGCGCTCGGCATTGGCCGGGATGCCATTGGCCGGCACCTGCACCTCACCGGCCTTGGTCGCGGTGTATTCACCGGCCTTGATCAGCTCGATCAGCGCCGGCTTGTGTTCACGCAAGGCGGCCAAGATCGACGGGTCGCTCAAGGCTTGCTTGTTGCCGTTCACCGACAACTGCTCGCCCTTGAGCGCCAGTTGCACATCCTTGGTTTTCAGGGTTGCCAGCAGCTCGAGGATGTTCACAGGACGATCTCCATTCGTTCGGTCATTGCGGCGTAGCCGGCCAGGGTCGGTTGTTCGAACAAGCCCCGCACATCGGCTTCCATGCCTTCCTGGCGCAGGCGCCCGATCAAGCTCACGGCCAGCAGCGAGTGCCCGCCCAGTTCAAAGAAGTTGTCGTGGCGCCCTACCCGTTCCACCTTGAGCAGCTCGGCCCAGAGCTGGGCCAGGAGGATCTCGGTGTCGCCTTCGGGCGCCGCGTACTCACGTACCTGCAAGGCGTCCATACCGGGTGCAGGCAGGGCCTTGCGGTCGAGCTTGCCGTTGGGGCTCAGGGGCAAGGCGTCCAGGTGCATGAACAGCGCCGGCACCATAAAGTCAGGCAGGTGCTGCAACAGTTGGGCGCGCAGGCTTTCGATATCGGTGGGCGCGCCGGTGTAATACGCGACCAGGCGCTGGTCACGGGCGACGACCACGGCGTCCTTGACCGCCGGATGCTCGATCAAGCGCGCCTGGATTTCCCCCAGTTCGATGCGCAGGCCACGGATCTTCACCTGATCGTCGTTGCGCCCCAGGTACTCGAGCGTGCCGTCGGGCAAGTAGCGGCCCAGGTCACCGGTGCGGTACATGCGCCCGGGGGTGAACGGGTCGTCGAGGAAGCGCTCGGCGGTCAGCTCAGGACGGTTCAGGTAACCCCGCGCCACTTGCACGCCGGCGATGAACAGCTCACCGACCACGCCCAGCGGCACCGGCTGTAACTGCCCATCGAGTACATACAGGCGGGTGTTGGCAATCGGCTTGCCGATCGGGGTGTTGTCCGGCACCTCGGGCCGTGCGCAGTTCCAGGCCGTCACGTCCACTGCCGCCTCAGTGGGGCCATACAGGTTGTACAAACCAATCCCCGGCAACTGCTGCTTGAAACGCCGCACCAGGCTGCCCGGCAAGGCCTCGCCGCTGCACATCACCCGCACCAACCCCGCCGCCTGGCTGACATCGCCGTGGGCCAGGAATACATCGAGCATCGACGGCACAAAGTGCAGGGTCGTGATCTGCTCCGCCGCGATCACCTCGCACAGGTACGCCGGGTCCTTGTGCCCTTCAGGGCGCGCCATCACCAGACGCGCGCCGGTGAACAGCGGCCAGAAGAACTCCCACACCGACACGTCGAAGCTGAACGGGGTTTTCTGCAACACCGCATCGTGAGCCTTGAGGCTATAGGCGTCCTGCATCCACAACAAGCGGTTGACCACCCCCGCATGTTCGTTGATCACGCCCTTGGGTTGGCCGGTGGAACCGGAGGTGTAGATCACATAAGCCGCGTGTTGGGCAATGAGGTCCGGTACTTGCGGGTTGATGGCGGGTTGGTGTTGCCAGGTGCTGTGGTCGAGGTCGACTACCGCCACGTCCCCCAGCAGGCTGCGGGTGGCGCTTTGGGCCAGCACCACCACCGGCGCGCTGTCGTGCAGCATGTAGGCGATGCGCTCTGGCGGGTACGCCGGGTCCAGCGGCACATAGGCACCGCCGGCCTTGAGGATGGCGAACAAACCGACGACCATGTCCAGGCCGCGCTCGACGCAGATGCCCACCCGTGCATCCGGGCGCACACCGCTGTCACGCAGGTGATGGGCCAGGCGGTTGGCGCGTTCATTGAGTTGCTGGTAGCTCAAGGTGTGCTCGCCGGCCTTCACCGCCACTGCCTGCGGGGTACGTACAACCTGGGCTTCAAACAGCCCGTGCAGGGTCTGGTCGAGGTTGTAGTTCACCTCGGTGGCGTTGAACTGCACCAGCAGTTGTTGCCGCTCTTGCAGCCCCAGCACCGGCAGGCGGTTCAGCGCCTGGTGCGGTGCCTGCTCAAGAGCCTCGACCAGGCCGCTCAACGCGTTATGCATATAGCCGCACACCCGTTGCGCATCCATCTGGGCCAGGGCGGTGAATGCATAGCCGTCGCCCAGGTCATCCACGTTCAAGGTCAGCGGGTAATTGGTGCGCCCGTCATTGACCAAGGTCTGCATGCCTTCCCATGCCAACTGCGCATCCGCCGAGCGGGTGGCGGCGCCGCGATGGCGATAGTTGAGCATCGAGCTGAACAAGGGCGCCGGGGCCGCTACGCCACTGCAACGCTGGGCCAACGCCAGGGAGGCGTGTTCATGGCCGAGCAATTCGGTCAGCCGCGCATGGGTGGCCCGCACGGCGGCGCGGGCGCCCTGGTCGTCGATATCCAGGCGCAGCGGCAAGGTGTTGATAAACACGCCCAGAGCGCGGTCGGCTCCCTCGCCGCCTTGCAGACGGCCCACCAGTACCGTGCCGAACACCACCGTATGGCGCGCCGATACCGCGGCCAGCACCTGCGCCCAGGCCAGATGGAACAGGCTGGCAGCGCTGACCCCCAGCAGCCGTGCCTGGCTGCGCAGGCGGCGGTTGAGCTGGCTGTCCAGTTGCAGGGTGTGTTCGTCGATGGCATTGCCGTCGCCGCGCACGTCCTGCCAGCCGAACGGCAACGTCGGTTCGTCGACATCGCCCAGCATCTGGCGGAAGAACTGCTCATGCTCCTGTTCGCTGACACCCAAACGGGCCTGGGCCACATAGTTGCGATACGGCATTGGCGCGGCGGTGGGCGCTGCGTGGCCCAACAGGTGGCCCTGCATTTCGCGCAACACCACGTCGAAGGCGGTGTGGTCCAACACGATATGATGATAGAGCAACACCGCCACCACGCGCTGGTTGGCCGGGTCCTGGGCGTACATCAGGCGGATCAGCGGCGCCTGGCTGATCTCCAGGCGATACCGCCGCGCATCAAACCGCTCGTGCAGGCCGGCGAGTACGTCACCTTCCAGTTGCAGTTCCTGCACGCACAACTGCGCCTGGCGCCACACCACTTGCAGCGGTTGCGCCAGGCCCTCCCACACCACCCCGGTGCGCAGGATGTCGTGGCGGTCGATCACCTGTTGCAGTGCGCGCATAAAGGCCTGCAGGCGCTCCACACCGTCAAACGCCAGGTGTGATTGCAGCAGGTAAGGATCGCCCTGCGCCGCCGTGAGGTAGTGATAGAAAATCCCTTCCTGCAACGGCGCCAGCGGGTAGATGTCCTGCACGTTGGCAGCGCCGCCAGGCACCTGGGCCACCACCTGGTTGATCGCCGACTGGTCGAGGTCCACCAGGGCCAGCATGTCCGGGGTGATGCGCTGGCAACCGGCACTGATGCGATTGGCCGGCACCTGCACTTCGCGGCCACTGCCGACAGCGGCGGCCAGCGCGGCCAGGGTTGGCTGGCTGAATAGCACGCGCACATCGGCGCTGAGGCCGGCTTGGCGCATGCGCTCGATGAGGCTGACGGCCAGCAATGAATGGCCGCCCAGTTCGAAGAAGTGGTCATGGCGACCCACTTGCTCCACCTGCAACACCTCGGCCCACAGCCGCGCCAGGGTGGTTTCGACGTCACCCTGGGGGGCTTGGTATTCACGGCTGAGCAAGGCGCACTGGTCTGGCTCTGGCAATGCCTTGCGGTCCAGTTTGCCGTTGGCGGTCAGGGGCAACTGATCAACCCGCATGTAGGCGACCGGCACCAGCGCCTCGGGAAGTTGGGCCTGCAGGTGCGCACGCAAGGTCTCGATCTGCAGCGGGCGCTGTTCGGTGAACCAGGCCAACAGGCGGCCTTCGCGCACCAGCACCACGGCCTCGCGGATGCCGTCCAGTGCCGCCAGGCGGCTTTCGATTTCACCCAGTTCCACCCGCACGCCGCGCAGTTTTACCTGGTCGTCGTTACGGCCCAGGTACTCAAGGTTGCCATCGGGCAGCCAACGCACCAGATCACCGGTGCGGTACATCTGCCCTGGGTTGAACGGGTCTTGCAGGAAGCGCTCGGCCGTCAGCTCGGGACGGTTCAGGTAACCCCGCGCCACGCCGCTGCCGCCCACATAAAGTTCACCGGCCACACCCACCGGTACCGGACGCAGGTGCGCATCCAGCACGTAGCTGGTGGCATTAGCGATGGGCCGGCCGATATGCAACACCTGCCCGGCCCGCACGCGGCCGGAGGTGGCAACCACCGTGGCTTCGGTGGGGCCGTAGTTGTTGACCACCGCAAAGCGCCGCTCCTGGGTGAACTGACGCAGGCGGTCACCGCCGATCAGCAGGATGCGCAAGGTGGGGTGCTGCTGGGGCAGGCTGAACGCGTACTCGGCCACCGGGGTGGGCAGGAAACTCACGTCCAACGGCTGTGCCAGCCACCAGGCCAGCAGTTCATCGATGTTTTCGTTGCCGATGTCGGCGGGTGGCAGGTGCAGGGTCGCGCCGACGCACAGGGCCGGCCAGACTTCCCAGGCCATGGCATCAAACCCCATGCCGGCCACGCTGCTGGTGTGGCTCACCGCTGTCAGACCAAAGGCCTCACAGTGCCAATGCACCAGGTTCTCCACGGTGCGGTGTTCCACCATCACGCCCTTGGGCAGGCCGGTGGAGCCGGAGGTGTAGATCACATACGCCAGGTGCGCGGGCGTCAGGGCGGGCAGTTGCGGATTGCTGACGGCGTGGCGCTGCCAACCGGGGTCCTGCAGATCGACCACGGCGACGGGCCCCAGCAGCTCCCGCGTGCTGGTCTCGGCCAGCACCGCCACGGGCGCGCTGTCTTGCAACAAGTAGGCGATACGCTCGGCGGGGTACGCCGGGTCGATCGGCACATAGCCCGCGCCAGCCTTGAGAATGCCCAACAGCCCCACCAGCATCTGCGGGCCGCGACGGCAACACAATGCCACGCGGTCATCGGCTTGCACGCCGAGTTCCAGCAAGTGATGAGCCAACTGGTTGGCCCGTTGATTGAGCTGCTGATACGTCAGCGCCTCGCTGCCTTGCTGCACGGCAATGCGATGGGGCTGGCGCTCGGCCTGCACCTCAAACGCACCGTGGACCGTCTGGCCACGGGGGAAGTCGTGGGCAGTGGCGTTGAACTCGCGCAGCACCGTGTCGCGCTCTGCGGCGGGCAGAATCGGTAACTGGCGCAGCGCGCGGTGGGGCGCCGTCTCAAGGGTGGCAACCAGTTGCTCCACGGCGCTGAGCATGTAGTCGCACAGGCGCTGCGCGCCGATTTGCGGCACGGCCAGCACGCTCAGGCCAAAGCCTGCGCCCAGGTCATCCACGCTCAGGGTCAGCGGATAGTTGCTGCGTTCTTCACCGCCCAGCAGTTGCACGCCTTCCCAGATGCCGTGGCCGTCGCGGGCCATTTCGCCTGGGTTGCTGTGGCGGTAATTGAGCAAGGCGCTGAACAACGGCGTGCTGGTCGGCACACCGCTGCAACGCTGGGCCAGGGCCAGTGACGCATGCTCATGCCCGAGCAAGGCGCTCAAGCGTGCATGGGTGGCTTTGACCGCCTGCGCTGCGCCGGCTGCAATATCGACCCGCAGCGGCAAGGTGTTGATAAACATCCCCAGCGCACGGTCTGCGCCCTCGCCGGCTTGCATACGGCCCATCAGCACCGTGCCGAATACCACCTCGTCGCGGCCCGAGACCAGGCCCAACACCTGGGCCCAGGCCAGGTGCATCAGGCTGGCGGCGCTGACCCCCAGTTGGCGCGCCTGCTGGCGTACGCGCTGGGCCAGGCCCGCTTCCAGGTGCACCTCGGCTTCTTCGATTGCACGACCATCGCCCTGCACATCCTGCAGGCCAAACGGCAAGGTGGGCTCGTCGACCTCGGCGAGCATGTCGCGGAAAAACTGCTCATGCTGCGCCACACTGACGCCCAGTCGCGCCTGGGCCACATAGTTGCGAAACGGCGCGGCGGCGGGCAAATCCTGGGCCTGGTTGAACATAAAGGCACGCATTTCCTGGCCGACCACTTCCATGGCGGTGTGGTCCAGCGCCAGGTGATGGAACAGCAGGATCGCCGCGACCCGGTTGTGCGCCGGGTCCTGGGCATAGACCATGCGCAGCAAGGGCGCCTGGGTAATGTCCAGGCGGTAGTGACGCGCATCGAAACGCTCATGCAGTTGCGCCATCACGTCGCCGTGTGCCGGGTCGAGCATCACCTCGTGCACCCCCAACTGGGCGGTGCGCCACACCACTTGCACCGGGCTTTCGAGCCCTTCCCACACCACAGCGGTACGCAGAATGTCGTGGCGCGCCACCACCTGTTGCAGCGCGCCCATAAAACCGTGCAGGCGCTCGGCAGTGTCAAAGGCCATGCGCGATTGCAGCAGGTACGGGTCGCCCTGCTCGGCGCTGATGTGGTGGTAGAGAATGCCTTCCTGTAGCGGCGCCAGCGGGTAGATATCCTGGATATTCGCTGCACCACCCGGCACGCTGGCGACAATCCGCGCGATGGCCTGCGGGGTGAGTTGCACCAGGCTCAGCATCGACGGTGTGATCTGTATGCAGCCGGTGGGGATGCCATTGGCGGGCACCACGATTTCTCTGCCGCTGCCCACGGCTGCCGCCAGCGCGGCCAGGCTTGGCTGGCTGAACAACACGCGCACATCGGCGCTCAGGCCCACCTGGCGCATGCGTTCGATCAGGCTGACCGCCAGCAACGAATGCCCGCCCAATTCGAAGAAGTGATCATGGCGCCCCACGCGTTCAAGCTTGAGCACGTCCTGCCAGATCTGCGCCAGCAGGCTTTCCACCTCGCCTTGTGGGGCTTCGTAGCCACGGCTGATCAAGGCGGCCTGGTCGGGTGCCGGCAATGCCTTGCGGTCGAGCTTGCCGTTGGCGGTAAGCGGCAACTGCGCCAGCCACACATAAGCCGAAGGCACCATGTAATCGGGCAACCGGCCTTGCACATGAGCTCGCAGGGTTGCGATATCCAACGTTGCGTCGGCGGTGTAATAGGCCACTAACCGTTTGTGGCCAGGCTCGTCTTCGCGAACCGATACCACAACGTCCCTGATCCCGGCACAGGCACACAGGCACGCTTCGATTTCACCGGGTTCGATACGAAAGCCACGAATCTTCACCTGCAGGTCATTGCGCCCCAGATACATCAAATTGCCGTCGGCTCGCCAGCAGGCCAGATCACCGCTGCGGTAGAGTTGGCCATCGCCGAATGGGTTCGGGACAAATTTTTCCGCGCTCATCTGAGGCAGATTCAAGTAGCCTTTCGCAACGCCCGCACCGCCGATATAGAGCTCGCCGGTCACACCCACGGGCAGCGGTTGCTGGCGCGCGTCCAGTACATAGGCCTGAGCGTTGGCAATCGGTCGACCAATCGGAATAGCGCCCTCGCCAAGGGTAGTGATCTCAAACGTGGTGGAGAACGTGGTGGCTTCGGTCGGGCCATACCCATTCAGCAGATGCTGGGGTTTGCCGAGCTTGAGTACCCGGCCAATCACCTGAGGGTCAAGCACGTCGCCGCCGACGATCAGGTAGCGCAATTGGCGGAACACCGGCATCAACGCATCGGCGTACTGATGAAATAGCCCGGCGGTCATCCATAACACGTTGACCGTCTGTTCCCGCAACAGCTCGGCGAACGCGGCTTGGGATAACAACTGCACCTGCTCGACCACCACCACACAACCGCCATTGAGCAACGGTGCCCACACTTCGAGGGTGCTGGCGTCAAATGCCGGGTTAGAAGCAAAGGCCACCCGGTCGTGGGCATTGAATTCGGCAAAACCGTTGTTCAGCACCAGCCGCGAGATGGCGAGGTGGGGCACTTGCACGCCCTTGGGCGTCCCGGTGGAGCCGGAGGTGTAGAGGATGTAGGCAACGCTCTGCGCGGATTGGGCCAGGTCGGGATTAGCGGGCGACTGCGTGTCCAGATCCAACTGCGCCAGGTCGTCCAGCACATGGCGTGCGCCGCTGTCTTTGACGATGAAAGCCTGGCGTTCGACAGGCGCGTTGACGTCCAGCGGCACATACACCGCAGCGCACTTGAGGATCGCCAGTTGGCAGACCAGCAGATCCAGGCAACGCGGCAAGGCAATCGCCACGCTTTCGCCCGGCTGCACCCCCTGGCTGATCAGATGATGGGCCAGGCGGTTGGCACGGCGATTGAGGTCACGGTAGCTCAGTGACAGCTCGCCCTGCACCGCCGCCGACGCTTCAGGGCGGGCCAGCGCCTGGGCTTCAAACAGTTGCGAGACAGTAAGTTGCGAGGGGTATTGCCGGGCGGTGGCGTTGAAACCTACCAGCACTTGATGACGCTCGGAAGGCGGCAGGATCGACACCGCCTGCAGCGGCGTGGTCGGCGCATGTTGCAGCGCGCTCACCACATGGCGCAACGCGGTGAGCATGTACTCACCCACGCGTTGCACATCCAGGTGCGCGACGCCTTGCACCGTCAGCGCAAAGCCACTCCCCAGGTCATCAACGTTGAGCACCAGCGGATAGTTGCTACGTTCTTCGGAGCTGAGAATCTCGATACCGGAAGCGGCAAAGGGGTTGTCCCCCGGCGCTTCATCGGCTGCGCTGTGCCGGTAGTTGAGCAAGGTGCTGAACAGCGGCAGCGAGCCCGGCACGCCACTGCAACGCTGGGCCAGGGACAACGAGGCATGTTCGTGCCCGAGCAGTTGCGCCAGGCGCGCATGGGTGGCGCGCACGCCGGCCTGCACGCCGACGCTGCCAACGCTGACCCGCAGCGGCAAGGTATTGATAAACATCCCCAGCGCCCGGTCCGCGCCCTCACCGCCCTGCATACGGCCCAGCAACACGGTGCCGAATACCACCTCCTGCTGGCCAGACACCTGGCCCAGCACCTGGGCCCAGGCCAGGTGTACCAGGCTCGCGGTGCTCACGCCCAGTTGCCGCGCCTGTTCGCGCAAGCCCAGGTTGAGCGCAGGCTCCAGCGGCAGGCGCGCTTCATGGATGCCGCTGCCGTCACCATTCACGTCCTGCAAACCGAAGGCCAGGGTCGGCTCGTCGATGTCGCCAAGCATCTGGCTGAAGAAGGCTTCATGCTGGGCCTGGGTGACACCGAGGCGGGCCTGGGCCACGTAGTTGCGATACTGCACCGCGTCAGGCAGTTGCGCGCTGTGGCCATGCAGGCTGGCACTCATCTCTTTGACCAGCACGTGCAGGGCCGTGTGGTCGAGGAGGATATGGTGCAACAGCAAAATGCCGACCAAGCCGTGGCTGTCCTGCGCATACGCCAGGCGCATCAGCGAGGCGCGTGACAGGTCCAGGCGATAGTGGCGTGGGTCGAAACGCTGTTGCAGATGCTCCAGTGCATCACTGCCCAGCGCATCCAGGCGTTCGATCACCAAGGGTGCCTGGCGTAACACCACTTGCACCGGCTCTTCCAGGCCCTCCCAGAGGATGGCGGTGCGCAGAATATCGTTGCGCTCGATCACCGTGTGCAGCGCGTTGACAAACCCGTCGACGGCGCCCTGGTCGTGAAACCGCAACTGCACCTGCAACACGTAGGGGTCGCCCTCGGTGGTCGCCAGGTGGTGGTAGAGAATGCCGGCCTGCAACGGCGCCAGGCCATAAATGTCCTGCACGTTGGCAACGCCACCGGGCACGGCCTCAAGGATATGGTCGATAGCGGCCTGATCCAGCTCGACCAGGGGCAGCATGCCCGGGGTGATGGCCTGCGTGTCTGCTTGAATAAGGTTGGCCGGCACCTGCACGGTCTGCTGGCCGCCCACCGCCGCAGCGAGCGCCGCCAAGGTCGGTTGGCCGAACAGCACGCGCACATCGGCGCTGAGGTCGACCTGGCGCATGCGCTCGATCAGTTTGACCGCCAGCAGCGAATGGCCGCCGAGTTCGAAGAAATTGTCCTCACGACCGACACGGTCGACGTTGAGCAGGTCTTGCCAGAGCATGGCGAGGGTGGTTTCCACCGCCCCCTGGGGCGCCGCATACTGGCGCCGGGCCACGGCGTCGGCATCGGGTGCGGGCAAGGCCTTGCGGTCGAGTTTGCCGTTGGTGGTCAACGGCAGCGTATCCAGGCGCACGAAGGCGCTGGGCACCATGTGTTCGGCCAGGCTCAGCAGTAGATGGTCACGCAGGGCGGCCACGTTGAGTTCGCCATCGCTGATCACATAGGCCACCAGGCGTTTGTCGCCCGGCTGATCTTCACGGGCGATCACCACCGCATCGCGCACGCCGCTGGCAGTGGCCAGGTGCGCCTGGATTTCACCCAGTTCGATACGGAAACCACGGATCTTGACCTGGTCATCGTTACGCCCCAGGTACTCGACACTGCCGTCGGCCAGCAGGCGGCCGAGGTCGCCGGTCTTGTACATGCGCAAGCCGGTGGCCGGGTCGGCAAGGAAGCGTTCGGCATTCAGCGCCTGGCGGTTGAGGTAACCACGCGCCACCCCGGCACCGCCCACGTACAACTCGCCCACCACACCCAGGGGCAAAGGCTCATGGCACTCATCCAGCACATACAACTGCAAATCGGGAATACGCACGCCAATCGGGCTCACGCCGACCAAGTGCGCGTCGGCCGCTTCCAGCGCACGGTAGGTCACATGCACGGTGGTTTCAGTGATGCCGTACATGTTCACCAGTTGCGTACCGGCATTCACTGCCCGTGCGTACCACGGCTTGAGCATGCCCGGTTCCAGGGCTTCGCCGCCGAAAATCACTTGGCGCAAGGAATGGGACTGGGCACTGTTGCCCTGGGCCGCGATCAACTGACGGAACGCGCTCGGCGTCTGGTTGAGGATGCTCACCCGGGCGTCGCACAACAGCGCGTAGCACTCATCCGGCGAGCGGCTGACCAGTTGCGGCACGATCAGCATCTGGCCGCCGTGCATCAGCGCGCCCCAGATTTCCCACACGGAAAAGTCGAACGCGAAGGAATGGAACAGCGCCCACACATCGTGCGGGTTGAACCCGAACCAGTGGTGGGTGGCGCTGAACAGGCGTGCGACCTGGCGATGCTCGATCATCACGCCCTTGGGCTGGCCAGTGGAGCCGGAGGTGTAGATGACGTAGGCCAGGTTGGCCGGGCTCAGGTGCAGCCCAGGGTTGGTGATGGGCAACGGGCCCAGGTGGTCCAGGTCGATCCGGGCCAGTGCGCCGGCCCGCTGCGCCGTGTTTGCCTGCACCAGCACCACCACCGGCTGGCTGTCGGCCAGGGTGTAGGCGATGCGTTCCTGGGGATAGGCCGGGTCGATGGGCACATAGCCCGCACCGGCCTTGAGAATGCCAAGCAGGCCGATGATCATCTGCGGGCCACGCTCCACGCAAATCGCCACGCGCGCGTCGGGGCACACGCCGTGGGCCAGGAGCGCGTGGGCGACCTGGTTGGCGCGTTCGTTGAGTTGGCGGTAGGTCAGGACGTGGTGCTCGAAGCGCAACGCAATGGCATCGGGCCGGGCAGCGGCGTGGGTTTCGACTTGCTGGTGGATCAGTTGGGTGTCGGCGTAATGCGTGGAGCAATGATTCAAAGTGTGCAGCAAATGGTGGCGTTCAGCGTCAGTCAGGATGTTCAGGCCGCAGAGCGGCATATCCGGTCGTTGTTCAAGGGCTTCGGCCAGGCTTTCCAAGGCCGTATGCAGATAACCCGCAACCCGCTGCGCGCCAATGGACGCATCGACCATCACGGTCAGGGCGAAGTCTTCACCCAGGTCATCGACGTTCAGCGTCAGCGGGTAATTGGTGCGCTCCTCGGCGCCCAGCACCCGGATGCCGTCGGCGACTTCGATCACCGCCGCCATGTCGGTGGCGGCGCTGTGACGGTAGTTGAGTATCGCGCTGAACAGCGGCGTAGGCGCCGCCACGCCGCTGCACCGTTGTGCCAGCGCCAGGGACGCATGTTCGTGATCGAGCAAGCGCGTGAGGCGCTCATGGGTGATCTTGACCGCAGCGCGCACGCCCTGCTCACCCACATCCACCCGCAGTGGCAAGGTGTTGATGAACATGCCCAAGGCCCGCTCACCGCCCTCACCTGCGCCCATGCGCCCGAGCATCACAGTGCCAAATACCACCGCCTCCTGACCGGAGACTGCACCCAGCACTCGCGCCAAAGCCAGGTGCATCAGGCTCGCCACACTCACCCCCAGCGGGCGCGCCATGCTGCGCAGGCGGCGACTCAGAGCGCTGTCGACGGGAATGCGCACTTCGTCGATCCCCTGGCCGCCGCCCTGCACATCTTGCAGACCGAACGGCAGCGTCGGTTCATCGATATCCGCCAGCATGTCGCGGAAGAACGCCTCATGGGCCTGCTCGCTGACGCCATGGCGCACCTGGGCGATATAGCTGCGAAACGCTATCGGTGCACGGGCCTGGGCTTGCTGCCCGGCCAGGTACAGCTGGATTTCATGCCGAACGCCATCCAGGGCCGTGTGATCAAGGATGGTGTGGTGGAACAGCAGCATCGCCACCACCCGCTGGTTGGCCGGGTCGTCAGCGAATACCAGGCGCAGCAGCGGCGCCTGGCCCAGGTCCATGCGATAAGCGCGGGCATCATAGCGAGCGAGCAATTGAGCGAGGCGGTCAGCACCGTCCAGAGGCACCTCTTCGCAGGCCAGCACAGCCTTGCGCCACACCACTTGCAGCGGCTCGTCCAGGCGCTCCCAGACCATCGAGGTACGCAGGATGTCGTGACGGTCGATGACCCATTGCAACGCTTCGGCAAAGGCCTCAAGGCGTGCGCGGCTGTCGAACACGAACTGCGCGTGCAGCACGTAAGGGTCACCCTTCTGCGCCGAAAGATGGTGATAAAGCATGCCTTCCTGGAGCGGCGCCAGGGGGTAGATATCCTGCACATTCGCCGCGCCGCCTGGGACCGCCGCGACGATGCGGTCGATGGCCGGCTGGTCGAGGTTGACCAGGGCCAGCATGTCCGGTGTGATGCGGTAGGCCGGGCTCAGCCAGTCACCGCCATGTTCGGCGACCAACTGCAACAGTTGGGGTTTGTGCGCGATCAATTGATCCCAGAGCGCGTCGTCCAACGCTTCGTCATCGCCCAGGACGATCAGGTCGCCCCCTTCGGTCTGCAGACGGATCGCATGGGTGGAGATCGCTGCCAGTAAGTCGCTGAACTGCATGGGTAACCTGCCTGATAATTCACGGTTGACGAGAATGTCCGTATTCAGTTTTGCCGCTTGGATCGGCAGTGCCGGGCGCCCAGGAAAAAATAGCGGGCGCAGCCGAGGGCCTGGAGTGGCTTCCGGCAGGCTTGGAAAATTAAGGTATCTGTGGGCTGGGGGGTGACATGGGAAGCGGGGACAAGTGCCCGGCTGAAGGGTTCCACCGGACTCTGGCGGTTACCCCTCTCTGTGGATGCCAAGGCGGCCCGGAGCTGACAGCCTCAGGGTAAACAAGGTGCGCGGGACATGGTAAAACAGCGCCGTGCCCTTTTCCGGAGAACGCGGCGATGACGTCCAAACTTGAACAACTCAAGCCATTCACCACTGTGGTCTGCGACACCGGCAATCTGGAAGCCATCAGCCGCCTGCGGCCCGTGGGCGCCACCACCAACCCGTCGCTGCTGCTCAAGGCCTGCGCCATCCCGGAATACGCTGAGCGATTGCGTGCCGAAGGGATCCGACAGTTTGCGCGGGATCAGGAAAAACTGGAAAAGCTGCTGGCCTGCGCATGACTGCACTCTCTCCTTTGGCCCAACCACGCACGTTGGTGTTCCTGACCTACCCGCACATGGGCTTGCTCGACCTGACTGGCGCCCAGACGGTGTTCTGGGCCGCGACCAAGGCCATGGCCGAGCGCGGTTTGCAAGGTTATGTGTTGCACAACGCCAGCCTGGCGGGCGGGCTGATGCCGACCGCCGAGGGCTTGAGCGTCGACACCGTCGCCTTGGCACAGTTTGACCCCGCTGCCATCGACACCCTGGTGGTACCCGGCGCGCCGGCCATTGAGCAAGCCATGCTGGAAAATACCGCGCTGGTGGACTGGTTGCGCAACGCCTCCGGCCAGGCGCGACGGACCGCCTCGGTGTGCAGCGGCACGTTTTTGCTGGCGCTGGCGGGCTTGCTGGAGGGGCGCCGCGCGGCAACGCATTGGGCCATGTGCGAGCTGCTCAAGCAACGTTTCCCGAGCATCGAGGTGGACGTGGACGCGATCTTCGTGCAGCAAGGCCAGGTGTGGACCTCGGCGGGCGTCAGCGCCGGGATCGATCTGGCGCTCGCGCTGGTGGAGGCTGACTGCGGGCGCGAAGTGGCGCTGCAAGTGGCACGCGAATTGGTGGTGTTCCTCAAGCGCCCCGGTGGCCAGGCGCAGTTCAGCCAGGTGCTGCAAGCGCAAACCGCCGACAGCGCCAGCTTTGATGCGCTGCATGCGTGGATCAGCGACAACCTGCGCGACAGCGACCTCAGCGTCGAGCGCCTGGCCGCGCAGAGCCATATGAGCCCACGCAACTTTGCCCGGGTCTATAAGCAAAAAACCGGTCGCACCCCGGCCAAGGCCATCGAACTGTTTCGCATGGAAGCGGCGCGCCGCATGCTCGAAGACTCCCAGCGCAGCATCGACCAGATCGCCGGGCTTTGCGGGTTTGGCGATGAGGAACGCATGCGCTGCACCTTCCACCGCCACCTGGCCATCTCACCGCGCGACTACCGCGAGCGCTTTTCCCGCTAGGCCGGCAGAGGTGGCAGTCATCCAGGGTTATATGTCCTTTCGGACAGACCCTGCTGCTTTTACAGTGATCCGGCAATGCCTTGCGGCTTATCTGGTCTCTGGAGCAACCCCATGAAACAACACATTCTGATCATTGGCGCCGGGTTCGGTGGCGTGTGGAGCGCCTTGAGCGCGGCTCGGCTACTGGATAAACACGACCGCAACGATGTGCACATCAGCCTGCTCGCCCCCCAAGCGGAGCTGCGTATCCGCCCGCGGTTCTACGAGCCCGATGTGCATACCATGCTGGCCCCGCTTGATGCGCTGTTCGACGCCGTAGGCGTGACCTTTGTGCAAGGCGCCGCCGACAGCATCGACGCCACTAATAAGCAAGTGACCTACCGCAACGCGGCCGGCATCCCGGCCACCCTCGCCTACGATCGCCTGGTAGTGGCCGCCGGCAGCCGCTTGAACCGCCCCGGCATGGACGGCATCGAACATGTGTTCGATGTGGATCAGATCGAAGACGCGGCGCACCTTGAAGCCCATATCAACGCCCTGAAAAACCTGCCCGACAGCCCGGCCCGCAATACCGTGGTGGTGGCCGGCGGCGGCTTCACCGGTATCGAGACCGCCACCGAAATGCCGGCGCGCCTGCGTGGCGCACTGGGTGAGACGGCCAACATCCGTGTGATCGTGGTCGACCGCGGGCCGCAGATTGCCGCATCGATGGGCGATGGCATACGCCCATCGATCATCGAAGCCAGCCAGGCACTGGGGCTTGAATGGGTACTGAACACCTCGGTCGCCTCGGTGGATGCCGGTGGCGTGACCCTGGCGGATGGACAGCGGATTGAATCGAGCACCGTGATCTGGACCATCGGCTTTCGCGCCAACCCCCTGACCGAACAGATTGAGGGCACCCGCGATCCCCAGGGCCGCCTGCACGTGGACGCCCACCTCAAGGTCAAGGGCCAGGCTGCCATCTTCGCCGCTGGCGACGTGGCCTACGCCGCCACTGACGCGCTGGGCAACTTCGCTGCCATGTCCTGCCAGCACGCCATCGCGCTGGGCCGCTACGCCGGCAACAACGTCGCCGCCGATCTGATCGGCGTGGCCCCCATGGCCTACAGCCAACCCAAATACGTCACCTGCCTCGACCTCGGCGCTTGGGGCGCGGTGTACACCGAAGGCTGGGACCGTCAGCTCAAGCTGGTGGGCCAGGAAGCCAAGGAACTCAAACAGCAGATCAATAGCGTGTGGATCTACCCACCGATGGCAGAGAGAGCGGCGGCGTTGGCAGCGGCCGATCCGTTGATTCCGGTGGCGTAGGACAGTCAGTCAAGCGAACGCATTGCTCAAGGCAGTGAAGATCAAATGTGGGAGCTGGCTTGCCTGCGAAAGCGGTCGTGCAGCAACAGATGCAGTGGCTGACACACCGCCATCGCAGGCAAGCCGGCTCCCACACTTAGTCTGTAGTTATCCGGTAGATACGGGGCGATCAGCTTGGCATCGGGGCACCACCCTGCCCAAACCGCCGAATCGCCAGGCAATACCCCACCAACGCCAGCCCCGCCAGCAAACCGCCCGCCGCGCCGATCCAGGCGAAGCCGAAGTGGCTGCCCACCCAACTGCCCATCAACGCGCCGCCGCCGATGCCAATGTTGTAGATCCCGGAAAACATCGCCATGGCCACATCCGTGGCATCCGGTGCCAACACCAGCACCTTGGACTGCATGGCCAGGCCAAACCCCATGATCGCCATGCCCCAGAAAATGCTCAGCCCCACCAGGTAAGACTCGGCGCCGCTCAACGGCAGCATCAGCGCCAGGCACGCGGCGAGGATAGACACTGCGCCGATCACGAACAGGTGGGGGTTGAAGCGATGCACCAGGCTGAACAACAACGAGCCGATGATGCCAGCACCACCGAACACCAGCAGGATCAGGGTCACGGCACTGCCGCCCAGGCCGGCGACGCCTTCGACGAAGGGTTCGATGTAACTGTAGGCGGTGAATTGCGCGGTGACGGTCATTGCGGTCAGCACGTAGAGCGCCACCAGCGCCGGGCGCTTGAACAGCAGCGGCAGGCTGCGCAGGGAGCCGGAGTTCTGGCTGGGCAGCAGCGGCAAGGTGCGCGCCAGCCAGAACACCAGGGCGGCGGCGAACGCGGCGATCACCAGAAAGGTGGTACGCCAGCCCATGGCCTCGCCCAACAGACGGCCTAACGGAATGCCCAGTACCATCGCCAGGGACGTGCCGGTGGCCAGCAAACCAAGGGCCTGCACCTGCTTGCCCTCTGGCGCCAGGCGTACAGCCAGCGAAGCCGTGATCGACCAGAACAACGCATGGGCCAGGGCGATGCCGACCCGACTGACCATCAGCAAGCCGAAGCTGGTGGCCACGCTGGAGAGAATATGGCTGGCGATAAACAGACCGAACAGCACAATCAGCAATTTGCGCCGTTCGACGTTGCGGGTCAGCAGCATCACCGGCAGCGAGGTCAGCGACACAATCCACGCGTAGATGGTGAGCATCAGGCCGACGCTGGCCACGGGCATGTCAAAGCTGGCACCAATGGCGCTGAGCAGCCCGACGGGGACGAATTCGGTGGTATTGAACACAAACGCGGCCAGCGCGAGGGCGATGACCGGTTGCCAATTGGCTTGGGGGGTTGCGGCTGAAAGGCTCATTGACGGGCGCGGTACTCTGACAGTGATCAAGCGGCCACCCAGGACAAGCGCCGCCGCCGAGCATTCTATAGGTTTCTCGCACCGCTGTTGCTGCGGATCGTCGCCCCAGGGTTTATGGCGAGGTCATGGTAATCACGTAATTGCCCGACTGAATCAGCTTGCCGGCGCGGTCTACCAGCACGTACCGCTGATCGTAATAGCGCCCCTCGCCGGTGTCCGCTACCAGCCGCACATGGGGTGCGTCGACGCTGACCACCGGCGCGACACTGCGCACCTCGATTCGGCTGCCACGACTGGATTGGGCGCAACCGCGCAGTTCCATTACCGAGCCGCTGCGCGCATTTGTCGCACACCCTGACTCGACAATCGCGCCGCTGAACCTGATGGTGCCCTGCCCCACGGTCTGGGCGGCGCCGCAGGTACTTGCCCACAGGCCCAGGAGGCCAGTCATTACCGCAACACGACGAACGTTCATGCCGACACTCCTTCTTGGGTTAGTTAAGAAGTAAGTCGTCGGCACGCCGGTTAACTTGAGCTTATTTACCCGCGAATGAGAGGTGCATCACGGATCTACCTGCCCCATCAATTCAGGAATGCTCTCCGGCCGCTGGGCATAGCGTTGGGCCAACGCCGCGCAGACCATCAACTGGATCTGGTGAAACAGCATCAACGGCAAAATCAACACCCCCATGCTCGCCCCGGCAAACAGCACCTGCGCCATCGGCACGCCGGTCGCCAGGCTTTTCTTCGAGCCGCAGAACAGGATGGTGATGCGGTCTTCCTGGTTAAAACCAAACGCCTTGCCCAGCAGCGTCGACGCCACCAACACCAGGGCCAGCAACACGCAGCAGGCCACCACCAACCCGCCCAATTCCCACAGCGGGATCTGGTGCCAGATGCCCTCATTGACCGCCTCGCTGAAGGCGCCGTAGACCACCAACAGAATCGAGCCCTGATCGACGAATTTCAGCCAGGCTTTGTTACGCCCGACCCAGCCCCCAATCCAGCGGCTGGCGACTTGCCCGGCAATGAACGGCAGCAACAACTGCACGCTGATTTTGACAATCGCATCGACTGTGGAGCCGCCATCCCCATGCACGTTGAGCAGCAGCGCTACCAGCAGCGGCGTCAGGAAGATGCCGAACAGGCTGGACGCCGCCGCGCTGCAGATGGCCGCCGGGATATTGCCGCGGGCCAGGGAGGTAAAGGCAATCGCCGATTGCACAGTGGCCGGCAAGGCGCAGAGGTAGAGCATGCCCATGTACAGCTCGTTGCCGATCAACGGCGACAGCACTGGCTTGAGCGCCAGGCCCAGCAACGGAAACAGTACGAAGGTCAGGCTGAACACCAGCAAATGCAAACGCCAGTGGCCGGCACCGGCGACGATGGCCTTGCGCGACAGCTTGGCGCCGTGCAGGAAAAACAGCAGCGCGATGGCCAGGTTGGTGACCCAGCCGAACGCCACGGCGGTCTGGCCGCTGGCGGGCAGCAGTGAGGCGAGGATCACCGTTGCGATCAGGGTGAGGGTGAAGTTGTCGGGGAGAAACCGGGGCCGGGTCATAAGCAATTCATCCAGGGGTTGCCAAGAGCGTCGCGACGACTCTAACGTAACCACCTGTTACCGACTAACGCCAATGAGCCAGTAAATGCCGCCTAAAGGACATGAAAAAGCCGTGCGCCGCAGTGTACCTGGGCTTTCCAGCCTGCCGAGGCCGGTGTACGGGCGTACTGAATCCTTGCCCAACCGGGCGCTGACACGACGCCACAGCCACCCGTGGGTGCAGTTGTCCTACGCGATTTCCGGGGTGCTGGAGATCCAGACCAGCGTCGGTCGTTTCGTCGCGCCACCGCAGCGCGCCGTATGGATTCCGGCCGGCATGCCCCATCGTGTGTTCAGTTCGCCCCATACGGAGATGCGCAGCTTGTACCTCGATTGCAGCGTCACCGCGTGGGCCGCCGAGCGTTGCCAGGTGCTGGAGGTGAGCAGTTTGCTACGCGAGCTGATCCGCAACTTCAGCCAATTGCCGGTGGAATATACCGAGGACGGGCCGGACGGGCGCCTGGCTCAGGTACTGCTCGATCAGCTCGCCGCCGCACCCCAGGTGGATTTGATGTTGCCGCTGCCTCACGACCCACGGCTGCGACAGATCTACCGCAGCCTGAACCTGCACCCCGAGCAGCAGACCACCTTGGGCGAGTGGAGCCGCAAACTGGGGGTCAGCGAAAAGACCCTCAGTCGGGTGTTCCTGAGTGACACCGGGCTGACATTCCGCGCGTGGCGCCAGCGCCTGCGCCTGTTGAGCGCCCTGCCCGCCCTGGAACAAGGCGAGCGGGTGACGGATGTGGCATTGGGGTGTGGCTATGAATCGACCTCAGCCTTTATCAATGCATTTCGTCAGCAGTTCGATTCCACCCCCGGTGAGTTCTTCCGCTGACCCTCCCACGACGCAAATAATCCCCAAACCCACGCTCGGCTGGTATTGTGCCGCGCTTTGAAACACAGCAACCGACTGCGAGGAAATGGACGTTGAACACTGACGAAAAAATGACCGGGGACCTGTTCGAGGTTGATAAGCGCCTGTCACTCAAGCCCGTGGTGGACTTCAACGCCTACCTGCGCAGCGCCTTCGGCGACGGCCCTTGCACCTGCGTGCGCTGCACGGCCAACGGCGGCGATGAAAGCGGCTATGAGTTCCAACACACCTTCACCTTCGAGGGTAAGCCGGTGCACCGTCGCTTCGCTTCGACGGCGGGGAGTGATGTGTTGATGGCGTTGAAGAAGGCATGGTTGTCGTACACCAAGGCCGAGCTGCCGCTCAGTGGAACGTTGGCGCTGGATACAGTCAAGGAGTTTGTCGAGCCACAGTGGCACAAACGCCTGGCGCCGCTGTTTGTCGCCAGCGGGTTGGTCAAAGATGTCGAAGGTGAATTGCGCATCCAGCCGCAAGCCGCAGCCTGACACCGGTTAATGTGGGAAACACCACTGTCGAAGCAAAGAAGAACCAGCTCCCACATTGGTCATGCATCGCCCACAAAATCAGCGTCCGGCACAGATCCCCTGTGGGAGCGGGCTTGCCCGCGAAGGCGGCGTGACAGTCACTGAATATTCAACTGAACCACCGCTATAGCAGGCAAACCAGCTCCCACATTTTTCCGGTTATTGGCCTAGAACCCGGGAACGCTTTGTACGCGCAACTCAGGGGTCAGTTCGTCCAGCGGCTCGGTCAGCGGCCGGTCGCTCCCACCCGGCAGCAGGATCACCTTGCGGCATTCCTCCTCGGCTTTATCAAACAGCTCATACCCCCGCGCCGCCTGCTCCAGGGGCAGCCTGTGAGTGATGATCGCCTCCGGATGCAGATGCCCCAGCTCGATGTGCTCCAACAACTCCGGTAAGAACCGCTGCACATGGGTCTGGCCCATCTTGAAGGTCAGGCCCTTGTCGAAAGCATCGCCAAACATGAAGCCATGGATAAACCCGGCATACACCCCGGCGACGCTGACCACACCACCGCGACGTACGGCGGCGATGCACTGGCGCAGCGCCTTGCCGCTGCTGCCCTCGATCTTGAGCGCGGTGAGCAGGGTTTCCGTGGTGCTGCCCTTGGCCTCGAAACCCACCGCGTCCACCACACCATCGACGCCGCGCATACCGGCGGTCTGGCGGATGATGGTGTCCGCCGGGTCTTCGTCTTCTTCGAAGTTGATCGGGATCACGCCGTAGGTTTTCTGCGCGTAGGCCAAACGATACGGATGGTCGTCGACCATGAAGATCTGCTCGGCACCCAGCATCTGCGCGCATGCCGCACTGAGCAGGCCCACGGGCCCGGCACCATAGATGGCCACGCTGGAGCCTTTGCCGATGCCAGCGTTGGTCACTGCCTGCCAAGCGGTGGGCAGGATATCGGAGAGGAACAGCACCTTCTCATCCGCCAGGGTGCCGGGCACCTTGAACGGCCCGGTATTGGCCTTGGGCACCCGCACCCACTCCGCCTGACCGCCGGGAATACCGCCATACAGGCGGCTGTAGCCAAACAGCGCGGCACCCGGTGGGATGGCTTTTTTATTCAGGATCGCACCGCGCCCATCGTTGGTGGTTTCGCAGGCGGCGAATTGCTGGAGCTGGCAGAAAAAGCAATCGCCACAGGCAATCACGAACGGAATCACCACACGGTCGCCGCGTTGCACGGCGGTGACGGCCGGGCCGGTTTCTTCGACGATGCCCATGAACTCATGGCCGAAGATATCGCCGTGCTCCACGGTCGGGATCTTGCCCCGGTACAGGTGCAGGTCCGAGCCACAGATCGCGGTGGCGGTGACCCGCAGAATGATGTCGTCGGGTTGTTCAATGATCGGATCGGGCACGGTATCCACCTGCACCTTGTGTGCGCCCTGGTAAGTCATCGCTCGCATGCTCTGCGCTCCTGCCGTTGAGGGGTTACTGATTAAGGGCGGAGCAAGACCATCAGTGTTCCATCAACCTCGATCAAGACCCGATCAATGGTCGCCGCGAGTCTGGGCCAACAGCAGGTCGACTACCTGGCGCAAGCTGGCAAGCGCATCGGCGCCGCTCGCCTGGGCCTGGGCCTGCAGGCGCAACTGCTCGGCCGCGCTGTTGCCGCGTCGCAGCAGCGCCTGCAGGGTATCGAACAGCAGCGGCTCGCCCATGGCCTCTGCGGTGGCGGCAAAGGTCTGCCGGGCGCACTGCAGCCATTGCTCAGCGCTGCCCAGGGTGCCTGCGTCGTCCAACGCGAAGGTGCCGGCGGCACCATAACGCTTGGCCTGCCAGCGATTTTCCTTGAGCAGCCAGCGCGCCTCGGCACTGAACCTGGCGCCAGGGCGCTGCATCGCGCAGGCATGGGCGATCATTACCCGAAACAGCGTGGCGAGGGCCAAGGCATCCGCCAACCGTGGGCAGGCGTCGGTCATGCGAAGTTCCAGGGTGGGGTAACGCGCCGCGGGGCGGATGCCCCACCAGCCATTGCCATCGGCCTTGATCGCGCCGATGCGCTGCAACATGACCAGGTAGCGCTGGTACTCGGCCCAATCGCTGAAGTGTTCCGGCACGCCCATGCGGGGCCATTCGTCGCACGCGGCCTGGCGGTAGCTCATGAAGCCGCTGGGCGCGCCGTCCCAGAAGGGGGACGAGCAACTGAGCAGCAGCAACAACGGCAACCACGGCGACACCTGGTTCATCACCGCGATACGGTCCAGCGTGTGCGGCACCTGCACATGCACATGCAGCCCGCACAACACACTGCGCCGCGCTACATATTGAATATCGTCGAACAGGTGCCGGAAATGCGCCTGATCGGTTGGCCGCTGCCCACGCCAATCGGCCAGGGGGTGGCTGCCGGCGCACACCACACCGAGGCCGAACTCAGCCAGGGATTGCGCCAGGTTGCCGCGCACTGCCCGGAAGTAGTCCGCCGCTTCGGCGCTGGAGGTGAACACCGGAGAGGCCGCCTCGATCTGGCCCTGGAACATCTCAAACGAGAAGCCCGCGCCAATCGCTTCGCGACAGGCCGCCAGCACTGCCGCCGAGGGCTCGCCGACCATCTGGCGGCTGTGCAGGTCGGTGATGAAGTATTCCTCTTCAATGCCAAAGGTGAGCATCGGGTATTCAGCGCAATCGGGTGACAGTCAGTGCGACCACGGCGATGCGCTCCACCTGCTCATAGCCTGGCTTTTCCAGTTCTTCACCGAAGACGTCCGGGTCCAGTTCGCGGTAGGTCCAGCCGTAGGCGTCGCTGCCCAGCAGCGGCTTGACGGCCTCCAGGAAGGGATCGCTGCCGGCCACCATCGCCACCCCGGTATACAGCAACAGGCTACCGCCCAGGGCCAGGCGCCCGATGGACTCACTGACGATGCGCAGCGACAACTGCTCCCCCAAGGCGCCGCCGCCATGGCGATAGGCGCGCTGGCGGTCATCTTTCATGTACGGCGGGTTAGCGACGATCAGGTCGAATTCGCCCTCCACACTGGCCAGCACATCACTGTGGTACACGCTGACGTTATTCAGCGCGGCCAGCTCGGCATTCACCGCGGTCATGCGCAGGGCACGGGGGTTGATATCCACCGCCAGCACCTGGGCGTCATGCCGGGCTTTAGCAATCACCAGCGCACCGACGCCGGCGCCACAGCCAATGTCTACAGCGCGCTTGAGCGGCTCGAAACGCTGTTGCAGATAGGCTTCGATCACGTGGGCAAAGCGGTAGCTGTCGGGGCCGAAAAACACCGCGTCCGCCTGGTCGGTGGGATAAGGCGAATGGGCGAACAGCAGCCCGTCGAGGCTCGACCAACGCACTGCGCTGCGCCATAACGCGCCGTGCTTTTCGATCACATCCGCTTGCTGCAGTTCTTCGCGCAGGGCCTCGGGCAACAAGCCTTGATCGAACGGCATCGACCAACCGAACACATCGCGCAGCGTCATTGCCAGGGGCGTCGCCAGCCGCCGATAGACACGCTCATGGGTCAAGGGCGTTGGCGTGATAAAGCGATAACCACCCTCCTTCAACCCCCGGCCCAAATTCAACAAGGCACGATCAGCCAGTTGTTGCGCAGACATAGGCACATTCCTTAGCGCAGGCGCGCACGCAGTTGGATAAAGCGGCGAGTGGCATACAGCCCGGCAGGCGTGCAGTGACGGCGTGCCGACAGCCACGGGATCAGTGCATTGAGCTGCTGCACATCGGGCAAGTTGCACAATGACTCCGCCAGGGCCTGGGTATCAGGATCCGCGGGACGATGCTGCTCGCGGGAAAACCGGCTGCCGCGTCCCGGCCGCACGGGCGGCACGCGTTCGCTGGTAACCCATTCACCCGCAATCCAGTCATGGATCAGTTGTTTTTCATAACCGCTGAACACCCCGAACATCGCGGCGCCAGCGCCCTCGATCAATTGCCAGAAGCGGCTGTTGGCGGGGTCCTGGTTGTGTTTGATCCAGCCTTTGTCTTCGAGGGCCTTGAGGAACGCGCCGATCTGCCCAGGCTGGGCCAGCCATTGGTTCACGGTCTGCCCTTCGAAGCGGCAATAGTCCGAATGCATGTGCTGGCCGAAGGCGCGCTTGCGCTCAAGCATCGCCACCACCTCGTCCTGCAAGTTGAATTGTTTGATGATAGACGTGGTACCCAGGCCCAAATCATTCAGACGGTAGCCTGCCGCCACACGGCGATAGAAGTCTGCCCTGCCCTCGCCCAGCGGCAACAGGTTCAGCACCGATTGTGCAGCTTTGCACGCGTGGCCACTGCTGGCGTTGTCGATGGTGACATGCAGCGTGAAGTAATAAGGGTCGATGCCTAGCTCACTGAGTTCATAGGCGGTGATCAACAGGTGCAGCGGCAGTTGCTCGTAACCCAGGTTGAAGCCAATGACCTCCGGCAGGAACTCGTCGGCGCACACGCCAAGCGCCAGTTGCAGCGCGCCTTGCAGGTAATGGTCATCCTCAAGGCCGGCTTCGCTGTCGGCATCGTGTTCGCTGAGCAACTTGCGGTAGATCACCACATGGTTCTGCGCGGCTTCACCGTCGCCCAATTCTTCCAGGTAAGTGGTGAGCAGGCCGTCGAAGCGCTGGTCTTGCCAATAGCGCAGCAAGCCATAGAGCCAGGCGCCGTCGACCTGTTTGGTGGGTGCCACGCGCTGCAGAAAGTACAACGCATGGGCCTTGTTCTGGAAATACCGTCGTGGCCCCCCTTGCTGGCGCTGCTCAAGGTAGTCGGCATAGGCCTGGGCCACCTCGGCGCAGCGTTGCTCGACCCAGGCCATCAGCTGTTCGGGCGCCTCAGGCAAGTCGCAGTCGGTGTCCTCTACCAGGGCCAATTGATCGTGCAGGTATTCACGCGCCAGTTCGGTGGCGTCTTGGGTTTCGCCATGCAGCTGTTGGTAGACCCGTTGATGGCGGCCCTGGGCCGAGTCGGTGAGAGAGGCCGGCTGGCCAGACAGCGCTGTAAGGAGTGTCATGATGGCAGTTTCCGCAAAGTCCGTTACAACGGGCCTCCCACAAGGTGGCCCCGCAAGAGCGCTCAACATCACGCGCTTCTAAAATGCAGAGCCTCGGGGCGTGCGGAAAATTCAAATGAGGTTGGGTTGGGAGGGATAAGCGGTCGTTTGTCAGGGCTCACAAAACCAAAAAATGCCTGTAGGAGCGAGCTTGCTCGCGAAAAACGTCAACGATAACGCGTGCTTCCTGAATAAACGCGGCGTCGGTGAGTTCTTCGCGAGCAAGCTCGCTCCTACAGGGGTTGAGATGGCGCTGTTACTTACGCGCCGCCTCCCACTGCTTGAGCAGGTCGTTGTAGTTCACGGTTTCGCCCTTGGGCTTTTCGTTGGCCAGTTTCGGCTTCGGTGCACCCGGCTGGTCGAACCAGTATTGCGCGTCACGCTCGGGGTTCATTTTCGGGCCGCACACCGGTTGCACCTTGGAGCGTTCCAGGCGCGTCATGATCGCATCCTGCTCCTTGGCCAGGTTGTCCAGCGCCTGTTGCGGGGTCTTCTCGCCGCTGGCCGCTGCGGCGATATTGCTCCACCACAGTTGCGCCAGGCGCGGGTAGTCCGGCACGTTGGTGCCCGTCGGGGACCACTCGGTGCGGGCCGGGCTGCGGTAGAACTCCACCAGCCCCCCGAGTTTGGGCGCCATGTCGGTCATGGCCTGGGAGTTGATATCGGACTCACGAATCGGCGTCAGGCCAACGATGGTTTTCTTCAGCGACACCGTTTTTGAGGTCACGAATTGCGCGTAGAGCCAGGCCGCGAGTTTCTGCTTTTCGGGCGTGGACTTGAGGAAGGTCCAGGAACCTACGTCCTGATAGCCCTTCTTCATGCCCTTTTCCCAATACGGCCCGACTGGGGACGGTGCCATGCGCCATTTCGGCGTACCGTCGGCATTCACCACCGGCAGGCCCGGTTTGACCATGTCGGCGGTAAACGCGGTGTACCAGAAGATCTGCTGGGCGATGTTGCCCTGGGACGGCACCGGGCCGGATTCGGAGAAGGTCATGCCCGCCGCTTCCGGTGGCGCGTAGGCTTTCATCCAGTCCACGTATTTCTGCGTGGCGAATACTGCCGCCGGGCCGTTGGTGTCGCCGCCGCGGGTGACGCTGGAGCCCACCGGGTGGCAATCCTCTACACGGATGCCCCACTCGTCCACCGGCAAACCGTTGGGCAAGCCTTTGTCGCCGCCGCCGGCCATGGAGAACCAGGCATCGGTGAAACGCCAGCCCAGGGACGGGTCTTTCTTGCCGTAGTCCATGTGCCCATAAATGCGCTTGCCGTCGATTTCCTTGACGTCTTCGCTGAAGAACTTGGCGATGTCTTCATAAGCCGACCAGTTCACCGGCACGCCAAGGTCGTAGCCGTATTTCTCCTTGAACTTGGCCTTCAGCTCCGGCCGCTCGAACCAGTCGGCGCGGAACCAGTAGAGGTTGGCGAACTGCTGGTCGGGCAACTGGTAGATCTTGCCGTCCGGCGCGGTGGTGAAAGATAGGCCGATAAAGTCCTTGAGGTCCAGGGTGGGCGAGGTGAAATCCTTGCCTTCGTTGGCCATCAGGTCGGTGATGGATTCGGTCTTGCCGTAGCGAAAGTGCGTACCGATCAAGTCGGAATCGTTGACCCAGCCGTCATAGATGTTCTTGTCGGACTGCATCTGGGTTTGCA
Source organism: Pseudomonas sp. NFPP02 (assembly GCF_900119355.1). Classification (NCBI taxonomy): domain Bacteria; kingdom Pseudomonadati; phylum Pseudomonadota; class Gammaproteobacteria; order Pseudomonadales; family Pseudomonadaceae; genus Pseudomonas; species Pseudomonas sp. NFPP02. Next base: position 42,171 of record NZ_FPJI01000003.1, read on the forward strand.
GCTTCTCCACCACGTCGCCTTCCTGCAGCAGGTCGTGGGTCAGCTTGATGCCGGTGATTTCACTGAAGGCCTTGGCCAGCACCTTGGATTCGTACTCGTGGGTGGTGAGGGTTTCCGACACCACGTTGATCTTCATCCCACGGAACGGCTCCGACGCCTTGATAAACCACTTCAACTCTTCAAGCTGCTGGGCTTCGGTAAGGGTCGAGGGTTTGAACTCGCTGCCGATCCATTTTTTCGCGGCATCTTCATACGCATCGGCCCAGGCCGAAGCGCTCAAACCACTGAGGGCCAGTACGGCGGCCAATGAAATGCTATGTCGCAGCTTATTGTTTTTATTCAACATAGAGACCTCCAGGTTAATTTCAAACGGGGCTTGTAGGAGCGAGCTTGCTGTGGCGAGGGAGCTTGCTCCCGCTGGGCTGCGAAGCGGCCCCAAAATAGATATCCGAGTCGGTTATCGGTTTGGGAGTGCTGCGCACTCCAGCGGGAGCAAGCTCCCTCGCCACACAAGCCCGTGCACAGCTAGCCCCAACGCATCACACTCAACAGCCATACCAGGGAGAGCGCGGACGCCACCCAGATGCTCCAGTCGGTAACGCCGATCACCAGCAAATGCAGGTAGGCGCTGCCGAGAAGACCGATAAACAAGCGATCGCCACGGGTGGTGCTGATCGGCAGCAGCCCGCGCCGGGGGATGCTCGGCGAGCGCAGCTCCCAGGTGGTCATGCCCGCCAGAATCAGGGCGATACCGCCAAAAAACAGCGCAGTGGGGGTGGTCCAGGCCATCCATTCCATCATCGATTCCTCTAGACCCGGCCCAGGGCAAAGCCCTTGGCCACATGGTTGCGAACAAACCAGATCACCAACATGCCAGGGAGGATAGTCAACACGCCCGCTGCCGCCAGGACGCCCCAATCAATCCCCGATGCTGACACCGTGCGGGTCATCACCGCCGCGATGGGCTTGGCGTTGACCGAAGTCAGGGTGCGCGCCAGCAGCAGTTCGACCCAGGAAAACATAAAGCAGAAAAACGCCGTGACGCCGATGCCGGAGCCGATCAACGGAATAAAAATCTTCACAAAGAACTTGGGAAAACTATAGCCATCGATGTAGGCGGTTTCGTCGATTTCCTTGGGCACGCCGGACATGAAACCTTCCAGGATCCACACCGCCAACGGCACGTTGAACAGGCAATGGGCCAACGCCACGGCGATGTGCGTATCGAACAGGCCAATGGATGAATACAGCTGGAAGAACGGCAGCAGGAACACCGCCGGCGGCGCCATGCGGTTGGTGAGCAGCCAGAAGAACAAGTGCTTGTCACCGAGGAAGCGGTAGCGCGAGAACGCATAGGCCGCCGGCAACGCCACACTCAGGGAGATCACCGTGTTCAGACTCACGTAGTACAGCGAGTTGAGGTAGCCCGTGTACCAGCTTGGGTCGGTGAAGATCACCTTGTAGTTGGCCAAGGTGAAATCCTGCGGAAACAGGGTCAAGCCGCCGAGGATTTCGGTGTTGCTCTTGAAGGACATGTTCAACAGCCAGTAGATCGGCACCAGCAGGAACAGGATGTAGATCAGTAATGGAATTAGCTTGCGTTTGCTCATGCTGGCGGCCTCAGCGGTTGGCGTCGGAATGGGTCATGGCGGTGTAGAACAGCCAGGACACCAACAGGATGATCAGGAAGTACACCAGGGAAAACGCCGCCGCCGGGCCCAGGTCGAATTGGCCGACGGCCATTTGAGTAAGCGTCTGACTCAGGAAGGTGGTGGCATTACCCGGTCCGCCGCCGGTGAGCACGAAAGGTTCGGTGTAGATCATGAAGCTGTCCATGAAGCGCAGCATCACCGCGATCAGCAGCACGCTTTTCATCTTCGGCAACTGGATATGTCGGAACACCGCCCAGGCCGATGCACGATCAATCCGCGCGGCCTGGTAGTACACGTCCGGAATGGCCCTTAAACCTGAGTAGCACAGCAGCGCCACCAGTGAGGTCCAGTGCCACACGTCCATCACCAGCACGGTGACCCAGGCGTCCATGGTGTTGGCCGCATAGTTGTAGCTGATGCCCATGGCGTTGAGGGTCGAGCCCAGCAGGCCGATGTCGGCACGGCCAAAAATCTGCCAGATAGTGCCGACCACGTTCCACGGAATCAGCAAGGGAATGGCGAGGATGATCAGCACCAGCGAGGACCAGCGGCCCTTGGTGGGCATGGTCAGGGCGATGGCGATGCCCAGCGGGATCTCGATCAACAGCACGCAGGCCGAGTAGATGAACTGGCGCAGCAGCGAGTCGTGCAGGCGTGGGTCGAGCAGCACCTGCTTGTACCAGTCGGCCCCGACGAAATAGCGGCTGGATTGGTCGAAAATGTCCTGCACCGAATAGTTGACCACGGTCATCATCGGGATCACTGCACTGAACGCCACCAGCAGGAACACCGGCAGCACCAGCCACCAGGCCTTGTTGTTCTGCACCTTGTTCATGGCGCCACCTCCAGCAAATAATCGTCGGCGTAGAGCATCAGCCATTGCGCGGGGAAGCTGACGGAGGCCTTGCCTTCCGGTACCGGTTTGTCCTCGGCCAGGCGCACCTTGAGGGTGGCGCCATCGAGGTTGAGGGTCATGATCTTGTAGGTGCCGAGGTCTTCCACATGTACGACGTCGGCTTGCAGGGCGTCAGGGTTGTACTCGTCCCACACGTGGATAAATTCCGGACGAATGCCGACCTGGAGCTTTTTGTAGTCGGTGGTGTCGAGACGTTGCTGCATCGCTTCGGACAGCGGCAACAGGGTATTGGCGAACCCTACACCGCCAGCCTTGGCTTGCACCTCGATCAGATTCATCCCAGGGCTACCGATGAAGTAACCGACAAAGGTGTGGCTGGGCCGCTCAAACAATTCACGCGGCGTACCGAACTGCACAATCTGCCCGCCGTACATCACCGCGATCTTGTCGGCGAAGGTGGAGGCCTCCAGTTGATCGTGGGTGACGTAGACCATGGTGATATTGAACTGCTCGTGAATCTGCTTGAGCTTGCGCCGCAGTTTCCACTTCAGGTGCGGGTCGATCACCGTCAGCGGCTCGTCGAACAGGATCGCCGACACGTCATCGCGTACCAGGCCACGGCCCATGGAGACTTTCTGTTTTTCGTCGGCGGTGAGGTTACGGGCTTTTTTGCTCAGCAGGTTTTGCAAGTCGAGGACTTCGGCGATCTCCTGCACCTTGCTGTGAATTTTCGCTTCGGCCATGCCCTGGTTGCGCAGCGGGAACGCCAGGTTGTCGAACACCGTCATGGTGTCGTACACCACCGGGAACTGGAACACCTGGGCGATATTGCGCTTTTCCGGGGTCAAGTCGTTGACGACTTGGGTATCGAACAGCACCTGGCCTTCGGACGGGCTGAGCAGGCCGGAAATGATATTGAGCAGCGTGGACTTGCCGCAGCCCGACGGCCCGAGCAAGGCGTAGGCACCGCCCTGCTCCCACACATGATTCATTTCCCGAATGGCGTAGTCTTCTGGCCCTGTAGGCGTAGGGCTGTAGCTATGGGCCAGGTTGCGCAAATGGATCTCGGCCATCAGGCAACCCTCGCGACACGGCGTCCGGGGGCCTGGACCAAGCGGCCCTGACCATCGAACACAAACAGTTTATGGGTGGGGATATACACGCGGATCGGCGCGTCGACATCGTATTCATGCACCCCCGGCAGGTGCAGCACCAGCAGGAAATGCTCACTGCGCACATGCAGGAAGGTTTCCGAGCCGCTGATTTCGGCGACTTCCACGGTCACCGCCAGCTCCAGGTCATCATCGTTGCTGGGCACCAGGCTGATATGGCTGGGACGCACGCCAAAGCGGAATTCGCCTTCGCCGATAGGACGCAGGTCAACATTGAGTGGGAAATGCACGTAATTGGCGAAGCTCACTTCGTTGCCGCTGATGCGCCCTGGCATCAGGTTGATCGGCGGCTCGGAGAACAGTTCAGCGGCAAGGACGGTTTGCGGCTGGTGGTAGACCTCGGCGGCCTTGCCGCTCTGAATCACTCGCCCCTCGTGAAGAATGGTGGTGGTGCCACCCAAGGCCAGGGCTTCGTTGGGCTCGGTGGTGGCATATATCGCGATGGTGTGGCGCGCCTTGAACAGTTCGCGCATTTCCTGGCGCAGCTCTTCGCGCAGTTTGTAGTCCAGGTTGACCAGCGGCTCATCGAACAGAATCAGTTCGGCATCTTTCACCAGGGCGCGGGCCATGGCGGTGCGTTGTTGCTGGCCACCGGACAATTCCAGGGGGTGGCGCCGCAGGAATTTCTCGATGCGCAGCATCTTGGCGGTTTCCAGCACCTTGCTCTGGATCACCTCCTGGGACACACCGGCCTGGCGCAACGGCGAGGCGATGTTCTCGAACACGGTCATGGTCGGGTAGTTGATGAACTGCTGGTAGACCATCGACACATTGCGCAGGCGTACCGGCTTTTGCGTGATATCCACACCGTTCATCAGGATGCGACCGCTGTCGGGCTTGTCCAGGCCGGCCATCAGGCGCATCAGGCTGGTCTTGCCGGACAGGGTGCGACCGAGCAGGACGTTGAAAGAACCGGCTTCGAACCGCAGGTTGGCGTCGTCGATCCAGGTTTGGCCGTCGACAACGCGGGAGACATGTTCCAGGGTCAATGACATGACACGACCTTTTTTATTATTGGAATGAATCTGGTGCGTTGTCAGAGCGAGTTTCGTGCCAAAACCGCAAGCGCTTGATGTGTAAGGAGATGGGTGAATCATGATGTTCAGGAGTGAACAATCCGGCTGAACAACTGAACACTGCCGGGGTTGACAATGAACAGTTGTGAACAACACTTTATGCGCGACGAAGATCAAATGTGGGAGCGGGCTTGCCCGCGATGGCGGTGCATCAGTTTGTAGATGCTGTGCCTGACCCTCTGCCATCGCGGGCAAGCCCGCTCCCACATTGTTCGATGTCCGACATTAGATGGCGCAAGACCCGACAACAATAATAAAGAAGGTCGCACGATGGCCGAACCCTTGACCCACGACACCCTTATCCAGGAATCCTGGCGCCGTTGCCGCGCCTACGGCCTGGACCACCAGAGCGCCCCCAGCTTTGACCAACTGCCCGCCGAAGGCATTCGCCAGCTCCTGGAAAGCCAGCATTCTCTGGTGCAGACCACCCACCAGGAAGTATTGCCCTACTACGAGAACATCCTCAGCAATTCCAATTGCCTGATCATGCTGGCCGACAATCAGGGCCAGGTGCTGACCTCGTGGGGCACCCAGCGGTTTATCGAACCCACGCTGGCCCGTGGCTTCAGCCCCGGCGCCAGTTGGATGGAACGCGCCAGTGGCACCAACGCCATCGGCACCGCACTGGCCTGCGCCCAGGCCGTGCATATTGAGCACGATGAACACTTCCTCAAGGCCAACCGCTTCATGACCGGTTCCGCGGCACCGATTTTCGACGCCCAGCGCGAAATCATCGCGGTGCTGGACGTGTCCAGCGACAGTTACCTGCCGCCCTCCCACACCCTGGGCATGGTCAAGATGATGAGCCAGACCGTGGAAAACCGGCTGATCCTCAACCTGTTTCGCGGCGAACATTTCCAACTGACCTTCAACACCGGCCTGAGCAACCTCGACAGCCAATGGGCCGGCCTGCTGATCTTTGATGAAAGCGGCCAGGTGCTCTCGGCCAATCGGCGTGCGGATAACTTGCTGGGCATCAGCCTCTCGCGGGTGATGATCGACGGTCTGTTCAAGGTGTCGCTGCTGGAGTTGCTCAACCAGCCGGAAGGGCTTCCCTTTGCGTTGCAAGCGGCGGGACGCAATCGGTTCCAGTGCCTATTGAAGCGCCCCAGGCAGATGCCGGTGCAGGCCCGGGTGTTCAGCCAACCGCAGCCGCCAGCACCGACCTCGATCAACCTCCAAACCCTGCATTTTGGCGATGTGCGCGTGGAAAAAGCCGTGCGCCAGGCCGAGCGCCTGCTGGAAAAGGACATTCCGTTGTTGATTCACGGCGAGACCGGCGTGGGCAAAGAGGTGTTCGTCAAAGCCCTGCACCAGGCCAGTTCCCGCAGCCGGCAGGCGTTAATCGCAGTGAACTGTGCGGCGATTCCCGCAGAACTGGTGGAATCGGAACTGTTCGGCTACGAAAAAGGCGCCTTCACCGGCGCCAACCAAAAAGGCAGCATCGGTCTGATCCGCAAGGCCGACAAGGGCACGCTGTTTCTCGACGAAATCGGCGATATGCCGCTGCCCACCCAGGCCCGCCTGTTACGGGTATTGCAGGAGCGCTGTGTGCAGCCGGTGGGCAGTAGCGAGGTGTTCCCGGTGGACTTGCGCATCATCTCGGCGACCAACCGCGCACTGCGCGAGCTGGTGCAGGCCGGGCGCTTTCGCGAGGACTTGTACTACCGCATCGGCGGCCTGACCCTGGAATTGCCGCCGTTGCGCGAGCGTACCGACAAGCAGGCGCTGTTCCAGCAACTGTGGCAGCAACACCGCGAGCCGACGCAATGGGCCGGGCTGAGCGCCGAGGTGCTAAGGCTATTCGAGCAACACCCGTGGCCGGGGAATTTACGCCAGGTGAGCAGCGTGTTGCAGGTGGCGCTGGCGATGGCCGAGGAGCAGCCGATCCGCGCAGAGCACCTGCCCGATGATTTTTTTGTGGATTTGCAGGCGACAGTGCCGCTGTCTAAACCTGAACACCTGGATGAAAGTCTCGACCTGAGCCAGCGCCTGGAAGCCGTGGGCGGGAATATTTCCCACCTGGCGCGAGAGCTGGGGGTGAGTCGCAACACCCTGTACAAGCGCCTGCGCCAACACGAAGGTTGATTTAACGCCAGCTCCAGGAAACGCCGGTGTAGATACCACGCCCATCAGCGGGGGTGGAGCGTGCAGCGTCCATGCCTTTGTCGTCGTAGCCCGGCGTGACGGTGTTGGCGTAACGGCGGTTGGTGAGGTTGCGCAGGTCGACCCAGGCTTGCCAGTCCTGCTTGGGCGCGTCGTAGCCGAAGGTGGCGCCGAGGGTGGTGTAGGCCGCCGCGTAGTAGGAATTGGCGTAGTCCACCGCTACCCGTGATGCATGTTCGGTATTGAGGCTGGTGTAGAAACCCGTCGGGTGGCTGTAGCGCAGTTGCGCCTGGTAGTAGTGCTTGGGAATGCCGGGCAAGGTGTTGTCGCCGAAACGCTCGTCGTCGCGGTAGTGGAAGTCGCTGAAGGTGTAGGCCTGGCGCAGCTCGAGCTTACCGCTGCCGCCGCCGTCCCACAGCGGGCTGAGCAGGCTCAGTTCCACGCCCTGGTGCACGGTGGGGCTGGCGTTGGATTCGGCGATGATGGCGTTGCTGGTGGCAGTCTGGGCCTGGGTCTCTACAGAAAGCAGCTCGTGGCGAACTTCCGAGCGATAGAGCGCCAGGTCCCATTGGCCGAGCCAGGCTTCACCGCGCCCGCCGACTTCCAGGGTGGTGGCGGTCTGATTACGCAGCTTCACGCCTTCGCGCTGCAACCCCGTGGCTGCCCCACTGCCCGGGCCAAAGTATTTGTTCGAGCCCCAGATCATCGACCACGCGTGCGGTGGCTCTACCGAGCGGCTCAGGTTGCCGTAAATCTGCAGCTGCGGGGTGAAGTCGTAACGCAGGCCAATGCGCGGCGCGTAGTCCCAATCATGCTGACTGAGCGGCGCCTGGCCGTCGGGGTAAGTGACCTGGGTTTCGCGGCGCGTATAGATGGCGGCAAGGCCGGTGGTCAGCCACAGATCCTCCACCAGTTCCAGCTCGTTGCCTACATGCAGCACGGTATCGGAGCCCAGGTAGCTGTAGTCGCGGGTCTTGGTGCCGGGGGCATAAATGGCAGTATTGCCCGCAGGGATGCGCACGTATTCCGACGCGCCATTGTTCGGCATCGCCTGGGTAGTACGCAGGCCGAGAGTGGTGGTGCTGGCATGGCCGAACAGGCTGTCCTGCCGGATGTAATTCAGGGTGCCGCTGATATCGGTGTAGGCAACTTTGAGGCGGTTGGTGCCTTCGCGCAGGTCCATGGGGTAATCGTGATAGGCCAGCCCGACCTCGACCCGCGCATTATCGTCCAACCGCAAGGTGGTCTTGTTGGCAATCCAGGTAGAGCCCGGTTGCAGGCGCTTTGAATCGCGGGCGGCATTGAGGCTGTTGGCGGCACGCGGATCATGGCTGATCTGGTCACGCGTGAGCCTGCCGGGTGAATCGTTGGTGGTTTCGCGGTAACGCAAGTAGAAGCGCGTTTCCAGGTCCGGGCTAAAGCGGTAGCCGAAGTTCGCGGCGATGCCCTTGCCGCTGCCGGCGCTTTGGTGCTGATAACCGTCGGACTCCGAATCGGTGAGGCTGATGTAATAGTCGGCGTCCCCCAGCACTTGCCCGGAACTGACTTCACGTTGGGCATAGCCGCGACTGCCGACCTCATAGCGTACCTGTAGCTTGGGCGCGTCCAAGCCGGTGCGGGTGACGTAGTTGACCGCACCGCCCAAGGCCAATGCACCCTGATCGAACCCGTTGGCGCCACGCAGCACCTCTACCCGGCTTTGCCACAGCGGGTCCTTGAGCTCATAGGGCGTGCCGCCTGGGCCGGTAAGCGGCAGGCCGTCGAACATTTCATACAGGCCGGAGGCATGGGCACCGGGGGCGCGGTTCAGGCCCGAGCCACGAATGGACACCTTCACCCCTTCGTTATTGGCCGCCTTGGCGTACACACCGGCCTGGTACTTGAAGACATCCTCGTTGGTGCTGACCCGCCCCTGCTGCACGCTGTCCATATCGATGTAATTGGTGCCACCGGGCACGCTTTTGAGCTGTGCCTGGGCGATTTCTGCGGCGCTGGCCTCAGCCGTGGTGACTTCAACCGGCGCCAATTGCAGGCTTTCAGCCTGTACCAGCGAACTGAGGGTCAAGGCGGCAAAAATAAACGGGGGGTGGCGCAGCAGCATGTGGGCAGGTCCTTGGAATCCGGGAACGTGCCAGGCCAAACCCACCACGCGAACAGTGATGGGAAGGCAGGCATGCCCGTCAGGTCACTCCTTGATGACGGACAGGGGCGTTTTAAAAACAGGATGAATCAGGTTTGGTCGTCAGGCATTGCCAATGCCCGCATCAGGTCATCGGCATCCGACCCCGGCGGAAAGCGGAAGCCATACATTTCGTCAGTGGCGAGAATCTCCCCCAAGGTGTCGCGCAACTGGACTTCCGTGGGCGAGTCACGCAATAACTTATGCGCCGGCAGCAATAACTCGGCAGACACGCCCTGGGCGGTCGCGGCGTCAATCACCGCATAGAGGATAAACCGCAAGCGTATTTCGCGATCCGTGGGCCAAACCGTTTTTCGTTTACCCAAGGGAGGGCCTCGTGTTTAAGAAAAATCCGAGGCTATTGCCCGCAGGCAAGCCTTTCAAGCCGCCGGAGGCAAGATAGGCCGCTTCCTACAGCGGAAAGGGAAACACCGCACCGATTGGTCGATGCGATGGGCCTCACTGCACCGGCAGGAAATTCATCAGCAACAGGCTTTGTGCGTAATTGAGGCCAATGCGCCGGTAGCGCTCATCAAGGATTTGGGTCAGCAGGTCCAAACGCGCGACGATCTTGCCGAACTCAACGGCAAAACTGAGGTTACTGCCCTCCTCTGATATCTCGTTGGAAAACAACAGCAGCACGCCATTGGCATCCTGACGCTGACTGAGCAGCCAGGTGGCCTTTTCGATATTGCGCGCGGCATTGCTGACAAACTGCGGGTTGATCGAGTCGGTCACATAAAACTGCGTACGCCCGCCGTGAGCGGTCACGAGCATGCTGCCAATCGCGTAGATGAACGCGCCGACGCGGTCGCCGCGAAAGTCAGGGCTCAAGGAATAACTCAGGGCAGCCAGGTCACTACGATCTCCCAGTGCGGGCAAGGGACGGCGATTTTCGATGGCCTGACGGATTTGCCGGGCGGCGGTCACTGCATCCGGATACCCCGATTGACGCCACTGGTTGGGGTTGCGCAGGTAGAGCTTGCTCATCAGCAAGTAGAGGCTTTGCAGGTTGTCACGCATCCCCAGGGTGGCCATGCGGTCGACGCTGGTCTGGAAGAATTCATCGGGCTTGCCATCGCTGAACTGCCTGGCGATATCGCGGCCCTGTTGTTGGCTGCAACCTGCGGCACACAGCGTTAATATCGCAGCCAGCAGCAGCGGCCATCGGGAGGTGGAAACAGTTGACGTTCGATCCATCGGCACCGGGTCTGATTCTGTTGGCCACCCGTGGGAGTCGGGTGGCTGGGACAGGGTAGATCAGCAGAATGGAAAAAAGTGCAGCGGTGCGGGTCAGATCAGCATCGGACTACAGACGCTGATCTGACCCGACACTTGATTCCCCGGCGTGCTAGAGCACTACCGTCGCAAGCATCCCCAAGGCGCCCAGGCAGAACCCGATCAACGCGCCCCGCCCTGGAGCTTCATGAAACAGCGCCCAGACCACCACAGGCTCCAGAAGCAATAACGAAGTGACCGAGACTACCGTGACAATCCAGATATCACCGACAACCACAAACCCCAGCCAATAGGCGCCCAGCAGGCAAAGCCCGGCAAAACACATCAAGACCACGGGAAGTACAAAGACCTCCCAGGAACCACTGCCGGCCTGGGCCAACTTGGCGGTCACCACCTCACTGTAGATTGCACAAAACTCACCGACCACCATCAACCCTAGAGCAAAAACTCCGAGTAATTCTTTGGACATATCAAAAACTCCTTCGTATTCAGCGCACTGTTTTTCAGCTCCCAGTCGGCAGTGCTGCAGCCGTCGTGAGCGTCGTTGCCTTGATACGAAGGGTTCTTGAAAAGGCCCGAATTACCGAAATGCTTGTCCATGCTCATGTCCTTCAAAGGGTTGAGGCTCAGCGATCCAATACAGTGCGTGCTGATCATAGAGGCATCGTGAAGCCATTCACAATTATGCGATGCCAATACTTAAGGATTACGGTTAATTAAATGCGCCGAAAACCGCAATAAAAACCCGGCGCTGGGCCGGGTTTCATTGATCGGGAGGTCTTCAGGTAGCGGGGTGCTCACTTGCTACGGAGTCCGCCGCGTCTACATCCGACATGTCCTCCTCGATCGGGGCCTCGTCATCCGGGGGTAGCGGGATATCGTCCTCATCGCGCCTCGGGTCATGTCCCGTCTCATTATCGGTGTTACGAGTAACCGCTTGCTGGGAAATGTTGCCTGGGGCTTTCTCGTTGATTTCCATGCTGGCTCTCCGTGTATCGCTCGGGATATCCGTGCTTAAGATTGAGAGGAAGCAACGGATGGAGAGTGCCGGATGTTAGACGAATGGTGGTTCGTCTTTGAAAGGTATGAATGCGACAAACAGCATTTGTTTGATTATCAGCACACCCAAACCCAAGAAACGCAAAAGCCCCGCTTTCGCGAGGCTTTTGTGTAAATCTTGGCGGGAAACCAGGGATTCGAACCCTGGAGACGCTATTAACGTCCGCCGGTTTTCAAGACCGGTGCATTCAACCACTCTGCCAATTTCCCTTGTGCATCACGGGATTATAGTAGCCCATCCCGTGTCAGCGGGCGCCATAATACCCGAATGAAACACACTGTCAAACTCTCTGCATCGCTTGTTACAAGGCGTCTGTTATGATCTTTGCGACTGAACGTTTCAAAACTGAAGGAGTGTCGCCATGCGCGAACAGAATTACGCAGTGAATGGCAACGCGCAGGCTGAGCAGCTTGAAGTCAGCCGCGTGTTGCGCAACACCTACGGCTTGCTCGCCCTTACCCTCGCATTCAGCGGCGTGATGGCTTACGTGGCCCAGCAGATGCGCGTCGGCTACCCGAATATCTTTGTCGTGTTGATCGGCTTCTATGGTCTGTTCTTCCTGACCAACAAGCTGCGTGACTCGGCCTGGGGCCTGGTGTCGGCGTTTGCCTTGACCGGTTTCATGGGTTTTATCCTCGGCCCGATCCTCAACCGCTACCTGGGCATGGCCGGCGGCGCGGAAGTGGTCAGTTCGGCGTTTGCCATGACGGCCCTGGTGTTTGGTGGTCTGTCGGCCTACGTGCTGATCAGCCGTAAGGACATGAGCTTCCTGGGTGGCTTCATCACCGCAGGTTTCTTCGTACTGCTGGCGGCGGTGGTGGCCAGCATGTTCTTCCAGATCAGCGGCCTGCAACTGGCGATCAGCGCGGGTTTTGTGCTGTTTTCCTCGGTGTGCATCCTGTTCCAGACCAGCGCCATCATCCACGGCGGTGAGCGTAACTACATCATGGCGACCATCAGCCTTTATGTATCGATCTACAACCTGTTCATCAGCCTGTTGCAGATCTTCGGCATCATGAGCCGCGATGACTGATCAATCGCAGCAATAAAAATGCCCCGTATCGCGAGATACGGGGCATTTTCATTTTCAGAGCAGATAAAGCTCAGTACTGATTGGGTTCCATTTCCAGCTCGACCTTGAAGCGCTTGAAGATATCTTGCTGGATGCGTAGCGCAAGCTGGGCAATCTCTTGCCCGGTGGCGGTGCCGTAGTTGACCAGTACCAGCGCTTGCATCTTGTGCACGCCCGCATCGCCCTCCCGGAACCCCTTCCAACCGGCCTTGTCGATCAGCCAGCCGGCGGCGAGTTTCATTTGGCCGTCTGCCTGAGGGTAGGCCACCAGGTCCGGATACTGGCTTTGCAGTTCAATCGCCAGGGCCTGGGACACCAGTGGGTTCTTGAAGAAGCTGCCCGCATTGCCCAGCTCTGCCGGGTCTGGCAGTTTCTCGCGGCGAATGCTGCAGATCGCGCGGCTCACATCGCTTGGCGTGGCGTGGGTGATGCCCTGCGCAACCAGACGCTGTTGCACCGGGCCGTAGTCGAGTTTCAGGTGAGTGGCACGGCTGAGGGAAAAGCGTACCCGCAGGATCAGCCAACGCCCGACTTCGTGCTTGAACAGGCTGTCACGGTAGGCGAACTTGCATTCGTCGAGACTGAATTCCCGCAGCTCGCCCGTCTGGCGATCCAGGGCAGTGAGGCCGGCGAAGACATCCTTGATCTCTACACCATAGGCGCCGATGTTCTGCATCGGCGCGGCACCGACAGTGCCGGGGATGAGGCTGAGGTTTTCCAAGCCGCAGAAGCCGTGTTCAAGCGTCCACAGCACAAACGGATGCCAGGCTTCGCCCGCTTCGGCTTCGACCACCACGTGCGTGCCATCATCGCTCAGCACACGAATGCCTTGGGTCGCCATACGCAACACCAGCGCCGGAACGTCCTGGGTCAGCAGCAAATTGCTGCCGCCACCGATCACCAGCAACGGCACCGCATGTGCGGCGGCATAGGCGATGGCCTCGCGCACGTCAGCATCACTGTGGGCCTCGGCAAATAATTGCGCGCTCACATCAATGGCAAAGCTGTTGAATGGCTTGAGCGATACCTGCGCACGCACTTGCAAGGTCATAACCGCCCCTTCAATTCGATCACCAATAAGTCACAGGCGCGTTCGATCAGGTCAAGGACCCGTTCGAAACCTTGCTCACCTTCATAGTAAGGGTCTGGCACCTCGTCCACTTCGCCATCAAAGCGACGCAGGAACAAATCCAGCTCCGCCTTGCCCTGCCCTGGCTGCATGGCTTTGAGGTTGCGCAGGTTACTGTTGTCCATGGCCAGGATCAGGTCATAGCGGGCAAAATCAGCACGGGAAACCTGCTGGGCACGCTGGCCCGACAAGTCATAGCCGCGCGCCAGCGCCGCACGCTGGCTGCGCTGGTCCGGCGGGTTGCCGATATGCCATTCTCCGGTGCCAGCAGACGCCACCTCAACCTGGCCAGCCAAGCCTGCTTCACGCAACTTATGGCGCAAGATGCCTTCAGCGGTTGGCGAGCGGCAGATATTGCCCAGGCATACAAACAGAACTTCCATCAGGCGCCCAGCAGGCGACGGACGCGTTCGAGGTCTTCCTGGGTATCGACACCCGCTGGCGGTGCTTCCAACGCATCGCCCACGTGGATACGCACCCCGTGCCAGAGGGCACGCAGTTGTTCCAGGGACTCGGTATTCTCGAGCCAGCAAGGGCCCCAACTGACGAAGTCGTGCAGGAAACCGGCGCGGTAGGCATAGATGCCGATATGGCGGCGATATGGCACGCCCTCCGGCAACACGTCGCGATTCTTGGCAAAGGCATCCCGCGCCCACGGCAAGGTGGAGCGACTGAACGTCAGTGCCAGGCCGTTGATGTCGCTGACCACTTTCACCACGTTCGGGTTGAACAGCGTCTCGATGTCTTCGATCGGTTCGGCCAGGGTCGCCATACGCGCCTCGCCATGGGCCGCGAGGTTGGCAGCGACCTGATCGATGACACCCGGCGGTATCAATGGCTCGTCACCCTGCACGTTCACTACGATCGCGTCGGGTGCCAGACCCAACTGAGTGGCGACTTCGGCCAGGCGATCAGTGCCGGAGTTATGGTCTTCGCGGGTCAGGACCGCTTCGGCTCCAAAACCTTTGCACGCCTCGATGATACGCGGGTCATCGGTGGCCACCACCACGCGCTCGGCGCTGCTCTTGCACGCTTGCTCCCACACCAGCTGGATCATCGGCTTGGTGCCGATCATTTGCAGCGGCTTGCCCGGCAGGCGGGTCGAGGCATAGCGCGAGGGAATGACAACGGTAAAGGCGGTGGTCATTTATCCAGGCGCTCATCGGTGGTCAGGGTGCGGGCTTCGCTTTCGAGCATGACCGGGATGCCGTCACGGATAGGGTAAGCCAGGCCGGCACCTTTGCTGATCAGCTCGGTTTTGTCGGCGCTGAGCTTGAGCGGGCCTTTGCAGATCGGGCAAGCGAGGATATCGAGCAGTTTGGTGTCCATGAATGTTTCCTGGAAAAAAGCGTTTTAAGGCAAAAGACGGTTGGGCAACAGACGCATCAGCTGCGTGTCGAACCAGGCGACGAACGCCGGCGACGGTACCGCATCCACCGCAAGGTACCACCAGTCGGGCTGGGCAAAGGCGCGGCACTTCACCGCGTCCTTTTCGGTCATGACCAGCGGCAATGACGGGGTAAAATTCAAGACCTCGGCGCTGTAGGGCGCGTGATCGGCAAAAGCATGG
The DNA here is from genome assembly GCF_900119355.1 of Pseudomonas sp. NFPP02. Lineage (NCBI taxonomy): Bacteria > Pseudomonadati > Pseudomonadota > Gammaproteobacteria > Pseudomonadales > Pseudomonadaceae > Pseudomonas > Pseudomonas sp. NFPP02. The sequence continues at coordinate 57,282 of NZ_FPJI01000003.1, forward strand.
GGTATCGCCTGCCAGTGTAGCGTTTCAAGGGTATTGAAGAAACGTTGCGGATTGCCTATTCCGGCCACCGCATGCACCTGCTGGCCCTGCGGAAAATAGGTGACCGGCTGGCGTTCGCCGCTGTGCAGGTTGACCAGCGCTGTGGGCTGCAGGCGGAAGGCAAAGCCATTTTCACGGTCTGTAACGGCACCGTTATAAAGCACCCCGTCCACACTCTGCAGGCGCTCCACCGGTTCGCGCAACGGCCCGGCAGGCAGGCACCGGCGGTTACCGAGGCCACGGGCGGCATCGATCAGCACCAGTTCAAGATCGCGGGCCAGGCGGTAGTGCTGCAGGCCGTCATCGGAGAGGATCAGGTCCAGGGGCTCGCAGGCCAGCAGGGCCTTTACCGCACGACTGCGATCAGGATCGATCATCAGCGGTACACCGCTGCGCTGCACGATCAGCAAGGGTTCATCACCGGCCACCTCGGCACTGTGGGCGGCCTCGACCCGCCACGGCAACTGCGGCGGCTTGGCACCGTAGCCTCGACTGACCACTCCTACGCGCAAGCCGCTGCGTCGGCAGTGCTCGATCAACCACAGGATCAAAGGCGTCTTGCCGGTGCCTCCCACTGTAATATTGCCCACCACGATCACTGGCACAGACGACTGATAAATCTCGCCCTCGCCCGCCACGAAGCGCGCACGCTTACGTTGAACCACGCAGCGATACAGCGATTCCAGCGGTCGCAGCAACATTAGTGCTGGATGACCTTCGTACCATGCCTTGAGTAAACGGTCGGAGATGGCCATCAGGGCGGGCTCGCCGCCTCGACGGTGGTCATGCGCAAATGGCTGAAACCGAGCTTGCCGGCAGCGTCCATGGCGGTGATCACGGCCTGGTGCGGGGTTTTGCCATCGGCGCTGATGGACAGCGGCAACTGGGTGTCGCCACCAGACTCCTTCTGCAACGCCTCCATCAGGCTGGCAAGGTCATTTTTCTCCAGCAACTGGTTATTCACCGAAAACACCCCTTCGGCGCTGATAGCGATGTCCAGTTGCTTGACTTGCTGGTCTTCGGCAGGCGAGCCACTCACCGCTTCAGGCAGGTCGACACGCAACTGGGTTTCGCGGGTGAAGGTAGTGGTCACGACAAAAAACAGCAGCAGGATGAACACCACATCGATCAACGACGCGAGGTTGATATCAACATTTTCCCGTTGCTTGCGGCGAAATTTCACGCTTTGCCCTCGACCAGGTCTACATCACGGTCGCCCTGCACCACCTCCACCAGCTTGATGGCTTCCTGCTCCATGCCGACCACCAGTTCATCAATGCGACGCAGCAGGAAACGGTGGAAGAAGACCGAAGGGATACCCACCATCAGGCCGGCTGCAGTGGTGATCAACGCCTTGGAGATCCCCCCGGCCAGGACCGCTGCGTTGGTGGTCATGCCCGAGCCTGTGAACGAGCTGAAGATATCGATCATGCCGAGTACTGTGCCGAGCAAACCGAGCAACGGCGCCATGGCGGCGATGGTGCCAAGGGCGTTGATGTAGCGTTCCAGTTCATGGATGACCCGGGCGGCCGCCTCTTCAATGCACTCCTTCATGATCTCGCGACCATGCTTGGAATTGGCCAGACCGGCGGCGAGGATTTCACCCAGCGGCGAATTGGCGCGCAGCTCCTTGAGTTTCTGCTTGTCGAGCTGCTTGTTCTTGATCCAGCCCCAGACCTGCCCCAGCAGATGCTCAGGGGTGACGCGACTGGCGCGCAGGGTCCACAGGCGTTCGGCAACGATGCCGAGTGCAGCGATGGAACTCAGAATGATCGGCAACATCATCCAGCCGCCGGATTTGACCAATTCCCACACAGTGAATGCCCCCTCGAAAAAGTGCGCCACTTTATCATATAGGTTCGACAGCGGGGTTCGTCGGCTACACACCCGCCTGTTGCGGCTCGGGTCTTTGGTAACACGCGATTACGGTAACGGTTCGCGCCAAAAACGGCGTTGACTGCGCGCAACCATCGGTGGCAGAAACGCCCCCAGACGCAAGCGTACGGCACCCTGCTCGGCGCTGTCGTAAACCCGGCTGCCCAGCACGTGGTAGCGCTCCAGGACCTGCGGATGGGGATGACCGAACGTATTGCTGCGCCCGCGGGAAATCAACACCGATGTGGGTGCCAACCGTTGCAGGAACGGCCAGGATGACGAACTGCGGCTGCCATGGTGCGGGGCTTGCAGCCAGTCGGTCTGAACCGCCAACGAAGAGGCCAGAAAAGCCTGTTCGGCGGCGCGATCAATGTCACCGGTGAGCAGCAGGCGCTCCCCACTGGCCTCAACCTGCAACACACAAGACCTCGGATTGCCATCAAGCCCATCAGCCCACTGCCACAATTGAAATGACACACCCTCCCATTCCCATCGTTCGCCGCTGGTACAGGGTTGGGTGGCAAGAAAGTCTGGCAAACCTTCGGTTTCACCGCCCACCACACGCTTGACGGGCAACCCCCGAGCCACCGCCGCCGCACCCCCCGCGTGATCGGCATCGGCATGGCTGAGCAGCATCATGTCCAACTGGGCTACCCCGAGCTTTTTCAACGACGGCAACACGACACGCGCGCCCAGGTCGACAGGCCCCGAGCGCGGCCCGGCATCGTAGAGCAACGTATGATGACGGGTGCGCAGGATCAGTGCCTGCCCCTGGCCGACGTCCAGTTGCACCACATCTAACTGCCCGTGGGGCACCCACTCCCTGGGCGCAAATACAGCCATCAACAGCATGGGCCAGCCCAGCACCCGGAACGGCAACCCCTTGGGCAGCAACAAAATCACCGCGCCAGCCAGGCTAACCAACCAATACCCCAAAGGTACCTCGGCGGGTACCCAGGCCGGCAATTGCGCGGCCAGCAGCCCCAGGCCTTTAAACAATCCGTCCAGCGCACCGCCGGCCAGCCACAGCAACCCCTCCCCAGCCAGCGGCACCCACAGCAACGCCGTGCCCAGCAGCGCCAAAGGCAGCACTACCAGGCTGATCCAAGGCACGGCAAGGAGATTGGCCACAGGTGCGCTGAGGCTGATCGGCAACCCCAGCACCAGCAACACCGGAAACAAACCAATGGCAATCAGCCACTGGGGCCGGGTCCACACCTGCCAGGCGCTCCAGGGCCCCAGGCGCCCGCCGAACGCCAACAGCAACACCGCGACCGCCGCAAACGACAACCAGAACCCTACCTGCAGGCTGGCCAAGGGCTCCAGTACCAGCACGCCGTTCAGTGCCAGCAGCAACGGCCACCACACGCCCAAATGGCGGAAACGCAGACGCCACAGCAGCACCAGGCCAACCATCATGCAGGCCCGTTGCACCGGCACGCCGAACCCGGCCAGCAGCCCATAACCCAACGCCGCGCCAAATGCCAGACCGCACGCCCACGGCAGCCACGGCCAGGTTCGGGGCCAGCAACCATAACGCGCCAGCATCGCGACCAAGCCGTAGATCAACCCCGCCAGCAAGCCGATGTGCTGCCCGGAAATCACCAGCAGATGCACCGTGCCCGTGTCCTGCAACACCTGCCAATCCTCAGGCGCCAGGCCGGAACCGTCGCCCAATACCAGCGCCGCCAAGCCCGCCTCGCGGCCTTGGGCATCCACCGCCATCAGGCGCTGGCGCACAGCATCGCGCCAGGCATTGCGGGCCGGTGCGAGACGCTCACCGTCTTTTACCGTTGCAGTAGCACCGATACGCTGGGCCAGCAGCCAGGCTTCATGGTCGACCCCATGGAAATTGAGCAGGCCCGCAGGCCGCTTGAGTGTCAACGCCAGACGCCAGCGTTCACCGCTGTTCACCACTGGCCCGCCGTGCCAGGACACGCGGATACGTTTGGGCAGCCGAATCTTGCGCGACCGGCCGTCGGCCAGTTCAAAGCGCACGCCCGTACCCGTCTGCTGAGGCAAGCCCACCACACGCCCCTCCACCCAGCGAGTCTGCCCGTCCAGGGCCGGCTGCAGCCGATCATCCAGCGCCCGCTGCGCGCTGAGACAGGCCCAACTCAAGCCCACCAGAAAGAACGCCACGGGATAGGACCGAAAAGGCAACAGCATCAAGGCCAGCACCAGCATGGCCAACAACCCGGCGCCAGGCGGCAACACCGGTAACCAACGCAACGCCAGCAACCCCAGCGCCAACGCCAACATCCCTGTCTTCATGGATCATCCTTTCCCAGTGATCCACTCAGTCTTAGCCGGCTGAACGACAGCGCCTATGATGTTTTGTCACAAAGTCTGAATTTTCTGTTTATAGAATCCGGGCATACTTGCCCCTCGAATTGACCTGGACCCCTTATGCCCCGGCGCTTATTCAAACGGTACATGCCCGATCCCAGCAGTATCAGGGAACACAAGTCATTACAGTTTCTTGGCACGCTGCTGCATGACCCCAACCTCTGGCACCTGAACCGGCACTCAGTGGCTCGCGCCATGGCGGTGGGTTTATTTGCGGCGTTTATCCCGATTCCATTGCAGATGTTGCTTGCCGCGGTCCTGGCGATTTCGGTGCGCGGCAATATGCCTATCGCCATCAGCCTGGTGTGGTTGACCAACCCCATCACCATGCCGGTGGTGTTCATCTGTACCTATATGACCGGCGCCTGGCTGATGAATGTGCCGCCACGCAGCTTGCCCGATAACCTTACGTGGGAATGGATCAGCGGCCAGTTGAGCACTCTTTGGCAGCCATTCCTGCTGGGTTCGGTGGTATTGGGGGTGGTATTGGGCGCCTTGGCTTATTGCCTGACCATGGCGTACTGGCGCTGGTGGGTGGCGCACCAGTGGAAAAAACGCAAACTGCGCCGGCGCTGAGCGCTAACGGGCCAGCAAACGCAAATGCACCCGCAGACCCCGCCCGGTATTTTCCGCCCATAAGCGGCCGCCCTGGCGCTGCACGGCGTTGCGGGCAATGCTCAGGCCCAGGCCGAAACCGCCATCGCCGGGCCGCGAGCCGTCCAGGCGGGTAAAGGGCGCGAAGATGCGCTCCAGATCATCCTCAGCAATCCCGGCCCCCTGATCCTGCAGCCAGATATGCCAATAGCCCCCCTCCCGACATCCGTCGAGTTGCACGCAGCCGTCGTGGGGCGAGTGGCGTATGGCGTTGCGCAGGATATTTTCCAAGGCCTGGGCCAGTGCATTGAGGTTGCCACGCACCCAACTGTCCGCGGGTAACAGGCACGGCAAGCGCGATGCGGACCAACCGCTTTCAAAACAAGCATTCTCGCGCAATATGTCCCACAAGGCCTGGAGCTGAATATCTTCCTGGGGCAACGGCGTTGTTTCGCTGTCGAGCCAGGCCAGTTGCAGGCTGTCTTCCACCAGGCGCTGCATGGCGTCGATTTCCCGACCCAGGCGCTCGCGCAGCTTGGCCAGGTCTTGCTCGCTGTCGCAGGCTACCCGCAGGCGGCTCAAGGGTGTGCGCAGTTCATGGGACATATCGCGCAGCAGCTGCTGCTGCAAACGCACCGTGCCCTGCAAGCGTTCGGACATATGGTCAAAGGCGCGGCCCAGCTCGCCCAGTTCATCCTGGCGGCTGGTGGCATCCAGGGACATCCGCGTATTGAGTTGGTCCGCACGCCAGGCATTGGCCTGCTCGCGCAATTGATTGAGGGGCATGATCAACAGCCGGTAAAGGCCGATGCATAGCAAGAGGGTAAACAGACCTGGGATCACACCATTGGTGACCACCCGCCAGAACAGTTGATAGCGCCCAGGCATAAAGCGCTGCGGCAGCTCGATCACCAGCGCCCCCGCGCCAGGGTCGACCGGAAACGGTACTTTCATCCAGGGCAAACCAATGACATGCCGGCTGACCGGCCAATCCAATCCACGCAAAAACGTCAGGCGCTGGCTTTCCTTGTCACTCAAGGGCGTGCTGCCCAGGGACTGCAGGTCGTTACCGATCACCCCTACCCAAGTGCTTTCGCGCTCGGCCATCCGCTGCAGCCAGGCATCTACGCCCGCGCTGCCTTGCGTGCTCCACGCCAGTTCGGCACCCGCGGCATAGCCATTGAGAATCTCCCGCGACTTGTCGGACAGGTAAGCGCTCTGCTGTTCCATGTAACGGCCCCACGACCAACTGAGCCAAATCATCAGCAAACAGAAGGCGATCAACAGGCAGGCCAGCTTCCAGAACAACGAGTGCTTGCCGGGCAGTCGCTCAAAGCCCTTCATCGTGACCGCTCAGCACGTAGCCCTTGCCCCATACGGTGCGTACTTCACGCTCGATGTAACCGATGGCCTTGAGCTTGCGGCGGATCTGGCTGACATGCATGTCGAGGCTGCGGTCATGGGGCGCATAACCGCGCTGCAACACCTGCTGATACAGGAAGGCTTTGCTGAGGACTTCTTCGGCGTTGCGCTGCAGGGTTTCCAGCAGGCGGTATTCGCTGCGCGTGAGCGCGGCCCACTGGTCCTGGCAGGACACATCGCAGCGTTCATCATCAAAGTGCAGCACCCGGGCATCTTCAAGTGCCGGGGCGCGCGTCGGCTCGGGCCGGCGATCCAGGGCAACGCGGCGCAGGATCGCTTCAATACGCACGCACAGTTCAACCATGCTGAACGGCTTGGGCAAATAGTCGTCCGCGCCCAGGCGAAAACCGCTGATACGGTCGGCTTCAGCGCCCAGGGCTGACATCAGGATCACGGGCATGGCGTGGCTCTGGCGCAAATGAGTGAGGATCGACAAACCGTCCAGCCCCGGCAGCAGAATATCCATCAGCACCAGGTCGAAGGCCTGGGCGCGGGCCAGTTGCAGGCCCTGCTGGCCGTTCTGGCACCAGGTCACCTGGAAACCACTGCGGCCGAGTTGCTCGTGCACGTAGGCACCCAACACAGGGTCATCTTCGATGGTCAGGATACTGGGTAGGCCAACTGCTGCGGGAGTCATTAGCGTCTGCAAGTCATTCTCAATCACTGATTATTCAAGATTAAACGTTCACAGGCAATCGCCACCCGGCGCCGAATGGCCCGAAGATTGCCGCATGTCATTAATTTGCAAGATTCCAGGCCGCGCAAATGGCTACACTGCGCAGGTGGCGCTGGCCGGATGCCGGCGTGGATGATTGATAACAACGTGGTAGCAGGAGAGTGGCGTGCTTAGAAGAATGGGGATAAAAGGCCGCGTACTGTTGCTGACCTTATTACCGACCAGCCTGATGGCGCTGTTGTTGGGCGGCTATTTCACCTGGATGCAACTCTCGGAATTGCAGACCCAGCTACTGCAACGCGGCGAAATGATCGCCGAGCAATTGGCACCGCTGGTGGCCCCAGCCATGGGCCACAAGGACACCGACCTGCTGGAGCGTATCGCCACCCAGTCCCTGGAACAGCCGGATGTGCGCGCCGTGTCGTTCCTGGCGCCAGACCGCGCGTCCCTGGCCCACGCCGGCCCGACCATGCTCAACCAGCCACCCACCGGCAACAGCTCGCAACTGTTACAGCGTTCCGGCAACGACGCCACCCGCTATCTACTGCCGGTGTTTGGCCGCCATCGCAACCTGGCGGGCGAATTGATTCCCGATGAGGCCGACCGCCTGCTGGGTTGGGTGGAAGTCGAGCTGTCCCACAATGGCATGCTGTTGCGCGGCTATCGCAGCCTGTTCGCCAGCCTTCTGCTGATCGCCATCGGCCTGATGTGCACCGCCGCCCTCGCCCTGCGTATCAGCCGTACCATCAATTCGCCGATTGGCCAGATCAAGCAAGCGGTGGCGCAGCTCAAGGACGGCAACCTGGAAACACGCTTGCCACCCTTGGGCAGCCAGGAATTGGACCAACTCGCGTCTGGCATCAACCGCATGGCCGAAACCCTGCAAAATGCCCAGGAAGAGCTGCAACACAGCATCGACCAGGCCACCGAAGACGTGCGCCAGAACCTGGAAACCATCGAGATCCAGAACATCGAGCTGGACCTGGCACGCAAGGAAGCCCTGGAAGCCAGCCGTATCAAGTCGGAGTTCCTGGCCAACATGAGCCATGAGATCCGCACACCGCTCAACGGCATCCTCGGTTTTACTCACTTGCTGCAAAAAAGCGAATTATCACCGCGCCAGCTGGATTACCTGGGCACTATCGAAAAATCTGCGGATAACCTGCTGGGCATCATCAACGAAATCCTCGATTTCTCGAAGATTGAAGCCGGAAAACTGGTGCTCGACAGCGTGCCTTTCAACCTGCGCGACTTGCTGCAAGACACCTTGACCATCCTCGCCCCCGCCGCGCATGCCAAGCAGCTCGAACTGGTAAGCCTGGTGTACCGCGACACGCCCCTGGCGTTGGTGGGCGACCCGCTGCGGCTCAAGCAGATCCTGACCAACCTGATCAGCAATGCGATCAAGTTCACCCGCGAAGGCACCATTGTGGCCCGGGCAATGATCGAGGACGAGCAGGAAGACAGCGTGCAATTGCGCATCAGCGTGCAAGACACAAGACACCGGCATTGGCCTGTCCAACCAGGATGTGCGCGCCCTGTTCCAGGCATTCAGCCAGGCCGACAATTCGCTGTCGCGCCAGCCCGGCGGTACCGGTTTGGGCCTGGTGATTTCCAAGCGGTTGATCGAGCAGATGGGCGGCGAAATCGGCGTCGACAGCACGCCGGGTGAAGGTTCGGAATTCTGGATCAGCCTGAACCTGCCCAAAACCCGTGACGACGTCGAAGACCTGCCCGCCGCGCCGCTATTGGGGCGTCGTGTGGCCGTGCTGGAAAACCACGAACTGGCGCGCCAGGCCCTGCAACATCAATTGGAAGACTGCGGCCTGGAAGTCACGCCGTTCAATACCCTGGAAAGCCTGACCAACGGCATCACCAGTGCCCACCAGACCGAACAGGCCATCAGCCTGGCGGTGCTCGGCGTCACCGCCAACGACATTCCGCCCGAACGCCTCAATCAACACCTGTGGGACCTGGAACACCTGGGCTGCAAGGTGCTGGTGCTGTGCCCGACCACAGAGCAGATGCTGTTCAACCAATCGGTGCCCAACCCCAACAGCCAACTGCAGGCCAAGCCCGCCTGTACGCGCAAGTTGCGCCGCTCCCTGGCCGACCTGATCAGCCCGCGCCCTTCGCGCAGCGAACCCGGTGAGCCGTTGTCCAGCCGTGCGCCACGGGTGCTGTGCGTGGACGACAACCCGGCCAACCTGTTGCTGGTGCAAACCCTGTTGGAAGACATGGGCGCCAAGGTGCAGGCGGTGGAAAGCGGTTACGCGGCGGTCGACGCCGTGAAGCAGGAAACGTTCGATTTGGTGCTGATGGACGTGCAAATGCCCGGCATGGATGGCCGCCAGAGCACCGAGGCGATCCGCCAGTGGGAAAGCGAACGCCACGGCACACCGCTGCCGGTGGTAGCCCTCACGGCTCACGCCATGGCCAACGAAAAACGCGCCCTGCTGCAAAGCGGTATGGACGACTACCTGACCAAACCCATCAGCGAGCGGCAATTGGCCCAGGTGGTATTGAAATGGACCGGCCTGGCGCTGCGTAACCAAGGCCCGGAGCGTACCCACGAAGGCGCGGCCCAGGGCGTGCAACTCTTGGTACTCGATCACGAAGAAGGCCTGCGCCTGGCCGCCAACAAGGCCGACCTGGCCGCTGATATGCTCGCCATGCTACTGGCCTCCCTGGAGGCTGATCGCCTGGCAATTACCCACGCCCGCGAAGCCAATGACAACCACGCCTTGATCGAGCGTGTGCACCGTTTGCACGGCGCCACCCGCTACTGTGGTGTTCCGCAATTACGAGCAGCCTGCCAACGCGCCGAAACCCTGCTCAAGCAGGATGACGCCAAGGCCACGGCCGCGCTGGACGAACTGGACATGGCGATTGCACGGCTGGCCAGTGAAGCCAGAGTGAGTGCCTGACCGTCCGACTGTAGGAGCGAGCTTGCTCGCGAAAAACCAGAGAACACCGCGTTAAACCAGAATGAACGCGTTATCGTTGACGTTTTTCGCGAGCAAGCTCGCTCCTACAGGTACGCATCTATTCTGTCATTGCAGGGAGCCTTTTTAATGCGCGTCATTCTCTTCAGCAGTCAAACCTACGACCGCGAGAGTTTCCTCGGCGAACCGCTGCCGGCTGGTCTGGAACTGCAATTCCAACCCGCCCGCCTCAACCTCGAGACCGTGGCCCTGGCCGAACACCACGAGGTGGTCTGCGCCTTTATCAACGACGACCTCAGCGCCCCCGTGCTGGAGCAACTGGCCAAGGGCGGCACACGCCTGATTGCCCTGCGCTCGGCGGGCTACAATCATGTCGACTTACCCGCCGCCCAGGGCCTGGGCCTGACCATCGTGCGCGTGCCCGCCTATTCGCCCCACGCGGTGGCCGAGCACGCCGTCGCCCTGATCCTGGCCCTCAACCGTCGCCTGCACCGTGCCTACAACCGTACCCGCGACGGTGATTTCAGCCTGCACGGGCTGACCGGCTTTGATCTGGTCGGCAAAACGGTCGGCGTGGTCGGCACCGGTCAGATCGGCGCGACCTTCGCCAAGATCATGACCGGCTTCGGCTGCCAGTTGCTGGCCTACGACCCCTTCCCCAACCCACAGGTGCAGGACCTCGGGGCCCGCTACGTGAGCCTGCCTGAACTGTTGGCCGAGGCACAAATCATCAGCCTGCACTGCCCGCTGACCGCCGACAGCAAACACCTGATCAATGCCCGCTCGCTCGCGCAGATGCAAACCGGTGCGATGCTGATCAACACCGGGCGTGGTGGCCTGGTCGATACGCCGGCACTGATCGAAGCGCTCAAGCTGGGCCAGTTGGGCTATCTGGGGTTGGACGTCTACGAAGAAGAAGCCCAATTGTTTTTCGAGGACCGCTCGGACCTGCCCCTGCAGGATGACGTGCTCGCCCGCCTGCTGACCTTCCCCAACGTGATCATCACCGCGCACCAGGCCTTCCTCACCCGTGAGGCCCTGGCGGCGATTGCCGGCACCACGCTGGCCAACATTGCCGCGTGGGCCGATGGCCGCGCCCAGAACCTGGTCGAGGGATGATCAGCGGTCACATACCAGGCTCATGATAGGCCGGCACCCGTGATAGGATGCCGCGCCTATTTGGAGGATCCATGGCCGAACACGATTTCCGCTTCAGCTTGCTGAGCCCGCAACACACCCTGATCGAATGCCGTGCCCTGGTGCCGGGCCGTTACCAGGTCACCGGCAACGGTGGTTCGATCAAACATGGCGACGTCCTGATCGTCAGCCTGCGCGGCAGTAAAACCCTGTCGATGCGACTCACCGTCGAAGGTGACGCACGCTACTCCATCCGCCCGGCGGGCCAGTGGGTCGCCATGGCCCAAGGGCCGAAGTTCGGCGAACTCGAGATCCACACCTGGAAGGTCAATTGCGACAGCTGCGACGCCGTGCTGGAGTTTGAATTCGCGGTAGAAACCAAGCTGACCAAGGCACCGCTGCAACCGGCCGCCAACGCGCGTATCAAAGAACTGGGCTGGGCCAGCGAAGGCGATAAGCACCGTTGCCCGAAATGCCAGCAGGCCGCGCAATGAAAGGCCGGCTGCTGCTCGCCGCAATCGGCCTGGGCCTGGCAGGCTGCGCCGCCGATGGCGCCAAGCTCGAGCGCGACCACAGCTACGTCGTGGAATGGATCGGTGAGCGGCCGTTGATGGACTACGCGCACCTTACCGTCACCCTGGGCGCCGATGGCCGCGCCTATGGCAATGGCGGCTGTAACCACTGGTTTGCGCCGTACACGGTCGAAGGCGACAAGCTCAGCTTCGGCCCGGTCGGCAGCACCCGAAAAATGTGCGCCGAGGCCCTGATGGAGCAAGAGCATCGCTTCTTCCAGGCCCTGCAAGGCGTGCAGCGCTGGGACATCTCGCCGATCGAACAGACGCGGTTCTGGCCGGCCGAAGGCAAGCCGATCCGCCTGTGGCTCGAAGAAGGCTGACCTAGGCGCACTCTCCTGTATTAACGCGGTGTCCTCTGGTTCTGTGGGAGCTGGCTTGCCTGCGATGCGGACGACGCGGCGTATCAGGTACACCGCAGCGATGCCATCGCAGCATAGGTATCTACACAACTTTGTGGGTTGTAACAGCAGACGGTAACCACGATGCGAAGCGAGTCGCTCTTGATCTTGATCTGCTTTTGATCTTGATCTCAGGCGCCCCGTCAAACCACGCTGGCCGGAATTCGACAGGGATTTGGGGGGTAAACCGGCAGGGATGCCGGTTTAGCCGCCCCGCGCCATGGATGGCGCGTGGCGGCGGCCCCCCAAATCACTGGCGGATTACGGGCACACCGAGCCTAAGCGAGGTGCCGAGTGGTGGGGCAAGAGCGTTTTGCTTACTTTTGTCTGGGCCGGCATTCCGGCTTTTCAAAAGTGAGCCGCTGTCAGAGCGGAACCATCGGTGGCCGTTACCTAAATAATGGATATGTACTCGGTCAAATCCAATATCCCGGTCGGCTGGCAGGCCGCCTTCGCAGGCAAGCCAGCTCCCACATTTGGATCACCGTGCCTCAGTTAGATCAGCGTCGGCTGTCAAGCCGTCACGGGAGCAAGCTCCCTCGCCACAGGTCCAGCGTCACTCCAAAATTGTGTAGATACCCATGGCCATCGCAGACAAGCCAGCTCCCATAGTTCTAGCCTTTCAGGGCCTTGAGCTTGGCCAACACCCCTTCCGCTGTCTGCTCACCCATCAACTGCTCACGCACCTTGCCCTTGTCGTCGATGATGAAGGTCACCGGCAAGGCCTCACTGCGCGGAATCTCGAAGATCCCGTCCGGGTTCTGGGCCAGTACCGTGAACTTGATCCCCAGCTTGTCGCTGGCGGCCTTCAGTTCCTCACCCTGCACATTGTCGAAGTTGACGCCGAACACCCCGACATTCTGGCCTTTCAACTGTTCTGCCAGGGCATTGAGCTCGGGGATTTCCGTGCGGCACGGGCCACACCATTCGGCCCAGTAGTTGACCACCAGCCACTGTTTGTCCAGGCGTTCGGCCGCCACTTTCTGGCCGTATTGGTCAACGCCGTAATCGTTACCGCAGCCGCTGAGCAGCAGGGTTGTGATGATCGCCAATGCACCGATCAGTCGCCTTGTCATGGGGTATTCCTTCGCAAAAATGAACGTTGGCTGCGGCCTATCGCCTCTTACGGTTTAAGGACAGGCGCCAGCGCAGGTAGAATACCCGCCACCTTACGCAAGATGCGACCCGCACATGACCGATCTGACGCTTTATCACAACCCGCGCTGCTCGAAATCCCGCGGTGCGCTGGAACTGCTGGAAGCCCACGGCCTCACCCCGACCGTCGTGCGCTACCTGGAAACCCCGCTGGATGCCGCGCAAATCGAGGCCCTGCTGAAAAAACTGGGGATCAGCGCACGCCAACTGCTGCGCACCGGCGAAGACGAATACAAAACCCTGAACCTGGCCGACGCCAGCCTCAGCGACACCCAACTGATCGCCGCCATCGCAGCCCATCCCAAGCTGATGGAACGCCCGATCCTGGAAACCGCCGACAAAGCCATCATTGGCCGCCCGCCCGAGAACGTGCTGGAGATCCTGCCGTGACTACGCCCTATGTGCTGGTGTTGTATTACAGCCGCAGCGGCTCGGTGAGCGAGATGGCCCGACAGATTGCCCGCGGTATCGAGCAAGGCGGCATGGAAGCGCGGTTGCGCACCGTGCCGGCGATTTCCACCGAGTGCGAAGCGGTGGCGCCGAGCATTCCCGACGAGGGCGCGCTGTATGCCAGCCTGGACGACCTGAAGCACTGCTCGGGCCTGGCTCTGGGAAGCCCGACCCGGTTCGGCAACATGGCCGCGCCGCTCAAGTACTTCCTCGATGGCACCAGCAACCTGTGGCTCACCGGCGCTCTGGTCGGCAAGCCGGCCGGCGTGTTCACCTCCACCGCCAGCCTGCATGGCGGCCAGGAAACCACGCTGATGTCGATGCTGCTGCCGCTGCTGCACCACGGCATGCTGATCACCGGCCTGCCCTACAGCGAGCAGGCGCTGCTCGACACCCAGGGCGGCGGCACGCCGTATGGCGCCAGCCACCATTCCGGGCCAGACGGCAAGCGTATGCTCGATCAACATGAAATCACCTTGTGCCGGGCCTTGGGCCTGCGCCTGGCCAAGACCGCCACGCTGTTGGAGAACGGCCGTGGCCAGGAAGCCTAAGGTCCTGCCGCCACGGGAGTGGCTGGAGCCACGGGTCAAGGTGGCACGCGCGCTAAGCCTGCTGGCGTTCTTGGGCCTGGTGGGCTTGTTGTGCGTGTACTACCTGTTGGTCGCCGACCTGCATGGGGCGCGCCCGTGGGTCATCCTGCTGATCGAGCTGGTGCCGCTGCTGATACTTGCGCCAGGCATGCTGATGGGCAGCGCACGCGGGCATTCGTGGATGTGCTTTGTGGTGAACCTGTATTTCATCAAGGGCGCACTGGCTGCGTATGACCCGAACCGCCAGTGGTTTGGTGTGCTGGAAATGCTGGCGAGCCTGGCGGTGTTTTGCACGGCGTTACTGTACGTGCGTTGGCGGCATCAATTGAACCGGCGACTGGCCGATTGACTGATCGCTGATCGTTCCCACGCTCCGCGTGGGAATGCATCCTGTGACGCTCCGCGTCACCCTTGCACTAGGCCCGGGACGCAGAGCGTCCTGGGCAGCATTCCCACGCGGAGCGTGGGAACGATCAGTATCAATGGTTGACGGTATAGGCCAACATCATCGACAGCTGACACATCGGCCGCCCACTCTCGGCATGCCACTGGTTGAAGGCACCCTGTACTGTCGCCAAATCGCGCAGGCTGGTCGGCGCCTTGTCGACGATCTTCTGCGCATTCAACGCTGCCACCACGTCATCGCTCGGTACAAAGGTGTCCTTGCCGACCATGCGCAGGAAGCGAGGCGCCGACAGGCCGCCCAACTGGTGGCCGTGCTTGCTCAGGTACTTCCAGAGCCCGACGATATCGGTCACCGGCCAATCAGCGATAAACGCGCCGAAGCTGCCTTTCTCCTGCTCGATATCCAGGATCATCTGCGCGTTGCGCGGCACACTCTTGAGCTTGCCCAGGTGGCGGATGATGCGGGTGTCCTGCATCAGCCGTTCCAGGTGTTCGGCACCCATCAGCACGACTTTTTCCGGGTCGAAGCCAAAGAACACCTGCTCGAACGCCGGCCATTTGGCATCGACCACGCTGTGCTTCAAACCGGCGCGGAACACTCGCAGCGCCAAGGTCGACAGGTAACGGTCATCCGTTATCTTGCGCAATTGCGCCGGGGTCTTGGGCACCGGCAGATGAGCTTCCAGCTTGGCCGCCGAACCGAAGCGGTTCAGACAATATTCGTGCAGCCACTTGTAATCGCGCATGCCCTCTCCTGTCAGTCGAATTGAAAACGGCGCCCGCAAGCGCCGTGTACTAGAGCCTCGGGAAGACTCAGAGGTTCACTACATTGACGAAACGCGATGCGGCGGTCTCATCGATTTTCAAGCTGGTGAAGTCGAACAGGTTGCGGTCGGCCAATTGCGACGGGATCACGTTTTGCAGGCTGCGGAAGATACTTTCGGTACGCCCAGGGGTCTTGCGCTCCCAGTCCACCAGCATCTCCTTGACCACCTGGCGCTGCAGGTTTTCCTGGGAGCCGCACAGGTTGCACGGGATGATCGGGAATTGCTTGAAATCGGAGTAAGCCTGGATGTCCTTCTCGTTGCAATACGCCAGCGGGCGGATCACTACGTTGCGTCCGTCGTCGGCGCGCAGCTTGGGCGGCATGGCCTTGAGCGAGCCGTTGAAGAACATATTGAGGAAGAAGGTTTCGACGATGTCATCGCGGTGATGACCCAGGGCCATCTTGGTCGCGCCGATCTCATCGGCAAAGGTATAGAGCGTGCCACGGCGCAGGCGCGAGCACAGCGAGCAGGTGGTCTTGCCTTCCGGGATCAATTCCTTGACCACCGAGTAGGTGTCTTTCTCGACGATGTGATACTCGACGCCCAGTTCTTTCAGATAGGCCGGCAGCACATGCTCAGGGAAACCGGGTTGCTTCTGGTCCATGTTGACCGCCACGATCTCGAACTTGATTGGCGCGACCTTTTGCAGGTGCAGCAACACGTCGAGCATGGTGTAGCTGTCTTTGCCGCCGGAGAGGCAGACCATGACCTTGTCGCCATCCTCGATCATGTTGAAATCGGCGACCGCTTCACCGGCCAGGCGACGCAGGCGTTTTTGCAGTTTGTTCTGGTTGACTGTAAGAGTGCCCATGGCGCTTGGATCCGCAAAGGTGTGTGACGAAAAGCGCAGCATTTTACCGGTAAGACTGGCGCAGATCCAATGTGGAAGCTGGCTTGCCTGCGATAGCGGTGTGCCAGTCAACATCTCTGTTCCTGACAGGCCGCCATCGCAGGCAAGCCAGCTCCCACACTGGATCCCATGAACTCAGACAGACCACACCGCGATTAGCCCCCCTGTTTACAGCGCAATTTGCTCTAAAGGCCCTACGGTTATTCCGGTCATCCCTTTCTATACTGCGACTTGAGGTCGCACATCTATCCAGACCTTTCAGGCCATATGGCCCGTGGGCGCTCCGATGGGGGGCGATGGTAATAACGACAGGAGTGACTGGCATGATCCATCACGTCGTGGGGCTGTTTACCCATCCCGACCAGGAATGGCGGGAAATCCGTGGCGATAAAGAAGAAAGCATCAGCCACATGTACCTCACTCATACCCTGATTCTCGCGGCGATCCCCGCCATTTCCGCCTTTATTGGCACCACTCAGGTCGGCTGGGTCATCGGCAACCGCGCCCCGGTGATGCTGACCCAGGAAAGCGCGCTGTGGATGACCCTCATGTCCTACGCGGCCATGCTGTGCGGCGTGGCGGTGATGGGCGCGTTCATTCACTGGATGGCCCGCACCTACGACGCCAGCCCAAGCATGGCCCGCTGCGTGGCATTTGCCACTTACACCGCCACACCCTTGTTTATCGGCGGGCTGGCGGCGCTCTACCCGCATATGTGGTTGGGCATGGTCGTGGGCACGGCGGCGATCTGCTACACGGTGTATCTGCTGTATGTGGGGCTGCCAACCTTCATGAGTATCGACCCGGATGAAGGCTTCCTGTTTTCCAGCTCGGTATTGGCCGTCGGCCTGGTGGTGCTGGTAGCGATCATGGCCTTTACCGTGATCGTCTGGGGCCTGGGCGTCGGGCCGATCTACACCAGTTGAACGAAAAACCCCGCAGGCAAGGCCACCGCAAGGTGGCTTTGTGCGTTATGCATGACCATTCGGCGCCTGACAGATTCGGAAACACCCAGCTTTGCGGCATACTGGGCGTCTCTGGAGATATGTACAGCATGCCCGAGCAACTCAATACCCGCGTCGAAGATTGTTTCCTGCAAGCCGAATCCTTTTTCAAACGAAGCTTCAAACGCCCCCAGGTCAGCCTCAAGCTGCGGGGCCAGAAAGCCGGTGTCGCGCATTTGCACGAGAACCTGCTGCGCTTCAATCCTCAGTTGTACCGTGAAAACAGCCAACACTTTCTCAAGCAAACCGTGGCCCACGAAGTGGCGCACCTGATTGCCCACCAATTGTTTGGCGAGCGTATCCAGCCCCATGGCGAGGAGTGGCAGTTGATCATGCGCGGGGTTTACGAGCTGCCGCCCGACCGTTGCCATACCTACGAGGTCAAGCGCCGGCAAGTGACTCGCTATATTTACCGCTGCCCGTGTGCGGACAGTGATTTTCCGTTTTCACCGCAGCGCCATGGGCTGGTGAACCAGGGGCGGCGGTATTTGTGTCGGCGGTGTCGGCAGACGCTGGTGTTCACCGGGGAAACTCGGGTGGAATGAGGGCCTCTTCGCAGGCAAGCCAGCTCCCACATTTGGATCTGTGAACACAATCCCAAATGTGGGAGCTGGCTTGCCTGCGAAAGCGTCGGCTCAGTCAACCTACAACCTTGGCCTGCCGCAATTGCTCTATCCGCTCAATACCGAACCCCAACTCCGCCAGCACCTCATCACTGTGCGCCCCCACCGCCACTCCAATATGCCTGGGCGCCGGCAACCCCCCGGAGAATTTCAGCGGGCAGGCCAATTGCGCTTGTGTCGAGCCATCACCCCGGGGCACCTGGCTGACCAGCTCCCGCGCCTTCAACTGGGGATGCTCCACCGCTTCGCTCAAACTCAACACCGGCTCAACACAGGCATCCACTCCGGCAAACAACTCACACAACTGGTCAAAACTGCGCTTCTCGAACTCCACCTGCAACGCCTGCTTGAGCACGCCCTGCCGTTCGGGCGTCACACTGTGTGCCGCCAGTTCCGGGCGCCCCAAGGCCGCGCACAGCTGCTGCATAAAACCCGGCTCCAGACTGCCCACCGACATCCAGCGCCCATCGCGCGTGCGGTAATAGTCATAGAAACTCCCGCCATTGAGCACATGGTTCTCCCACCCAGGCTCGACCCCGCAAGCCAGGTAACCGGCCCCAGCCATGGCGTTCAGGCTGAACGAGCAATCGGTCATGCTCACATCCAGGTATTGCCCCACCCCGCTCTGCTGCCGGGCAATTACCGCCGCCAGCAAGCCCACCACGGCGTGCAGCGAACCACCCGCCACATCCGCCAGTTGTACGCCCAGGGGCAACGGGCCGGTGTCCTGGCGCCCGGTATGGCTGGCGACGCCGGCCAACGCCAGGTAGTTGATATCGTGCCCGGCGCGGTCCTTATAGGGGCCGGTCTGGCCGTAGCCGGTGATCGACACATAGATCAGCCGCGGGTTGATCGCCTTCAGCGCCTCATAGCCCAGGCCCAGGCGCGCCATGACACCGGGGCGGAACTGCTCGAGCAGGATGTCATGGCCCTTGATCAACTCACGCACAATCTCCAGCGCCTCGGCCTGCTTGAGGTCCAGGGCCAGGCTACGCTTGTTGCGATTGAGGTAGGCGTGGCTGGCCGAGGTGCCACGATCATGGGGCGGCAACACACGCAACAGGTCCATCCGCGTGGGCGATTCGATACGCAGCACCTCGGCGCCCATGTCCGCCAGCATCAGGGAGGCAAACGGGCCGGGCAGCAAGGTGGAAAAATCCAGCACTTTAAGGGACGCCAAGGGACCTGACATGGGGACTCCAGTTGGGTTGCGAATACTCACAGACTAGGCAGCCGGGCGCCTGCCGGCAATCGTCAGAACGATCAACCACAGTGACCGTTTTGATCACGGCGGGCTTTTTCGCGGCGGCGGCTTTATCATTGGCCGACGTTTGTTGGCAGAGTCTTCCATGAAGTTCGCGATTGCACTGTATAGCGCCGCCCACGCGCCCTCCTCGCGCCGCGCCCTGTTGTTCGCACAGGCGACGCTGGCCGGCGGGCATGAGATCGTGCGGCTGTTTTTCTACCAGGACGGCGTGTACAGCGCCTCCAATAACATCGTCGCCCCCCAGGATGAGCAAGATATTGCACGCCAATGGCGCGAGTTTGTCAGCCAGCACCAGCTCGACGGCGTGGTGTGCATCGCCGCCGCGCTGCGCCGCGGGGTGCTTAATGCCGAGGAAGCTGCGCGTTACCAACGCAGCGCGGTCAACCTGGAAGCACCCTGGGCGTTGTCGGGCCTGGGTCAATTGCATGACGCGATCCAGGACGCCGACCGCCTGATCTGTTTTGGAGGGCCGTGACATGTCCAGATCCTTGTTGGTGATCAGCCGCCAGGCCCCGTGGTCCGGGCCAAGTGCGCGCGAAGCACTGGATATCGTGCTGGCCGGCGGCGCGTTCGATCTGCCCATTGGCCTGCTGTTCCTGGATGACGGTGTGTTCCAACTGGCGCCGAACCAAGCGGCCAAGGCCGTGCAACAGAAAGACCTGAGTGCCAACCTGCAGGCCCTGGGCCTGTTCGGCATTGATGACGTGTTCGCGTGCAGCCATAGTCTTTCCGCACGCGGGTTGCCGCCACCCGCCAACGCACAGGTGCTCGACAGCCAAGCCATTTCCCAACTGATTGACCGTTACGACCAGGTGATTACCCTCTGATGTCGACTCTACATGTGGTGTCTCATTCCCCGTTTACCGACAGCCGCCTCGATAGCTGCCTGCGCATCTGTGGCGCCGAGGACGCAATCCTGCTGTGCGGCGACGGAGCCTACGGCCTGCACACGCCCGCCCTGCAAACCAAAGGCGTAAAGGTGTTTGTGCTGGCCGAAGACATGCAGGCGCGCAACCTGCCGCTGCCCGACTGGGCTGACAGCGTCGATTACCCAGGCTTCGTGCAACTGTCGATCGACTACGACAAGGTCAACACCTGGCTATGAACACCTTGACCGTCGGCGCACACACCCTGGAACTGGATAAGGACGGCTATCTCGTCGACCTCAACGACTGGTCCGATGAAGTGGCGAATGCCCTGGCCGCAGCCGAAGCCTTGGAACTGACCCCGGCACACTGGGAAATCCTCACCCTGCTGCGCCAGTTCTACACCGAGTTCCAGCTGTCCCCCGCCACGCGCCCGCTGATCAAGTACACCGCCTTGAAGCTGGGCCCGGAAAAGGGCAACAGCCTGCACCTCAACAAACTGTTCAACGGCACTCCCGCCAAACTCGCCGCCAAGCTGGCGGGCCTGCCCAGGCCGACGAATTGCTTATGACCGACTTTGCCCCCCTGACTCTCGTAACACCCCAAGAGCACCCCTTTGCGCAGTTCGTGCGCATCCTCGGCAAAGGCAAGCGTGGCGCGCGCAACCTCACCCGCGAGGAAGCGCGGGAAGCCATGGGCATGCTGCTCGACGAAAAGGTCGAGGACACCCAGCTCGGCGCCTTCCTGATGCTGCTGCGCCACAAGGAAGAAAGCCCGGAAGAACTCGCGGGCTTCACCGAAGCCGTACGTGAGCGCCTGCACGCGCCAGCGCTGAACGTCGATATCGACTGGCCGACCTATGCCGGTAAAAAGCGCCACCTGCCGTGGTTCCTGCTGGCAGCCAAATGCCTGGCACAGAACGGCGTGCGCATCCTGATGCACGGCGGCGGCGCCCACACTGCGGGGCGCTTGTACACCGAGCAATTGCTGGACGGCTTGCAGATCCCGCTGTGCCGCGATTGGCAACAGGTCGAGAGCGCCTTTGCCCACGGCAACCTGGCATTTATCCCGTTGGGTGATTGGGCGCCACAGCTGCAACGCATGATCGATCTGCGCAACACCTTGGGCCTGCGTTCGCCTATCCATTCGCTGGCGCGCCTGCTCAACCCGCTGAATGCGCGCTGTGGCCTGCAAAGCATTTTCCACCCCGGTTACCAGGGCGTGCATCGTGATGCCAGTGGCTTGCTGGGTGACAACGTGATTGTGGTCAAGGGCGACGGCGGCGAGATCGAGATCAACCCCGACACCCTCAGTCACCTGTATGGCACCACCGACGGCCAGAGCTGGGACGAAGAGTGGCCCGCCCTTTCCGTCCAGCGCCACGTCAAGCCAGCAACGCTTGAGCCCGAGCACCTAAAAGCACTGTGGCGCGGCGACGTTGAGGACAGCTACCCGCAACTGGCGTTGATCGCCACCATGGCGTTGGCCCTGCGCGGCCTTGGTCACCCGCGGCAGCAGGCGTTCGAGTTGGCCCAGCAGTACTGGGACGCACGGGATAAATCGATTTAATCGATCATTCACGCCGGTTCTTTGCGCTTTTAGTTCGAACTAATCCCTTTAGACTGGGCTCCAACGCTTATCAGCCAAGGAGCCAGTCATGGGTTTATTGATCGAAGGACAGTGGAAAGACCAGTGGTACGAAAGTAGCGCCGATGGCGCTTTCCAACGGGAACAGGCACAACGCCGCAACTGGGTGACCGCCGATGGCGGGCCAGGCCCGAGTGGTGAAGGCGGCTTCAAGGCCGAGGCCGGTCGCTATCACCTCTATGTATCCCTCGCCTGCCCGTGGGCGCACCGCACCTTGATCCTGCGCAAGCTCAAGGGCCTGGAAAGCCTGATCGACGTCTCGGTGGTCAGTTGGCTGATGCTGGAAAACGGCTGGACCTTCGACAAGGCCCATGGCTCCAGCGGCGACAAACTGGACGGTTTCAACTTCATGCACCAACGCTACACCGCCGATACCGCCGACTATACCGGGCGCGTGACCGTGCCGGTGCTGTGGGACAAAAAGCTCAAGCGCATCGTCAGCAATGAATCGGCGGAGATCATCCGCATGTTCAACAGTGCGTTCAATGCGCTGACCGGCAATACCCTGGATTTCTACCCCCAAGCCCTGCATTCGACCATCGACAGCCTCAACGAACGCATCTACCCCGCCGTGAACAACGGCGTGTACCGCGCAGGCTTCGCCACCTCACAACAGGCGTATGAAAGTGCGTTTGATGATGTGTTTGCCGAGCTGGATCATTTGGAACAGCACCTGGGCAGCCATCGTTATCTGGCCGGCGAGTACCTGACCGAAGCCGATGTGCGGCTGTTCACCACGCTGATTCGTTTTGATGCGGTGTACTACAGCCACTTCAAATGCAACCTGCGGCGGATTGCCGACTATGGGAATTTGTCGAACTGGCTGCGGGAGATGTATCAGTGGCCAGGCGTGGCCGAGACGGTGGATTTCGGGCATATCAAGGGGCATTACTATGCCAGCCATCGCACGATCAACCCGACGGGGATTGTGCCGAAGGGGCCGTTGCAGGGGTTTGACAGCAGCCATGATCGGGCGCGGTTGCCGGGTAAAGGTGTCTTTGGCTGATAACTCCTGTGGCGAGGGAGCTTGCTCCCGCTGGGCTGCGTAGCGGCCCCAAAATTATGGGAGCGCTTCGCACTCCAACGGGAGCAAGCTCCCTCGCCACAAGAGCCGGTTCAGACTTGGGATTGAGCGCCCTCGAACCACTTGAGCTTCTCACGCAGTACCACCACCTCACCCACGATCACCAATGTCGGCGCATGCACTTCATGCTCCGCCACCATGCGCGGCAGGTCGGCCAGGGTGCCGGTGAACACGCGCTGGTTGGACGTGGTGCCCTGCTGGATCAGCGCCGCTGGAGTGTCCGACGCGCGTCCGTGCTTGATCAACTGCTCGCAAATGATCGGCAAGCCAATCAAGCCCATGTAGAACACCAGGGTCTGTGAGGGGCCGACCAGGTCTTGCCAAGGCAAGTCCGAGGTACCGTTCTTCAAGTGCCCGGTAATAAAACGTACAGATTGGGCATAGTCGCGATGAGTCAGCGGAATCCCGGCATAGGCCGCGCAACCACTGGCTGCCGTAATACCCGGCACCACCTGGAACGGAATGCCGTGGGCCGCCAACTCTTCGATCTCTTCGCCACCACGACCAAAGATGAACGGGTCCCCCCCCTTGAGGCGCAGCACGCGCTTGCCTTGCTTGGCCAGGTCTACCAGTTGCTGGTTGATCTGGTCCTGGGGCACCGCGTGATCGGCGCGACGCTTGCCGACGTACACGCGCTCGGCATCACGACGGCACAGTTCCAAAATCGCCGGCGCAACCAAACGGTCGTACAGCACCACGTCGGCTTGCTGCATCAGGCGCAATGCGCGGAAGGTCAGCAAATCCGGGTCGCCTGGGCCCGCACCCACCAGGTACACCTCACCGGGCGCGTAAGGCGGCGCGCCATTGACCTTTTCGATCAACAGGCGCTCGGCCTCCTCGCCCTGCCCGGCCAACTGGCGGTCGGCAATCGGGCCCTGGAACACTTCTTCCCAGAACGCCCGGCGTTGCTGCACATCCGGGTACAAACCTTTGACCTGAGCCCGAAAACGCGCGGCCAGCCCAGCCAATTGACCGTAGGTCGAGGGAATCCAGGTTTCCAGCTTGGCGCGGATCAGCCGTGCCAGTACCGGCGCGTCACCGCCGCTGGAGACGGCAATCACCAAGGGTGAACGGTCGACAATTGCCGGGAAGATCACGCTGCACAACGCTGGCGCGTCCACCACATTGACCGGCACGCAGCGACGCTTGGCATCACTGGATACTTGCGCATTCAGTGGCTCATCGTCGGTGGCTGCGATAATCAGGGTGCAACCGTCCAGGTCGGCCTCCTGATAACCGCGCAACATCAATTCCCCGCCACTGCCCAGCACCAGCTCACGCAGCTGGCTTTCGATCTGGGGAGCAACCACCCGCAACACCGCGCCGGCGTCGGCCAGCAGCCGGGATTTGCGCAAGGCAATCTCCCCACCACCGACGACCAACACACGGCTGCCGCGCAGGTTATGAAACAGCGGCAGAAATTCCATTTAGCGGATGACCTCAACGCCCGCCATGTAAGGCTTGAGCACCTCAGGTACACGGATCGAACCGTCCGCCTGCTGGTAGTTTTCCAGCACGGCCACCAGGGTACGGCCTACGGCCAGGCCCGAACCGTTGAGGGTGTGCACCAGCTCCGGCTTGCCGGTTTCCGGGTTGCGGAAACGCGCCTGCATGCGACGGGCCTGGAAGTCACCGCAGTTGGAGCACGACGAAATCTCGCGGTATTTGTCCTGGCTCGGCACCCACACTTCCAGGTCGTAGGTTTTCACGGCGCTGAAGCCCATGTCGCCCGTGCACAGGGCCAGTACGCGGTAAGGCAGCTCCAGCAACTGCAGCACACGCTCGGCGTTGGCAGTCAGGCCTTCCAGGGCTTCCATGGAGGTCGACGGCTCTACTACCTGGACCATTTCAACCTTGTCGAACTGATGCTGGCGGATCATGCCACGGGTGTCGCGACCCGAGGCGCCGGCTTCGCTACGGAAGCACGGGCTGTGAGCAACCAGCTTCAACGGCAGTTGCTTGGCGTCGAGGATTTCGCCGGCGACGATATTGGTCAGCGACACTTCGGCGGTCGGGATCAGGTACAGGTCGGCTTCGCCGTCGCGGCTGATCTTGAACAGGTCTTCTTCGAATTTCGGCAGTTGGCTGGTGCCCATCAACGCCGGCGCCTGAACCAGGTACGGGGTGTAGGCCTCTTCATAACCGTGCTCGCCGGTGTGCAGGTTGATCATGAACTGCGCCAGTGCACGGTGCATGCGCGCAATCGGGCCGCGCAACAAGGCAAAGCGTGCGCCGGACATTTTTGCCGCGGTTTCAAAATCCAGGCCACCGGTCAATTCGCCCAGGGCGACGTGGTCCTTGATCTCGAAATCGAAGGCTTTCGGCGTGCCCCAGCGGCGCACTTCGACGTTGCCTTCTTCATCTTCGCCGACCGGCACAGATTCGTGGGGCAGGTTCGGAATGCCCAGCAGGATCGAATCCAATTGGGTCTGAATGCCTTCCAGCTCGATTTTGCCATCGGACAGCTCAGTGCCCATGCGCTCGACATCCGCCATCAACGGCGCGATGTCTTCACCGCGCTGCTTGGCCTGGCCGATGGACTTGGAGCGCGCATTACGTTCAGCCTGCAGTGCTTCGGTGCGGGTCTGGACGGTCTTGCGCTGTTCTTCCAGCGCTTCGATGCGCGCAACATCCAAGGCAAAGCCACGGGATGCCAGGCGGTCCGCTACGTCCTGAAGGTTGCTACGTAACAGTTTGGAATCGAGCATGTCGGTCTCTCGTTATCAAAGTTTGGTCAAGGACAGGCCAGCCCAGGTGGCGAGCAGCCCGCCGAATACGCTGATGGCCGCATAGCCAATCGCCAGCGGCACTTGCCCGCTTTCCAGCAGGCGCACGGTATCCAGTGAAAAGGATGAAAAAGTCGTCAGGCCGCCAAGAAAGCCAACCATCAGGCCGGCACGTACCTCGACAGGCACTTCCGGGCGTAACAAAAACAGGCCGTATAACACGCCGATCAACAGGCAGCCCACGATATTAACGGCGAGCGTCGCCGTATAGAAGTGTTTCGGCCAATTGGCGTTGATCCAATTGCCGGTGGCGAAGCGCAGCAGTGTACCGGCGATACCTCCCGCCGAGACGGCGACCACTAAAGGAATCATGTTTTTCTCCGCTGCCTGGGGCTCAGACGGTCAAGGGTGGCCAGGTGGTTGAGCTTCTCGCCGATCTTCAGCTCCAGGCCACGGGGCACTGGCTGGTAGAACGGCTGCGGCTCCAGCTCATCGGGGAAGTAGTCTTCGCCGGCCGCGTAGGCGTCCGGCTCATCGTGGGCATAACGGTATTCGTCGCCATACCCCAGTTGCTTCATCAGCTTGGTCGGCGCGTTGCGCAGGTGCAGCGGCACTTCGAGGGAACCATGCTCGGCGGCCGCACGCAGGGCCGACTTGAAGCCCATGTACACCGCGTTGCTTTTGGGCGCGCAGGCCAGGTAAGTGATGGCCTGGGCCACCGCCAGCTCGCCTTCCGGGCTGCCGAGGCGCTCCTGCACCTCCCAGGCGGCCAGGCACAGGCTCAGGGCGCGCGGGTCTGCATTGCCGATGTCTTCGCTGGCCATGCGCACCACACGACGCGCCAGGTACAGCGGGTCGCAACCGCCATCGATCATGCGCGCAAACCAATACAGCGCGCCATCAGGGTTGGAACCGCGTACGGATTTGTGCAGCGCGGAAATCTGGTCGTAGAAGGCTTCGCCGCCCTTGTCGAAACGCCGGCGTGTGTCACCGAGCAAGCTTTGCAACAGGTCAACGCCAATCTCGCCGCCGTCTTCGGCCAGGTCGGAAGCATTCTCCAGCAGGTTGAGAAAGCGGCGCCCGTCGCCATCGGCGGCGGTCAGCAAAATCTTGAAACCTTCATCGCTGAGGCTCAGCTGGCGCTTGCCCAGCCCCTTGTCTTCGCTCAAGGCACGGTGCAGCAGCTTTCGCATCGCCGCTTCATCCAGGCTCTTGAGCACATAGACCCGCGCCCGTGACAACAAGGCGTTGTTCAATTCAAAGGAAGGGTTTTCGGTGGTGGCGCCGATAAAGATCAGCGTACCGTCCTCGACATAAGGCAGGAACGCATCCTGCTGCGACTTGTTGAAGCGATGCACTTCGTCGACGAACAGGATAGTGCGTTTACCGTATTGCCCGGCCTGCTGCTTGGCGACTTCCACCGCCTGGCGGATCTCCTTGACCCCGGCGAGCACCGCCGAGACCGTTTCAAAGTGCGCATCCGAGACCTTCGCCAGCAACCGCGCCAGGGTGGTCTTGCCCACGCCCGGCGGCCCCCAGAAAATCATCGAATGCAGCGCACCCTGCTCCAGGGCTTCGCGCAAGGGCTTGCCCCGAGCGAGCAGGTGTTCCTGACCGACGTACTCATCCAGGTTGGTCGAACGCAAGCGCGCGGCCAACGGCTGGGCAATCGGGTCACTTCGAAACAGATCCATGGGCAGCGTTTGAAACCTCTGGGCAGTTTATTCCTGGATCACGTCGGCACCCTTGGGGATGTCGAACTTGAACTTGGACGCGGGCACCGGCTGGTTGGCCTTGACCCCGGAGAACAGGATATCGGTGCGCTGGCCGACGCTGTCGACCAGGCGCATGTTGTTGATCACGCCGTTGCCGAACGACAGGGACAGCGTGTCAAACAACGTGTCCTTGGATTTTGGCTTGAGGGTGAACTCGATGACGTTGCTGGTCTGCTTGGAGGTGATGTCGAAGCTGTCGTTGATTTTCGACACATCACCCGACAGCAGCAGTGCCGGGGTCTGGTTCAGGCGCGGATCGAGCTTCTTGATGGTCGCCTGTTCCAGGTCCGGGTCCCACAGCGTGACTTTCTGGCCGTCGGAAACAATGGTCTGCTCCGCCTTGCCTTCGGTATGCCAATAGAACAGCCCTGGGCGCTGCACGGCCATTTCACCGGCGGTTTCCTGCAACTGGGTGCCGCCGGCATCCAGGGTCAGCTGGGAGAAGCGCGCGGTGAGGGTCTGGGATTTGTCCAACAGGTTCTTCAGGCTGGCGACGGAAGCCGGGTCAGCGTGAGCCGAAACAGCGGTCAGGGCTAGGGCTGGCAACAACAGCATGCGGATAAAGCGCATGGGAGTCCTCATTGAGTAGTCAGGGCACGCCGCGTGTTGCCACGCGGCGCGGAATCAGTCGCGCATCTGCCCGGGGGCGATGACTTCACGCGAGCCATTGGTGTTCATTGCGGTCACGACGCCGGCCATTTCCATGGCTTCGATCATGCGGGCGGCACGGTTGTAGCCGATTTTCAGCTTGCGCTGCACCGCGGAGATCGACGCACGGCGGCTTTCCAGTACGAAGGCCACGGCCTCGTCGTAGAGCGCGTCGGTTTCAGCATCATCGTCGCCACCGCTGCTGCCACCGTCGAAGCCGCTGCCGGCCTCTTCCACGCCAGCGAGAATGTCGTCGTTGTATTCCGGCGCGCCGCGCAGTTTCCAGGCTTCGACCACACGGTGGACTTCGTCATCGGAAACAAAGGCGCCGTGAACGCGGATCGGCAGGCTGGTGCCCGGCGGCATGTAGAGCATGTCACCGTGGCCCAGCAGTTGCTCGGCGCCACCCTGGTCAATGATGGTGCGCGAGTCGATCTTGCTGGAGACCTGGAACGCCATGCGCGTCGGAATGTTGGCCTTGATCAGGCCGGTGATTACGTCCACCGACGGCCGCTGTGTCGCGAGGATCAAGTGGATACCCGCCGCCCGTGCCTTCTGGGCGATACGGGCGATCAGCTCTTCAACCTTCTTGCCGACGATCATCATCATGTCGGCAAATTCATCGACCACCACCACGATGGTCGGCAGCTTGGTCAGCAGTGGTGCTTCATCGTGAATGCTTTCGCGCTTGTACAGCGGGTCGGTCAGCGGTGTGCCGGCGTCCTGGGCTTCCTTGACCTTGGCATTGAAGCCCGACAGGTTACGCACGCCCATCTTCGCCATCAGCTTGTAGCGTCGCTCCATCTCGGCAACGCTCCAGCGCAGGGCGTTGGCGGCGTCCTTCATGTCGGTGACCACCGGGCACAGCAGGTGCGGGATGCCTTCGTAGATCGACAGTTCCAGCATCTTCGGGTCGATCATGATCAGCTTGGCGTCATCCGGCCCGGACTTGAACAGGATCGACAGGATCATGGCGTTCACACCCACCGACTTACCGGAACCGGTGGTACCGGCTACCAGCAGGTGCGGCATTTTCGCCAGGTCGGTAATCACCGGCTTGCCGCCGATGTCATGGCCGAGCGCCAGGGTGACCGGCGATTTGAAGTTGTCGTATTCCGGCGTCGACAGCACTTCGGAGAAGCGCACGATCTGGCGGTCTTCGTTGGGAATCTCGATACCCACGGTGGTCTTGCCCGGGATCACTTCCACCACGCGCACGCTGGTCACGGCCAGGGAACGTGCCAAGTCTTTGGCCAGGTTGGAAATGCGGCTGACTTTTACCCCGGCGGCCGGTTGGATTTCGTAACGGGTAATCACAGGGCCCGGATGGATCGAGTCCACCGACACTTCGACGCCGAATTCCTTGA
Organism: Pseudomonas sp. NFPP02; assembly: GCF_900119355.1. NCBI lineage: Bacteria > Pseudomonadati > Pseudomonadota > Gammaproteobacteria > Pseudomonadales > Pseudomonadaceae > Pseudomonas > Pseudomonas sp. NFPP02. The sequence continues at coordinate 86,576 of NZ_FPJI01000003.1, forward strand.
GCTTGATTTCCAGCAGGTGGCCGACGGCCGCCAGGGATTCGGGGGAATAGTTGAGTTGTTTCTTTTCGGCCGGGTCCAGAATCGAGATCGGCGGCAAGGTGCCTTCGACGGCGCTGTCGATGAACAGCGGTGCCTGCTTCTCTTTTTGCACGCGATGGCTGGGCTCCGGCGCCTTGGGCGGTGCCGGGGCGATCACGGGCGGCACCTGCTTTTCACGGTCCGACATGTGCTTGCTCAGGGCCTGCTCGCGCTCGATCAAGCGCTCCTTGACCTTGGCTTGCTCGCGCCGATCCGGCGTGCTTGGGGCCACCACCTCGTTGACACGGGTGTCCACCTCACGCAGCTGCGCAACCATTTGCTTGCGCTCGACACGGGCGGCCCACCAGCGGTTGGCGGCGCCCTGGAACAATTCGAACAGGTCGAGGGTGATCTTGCCGGTCACATCCATCACCTTGAACCATGACAGATCGGTGAATACCGTGAGGCCGAACAGGAACAGCGCGATGAACATCAGGGTGCTGCCCTGGATATTCAGGGTCCTGCGCGCCAGGTCGCCAAGGCTTTCACCCAGGGCCCCGCCCGCGCCCGCCGGCAGACCGGTCGGGGCATGGAAGTGGATATGCGCCAGCGCAGCGCCCGACAGCACCAGGAACACCAGGCCGATCAGGCGCCAGGAGAACAGCCAGCCGCTCCACTGCCACGGCTCGTGACGCTGGCGGAAGATCTGCCAGGTCTTGATCGCCAGCAACAGCGGGAAAATGTAGGCAAAGTAACCCAGGATCATGAAGAGGATATCGGCGCTGTAGGAACCTACAGGGCCGCCGAAATTCTGCACGTCATCGATCTTGCTGTTATGGCTCCAGCCCGGATCGTCCTTGCCATAGGTCAGCAAGGCCATCATCAGGAACAGGCACAGCGCACCGATGGCAATCAGTGCGCCTTCCTTGAGTCGGTAATGCAGGTGCTGGCGCCAGGCCGGTACGACTGCTGCTTTAGGTGCTGCGGCGGATTTCTTCAAAACGGGTCTATTCCTGCGCCTTTAGCGCGTCCATCTGTTGAATGACTACACACGACTGCTCTATCCGGAGCAGTTGAAAAATGAACGAATGTTGCTGAATCTACTTTTAACACCCGGTGACGGATAGGTGAAATGGCGATAACGCCACAATGGCCGCATTGTACGGGTTTGCGTGCGCGATGCCACACACTTGCCCTTCACCTGACTGCACGGACAATTTGAGCATGCATTGCCTTTGCTGACAAAGGCTTATGAGCTGTATTTAGCAATCCAGGCAAGCTTGGCAAATGGCCGGCATGCGCCAGACCCGATTACGACCACACCCTGTGTACAGAGTTGCAGAAACACCCGTTCATGCTAATCCTCGTCAATCGCCTATTCGGGCTGGCCCCATGGCGCAGGGTCGTCAATAATCAACGCTTGCGGTGCAGGTGCATGACCTGCCACTCCCCTCCCCTTCCCTAAGCCTGGATGCCATGCTGACCTGGTTACAACGCGACACCCTGACGTTCCCTCCCTTGGCCAAGGCCATGCGCGAACCCAACGGCCTGCTCGCCGCCGGTGGCGACCTGTCGGCCGAACGACTGATCCAGGCCTACCGCCATGGCTGCTTCCCCTGGTTCTCCGAAGGCCAGCCTATCCTCTGGTGGTCGCCAGACCCGCGCACGGTGATTTTCCCCGACGAGCTGCATGTCTCCCGCAGCCTGGGCAAATTATTGCGCCAGCAGCGCTATACCGTGACCTTCGACCAGGATTTCGCCGCCGTCATCCAAGCCTGCGCCGCGCCCCGTGCCTACGCCGATGGCACCTGGATCACCGAAGGTATCCAGAAGGCTTATCTGGAGCTGCACCAACGCGGCTATGCGCATTCCGTCGAGGTCTGGGACCAGGGCGAACTGGTAGGTGGCCTGTATGGCCTCGCGATGGGCCAGTTGTTTTTTGGCGAGTCCATGTTCAGCCGCGCCGACAACGCCTCCAAATTCGGCTTCGCCACGTTGACCCGGCAACTGCAAGCCTGGGGATTTGTGCTGATCGATTGCCAGATGCCCAACGATCACCTGCACAGCCTGGGTGCCCGCGGCATACCCCGCAGCGTCTTCGCTGACTTCCTGCATAAACATCTGGACCAACCCAACGCTGGGCCGTGGGTTTCCTAGGCGACTTTCGCGCACGTGGCTTACACTTATTTCAAAGCTTATCCCGAGGGTTGATCATGACCGAGCTGGCGCGCTTGAAGTTCTATGCCACTCAAGCCCACTCATGCAGCTATCTGCCCGACGAGCAGGCCACCACGCTGTTCCTCGATCCCAGCCAGCCCATGGACGTGCATGTGTATGCCGACCTGTCCGAGATGGGCTTCCGGCGCAGCGGCGATCACCTGTATCGCCCCCATTGCCAGAACTGCAACGCGTGCGTGCCTGCGCGTATCCCGGTTGCGCAGTTTTCGCCCGACCGTAATCAGAAACGCATTCTCAAGCGCAACGCTGACCTGACAGTACACGCCACCAAACCCCAATACAGCGAAGAATATTTCGATCTCTACCAACGCTATATCGAGCAGCGTCATGCCGACGGCGATATGTATCCGCCCAGCCGCGACCAGTTTTCCACATTCCTGGTGCGTGACTTGCCTTTTTCGCGCTTCTACGAGTTCCGCCTCGATGGCCGCCTGCTGGCCGTAGCGGTGACCGACCTACTGCCCAACGGCCTCTCGGCCGTGTACACCTTCTATGAACCGACCGAAGAACGCCGCAGCCTCGGGCGCTTCGCCATCCTCTGGCAAATAGGCGAAGCGCTGCGCCTGGAGCTGGAAGCGGTGTACCTCGGATACTGGATCAAGAACTGCAAAAAGATGAACTACAAGACCCAATATCGGCCCATTGAGCTGCTGATTAATCAAAGATGGGTCACGCTTAACTAGAACCCCTTGGCTTGAACACCCTTTTTCGGGCACAATGCACGCCGCTTTTGCCTGGCGCAGTTGCACCGGGCCATTCACTGGATACCGAGGGCTTTACTGCATGTCGAAAGAAGACAGCTTCGAAATGGAAGGCACTGTCGTCGACACCCTGCCCAACACCATGTTTCGTGTGGAGTTGGAAAATGGGCACGTCGTAACCGCGCATATCTCCGGCAAGATGCGCAAGAACTACATTCGTATTCTTACCGGTGACAAAGTGCGCGTCGAGCTGACGCCCTATGACTTGAGCAAAGGGCGCATCACTTACCGCGCTCGCTAAGCAAGTCAATACAAAACGCCCGGTTATGCCGGGCGTTTTTGTGTGCGCAGGATTTAACAGTCGCCACTTGACCCTGTGGGAGCTGGCTTGCCTGCGATAGCGGTGGGCCAGTTAACGATGTGCGACTGAAGGACCGTCATCGCAGGCAAGCCAGCTCCCACAGTTGACCGTCATTGTGTCTTAATCGTATTTCAGGCAGCAAAAAGGCGCCTTTCGGCGCCTTTTGCAATGTTGCAGCTAACGATCAGGCCATTTCAGCCGTGGTCTCGAACTCGAAGGTCAGCTCGCCGTCCTTCAGGTCGATGTGTACCACCCCACCATGGTCGGAAAGTTCGCCGAACAGGATCTCTTCGGCCAGTGGCCGCTTGATCTTGTCCTGGATCAGACGCGCCATTGGGCGTGCGCCCATTGCCGCATCGTAGCCGCCCTCTGCGATCCAACTGCGGGCCGCTTCCGTCACATCCAGCTGCACGCGCTTGTCTTCCAACTGCGCTTGAAGCTCGGTGAGGAACTTGTCCACCACGCTTTTGATGACCTCATGGCTGAGGCGACCAAACTGGATAATGGTGTCCAGGCGGTTGCGGAACTCCGGCGTGAAGCTCTTCTTGATCACTTCCATGGCATCGGAGGAGTGATCCTGATGCGTAAAGCCGATCGAAGCCCGCGCCGCGGTTTCGGCACCAGCGTTGGTGGTCATGATCACGATCACGTTGCGGAAGTCCGCCTTGCGCCCGTTGTTATCGGTCAGGGTCCCGTGGTCCATGACCTGCAATAGCAGGTTGAAGACTTCCGGGTGAGCCTTTTCGATTTCATCGAGCAGCAATACGCAATGTGGCTGCTTGGTGATCGCCTCGGTCAACAGGCCGCCCTGGTCGAAGCCGACATAGCCCGGAGGCGCACCGATCAAGCGCGACACAGTGTGGCGCTCCATGTACTCGGACATGTCGAAACGGACCAGTTCGATGCCCATGGCCTTGGCCAGCTGGCGAGCCGCCTCGGTCTTGCCGACGCCGGTCGGGCCTGCGAACAGGAACGAACCGACTGGCTTGTCCGGCGACTTGAGGCCAGCACGCGACAACTTGATCGCCGTGGACAGCGAGTCGATGGCCGCATCCTGGCCAAACACAGTGAGCTTGAGGTCGCGCTCCAGGTTACGCAGCAACTCCTTGTCGGAGCTGGTGACGTGTTTTGGCGGAATCCGCGCGATCTTGGCCACGATGTCCTCGACTTGAGGCACGTCGATGCGCTTCACGCGCTTCTCGACCGGCTGCAGGCGCTGGTAGGCACCCGCTTCGTCGATCACATCGATGGCCTTGTCAGGCATATGCCGGTCATTGATGTAGCGCGACGCCAGCTCAGCCGCCGCACGCAAGGCCTCATCGGTGTATTCGATGCCATGGTGCGCTTCAAAACGCCCCTTGAGCCCGCGCAGGATACCGATGGTGTCTTCAACCGACGGCTCGGACACGTCGACTTTCTGGAAGCGACGCGCCAGGGCACGGTCTTTTTCGAAGATGCCGCGGAATTCCTGGAACGTGGTCGAACCAATGCAACGGATATCACCCGAGGACAGCAGTGGCTTGAGCAGGTTGGAAGCGTCCATCACCCCACCGGAAGCTGCACCGGCGCCAATGATGGTATGGATCTCGTCGATGAACAGGATGGCCTGTGGACGTTTTTTCAACTCACCGAGCAACGCCTTGAAGCGTTTCTCGAAATCGCCACGGTACTTGGTCCCGGCGAGCAACGCGCCCAGGTCAAGGGAATAGACGACACTGCTGGCCAGCAGGTCTGGCACCTGGTTGTCGACAATGCGCTTGGCCAGGCCTTCGGCAATCGCGGTCTTACCCACGCCCGCCTCGCCCACCAGCAACGGGTTGTTCTTGCGACGACGCGCAAGGATCTGCGCTACACGCTCAACCTCATGCTCACGCCCCACCAGCGGATCGATCCGCCCCTGGCGCGCCATTTCATTGAGGTTGCTGGCATAGGCATCCAGCGGATTGCTCGAAGAAGAAGACTCACCGCCCTCCTCGTCCTGCATATCCTGCTCACCCTCGGAATGATCGCCGTGCCCAGGCACTTTAGAGATACCGTGGGCGATGTAATTGACTACATCAATACGGGCAACGCTCTGCTGCTTGAGCAGGAACACGGCCTGGCTTTCCTGTTCGCTGAAAATTGCCACAAGCACGTTCGCGCCCGTGACTTCACGCTTACCGGAGCTCTGTACGTGGAACACAGCACGCTGCAATACCCGCTGGAACCCCAGGGTTGGCTGGGTTTCGCGGTCCTCGTCATGCACGGGGATCAGTGGCGTGGTGGAGTCGATAAACTCCTGCAGGTCATGCTTGAGCTTGTCGAGGTTGGCGCCGCACGCACGTAGAACGGTGGCGGCAGCTTCGTTATCCAAAAGTGCCAACAGCAGGTGTTCGACGGTCATGAATTCATGACGCTTCGAACGAGCCTCCTTGAAGGCAAGATTGAGGGTGACTTCGAGCTCGCGGTTTAACATAGCTTCACCTCATACCCAAGTGGTCGGCGTTAACCGTCCTTCTCGATTTCACAGAGTAGCGGATGCTGGCTTTCCCTGGCGTACTGGTTGACCTGCATGGCCTTTGTCTCGGCGATGTCGCGGGTAAACACTCCACATACTGCCCGTCCTTCTGTGTGAACGGCCAGCATTACCTTGGTCGCCAACTCGCGGTTCAGGTTAAAAAACACCTCGAGCACTTCGACGACGAAATCCATCGGTGTGTAGTCATCATTGAACAAAACCACCTTGTACATCGGCGGCGCCTGTAAAGCAGGCTTGGCCTCCTGAACAGCAATGCCTGCAGAACCGTCGTCGTCATGTTCCTGATCCGGGCGATCCTGATTGAATGTTAGTCGAATCTGGCTGTTTGCATGCATGGGAAAGAAAGGTTCGTCAGTGGTTCAATTACAGTGGTGGGGGCGACCTGTCAGAATTTCAACTCTGACTCTTGGGTCACCTTGACTATCGGCGAAACGGTGTTACAACAAATAGAGCCCACAGTGGGTAAAAAAGGTCCGCGCAGTCAACCTTATTTATTCGGGTTAGGACGGATAGACAGGATGATACTCCAGTGATGGAGTCTGGTGCAGAGGGATAAGGGAATGGCTAGTGGTAAGGTCAAGTGGTTCAACAATGCCAAGGGTTACGGCTTCATTAATGAAGACGGAAAGAGTGAAGACCTCTTTGCGCATTTCTCAGCGATCAATATGGATGGGTACAAAACGCTGAAAGCGGGCCAAGTGGTCTCCTTTGAGATTACCCAGGGCCCAAAGGGCTTGCATGCGGTGAAGATCGAAGGAATCACCGCCAGTAGCCCTGCCGCAGAAAACGTTGCGGCGCCCGGCCAGAAATCACGACAAGAAAAGCAGAAGGCCTGACCAGTCACAGAACAAAGCACTGAAAGCAAACCGGCCACCCCGAATCACCAGGGCGGCCGGTTTTGTGTGCCTGTTTACATATGCTTGATCAATGCATCACCAAAGCCCGACGAAGACACTAACGTAGCGCCATCCATCAGACGCTCGAAGTCATAGGTCACAGTCTTGGCCGAAATCGCGCCATTGGTGCCCTTGATGATCAGATCCGCTGCCTCGACCCACCCCATATGCCGCAGCATCATTTCTGCCGACAGGATCAATGAACCAGGGTTGACCTGATCCTTGCCCGCATATTTAGGCGCAGTGCCGTGGGTGGCTTCAAACATTGCCACGGTGTCCGACAGGTTGGCTCCCGGCGCAATACCAATACCGCCCACTTCAGCCGCCAGGGCGTCGGACAGGTAATCGCCATTGAGATTGAGGGTCGCGATCACGTCATATTCGGCCGGGCGCAGCAGGATCTGCTGGAGCATGGCGTCGGCAATAGCATCTTTGACCACCACATTCTTGCCGGTCTTGGGGTTCTTGAACTGCATCCACGGCCCGCCATCGAGCAAGGTCGCACCGAACTCTTCCGCCGCCACCTCATAGGCCCACTCCTTGAAGGCACCCTCGGTGAACTTCATGATGTTGCCTTTGTGCACGATGGTCAGCGAGTCGCGGTCGTTATCCACCACATATTGCAGGGCCTTGCGCGCCAGGCGCTTGGTACCCTCTTTGGAGACCGGCTTGACGCCAATCCCGCAATCCTGGTCGAAACGGATCTTGGTAACGCCCATTTCTTCCTTGAGGAACTTGATCACCTTGATCGCTTCCGGCGAACCGGCCTTCCACTCGATGCCCGCGTAAATATCCTCGGAGTTCTCACGGAAGATGGTCATGTCCACGTCGCCTGGCTTTTTCACCGGGCTGGGCACGCCTTCGAACCAGCGCACCGGGCGCAGGCACACATACAGGTCGAGCTGCTGGCGCAGCGCCACGTTCAGCGAACGGATACCGCCACCGACCGGCGTTGTCAGCGGGCCCTTGATGGACACCACGTAATCCTTGACCGCATCCAGGGTTTCCTGGGGCAGCCAGGTGTCCTGGTCGTAGACTTGAGTGGCCTTTTCACCAGCGTACACCTCCATCCAGGAGATTTTGCGCTTGCCGCCGTAAGCCTTTTCAACAGCGGCATCGACCACCTTGATCATCACCGGGCTGATGTCGACGCCAATACCGTCTCCTTCGATGTAGGGGATGATCGGTTGGTCAGGAACATTGAGAGAATGGTCTGCATTGACGGTGATTTTGTCGCCGACTGCCGGAACCTGAATCTTCTTGTATCCCATGCTGAACTCCATCTATGGATTGAACATCTGGCTGCGTTCGAGCCTACTCCAGATAAATGGCGACTGAAACCTCACGCCATGCTCATTTGCATCGAAAACAGCACATTTGGTGGCCTACAAGCCTGAAAGCAAAGGGAAAAGCGCCAATCTTGAGCACATCTCACCACCCCACGCACCTGCGACCTTTAGACCAATGGACGAGCCCCCTTTTGTATGAAGGCTCAGCGTAAGCATAGCGACCTATGTATAATGCCGCCGCTGACCAAAGAGTCACGACGGCGGACCGCTCTAGAACGTAGCCTTTCGCCAGAAAGCCGGACTATTACCATAGCCCACCCGCTTGACGCTCGACTGATGCAAACCAACATCACCGCGAAGAAACCTCGACATTTCGCTCATGGATGACTTTGAACGAACGCGCTCTACCCGGCGCATCTCGAGTTTCTGCGCACGCTTTCAGCAAAGAAGAGAGTTAATCCGAATATGCCCACCCGCTCGAAGATCATCTACACCTTCACCGACGAAGCCCCAGCCCTCGCCACCTATTCACTGCTGCCTATCGTAGAGGCCTTCACCGCTTCCGCTGATATTGCCGTGGAAACCCGCGACATTTCCCTCGCCGGGCGCATCCTCGCAAGCTTCCCCGAGCAACTGGGCACCAAGGCCATCCCGGACCACCTCGCCGAACTGGGCGACCTGGCCGTTACGCCTGAAGCCAACATCATCAAGCTTCCCAACATCAGCGCCTCGACCCCGCAGCTGCAAGCCGCGATCAAGGAACTGCAGGCCCAGGGCTACGCCCTGCCGGACTACCCGGAAACCGTAACCACCGACGCGGAAAAAGAAACCCGTGCACGTTACGACAAGGTCAAGGGCAGCGCCGTGAACCCGGTACTGCGCGAAGGCAACTCCGACCGTCGCGCACCGCTGTCGGTCAAGAACTACGCACGCAAGCACCCGCACAAAATGGGCGCCTGGGCTGCAGACTCCAAGTCGCACATTGCCCACATGAGCAATGGTGACTTCTACGGCAGCGAAAAAGCCGTACAAATCGAAGCCGCCGACGCTGTCAAAATTGCGCTGGTTGCCCAGGACGGCACCACCACCGTCCTGAAAGAAAAGACCAGTGTCCAGGCCGGCGAGATCATCGACACCGCCGTACTGAGCAAGAAAGCTCTGCGCAGCTTCATCGCCGCTGAAATCGAAGACGCCAAGAAGCAAGGCGTGCTGCTGTCGGTTCACCTCAAAGCCACCATGATGAAGGTCTCCGACCCGATCATGTTCGGCCAGATCGTTGCCGAGTTCTATAAAGATGCACTGGCCAAGCACGCGACCGTACTTGAGCAGATCGGCTTCAACCTGAACAACGGCATCGGCGACCTGTACGCCCGCATCAAAGCGCTGCCGGCCGATCAGCAAGCGCAGATCGAAGCGGACATCCAGGCGGTCTACGCCGCTCGCCCTGCCCTGGCGATGGTCAACTCCGACAAAGGCATCACCAACCTGCACGTGCCGAGCGACGTGATCGTCGACGCCTCGATGCCGGCCATGATCCGTGACTCCGGCAAAATGTGGGGCACCGACGGCCAGTTGCACGACACCAAGGCCGTGATCCCGGATCGCTGCTACGCCACCATCTACCAGGCGGTCATCGAAGACTGCAAGGCCAATGGCGCCTTCGACCCGACCACCATGGGCAGCGTGCCAAACGTTGGCCTGATGGCCAAGAAAGCCGAAGAGTACGGCTCCCACGACAAGACCTTCCAGATCAAGGCTGACGGCGTGGTTCGCGTCACCGACAGCCAGGGCAACCTGCTGATGGAACAGAAAGTCGAAGCCGGCGACATCTTCCGCATGTGCCAGACCAAAGACGCGCCGATCCAGGACTGGGTCAAGCTCGCGGTCAACCGCGCCCGCGCCAGCAACACCCCGGCCATTTTCTGGCTGGACCCAAAGCGCGCCCACGATGGCGTCGTGGTCGAGAAAGTTCAGGCATACCTGAAAGACCACAACACCGAAGGCCTGGACATCCGCATCATGGCCCCGGTCGATGCGATGAAGTTCACCCTGGAGCGCACCCGCAAGGGCCTGGACACCATCTCGGTGACCGGCAACGTACTGCGCGACTACCTGACCGACCTGTTCCCGATCATGGAGCTGGGCACCAGCGCCAAGATGCTGTCGATCGTGCCGCTGATGAATGGCGGTGGCCTGTTCGAAACCGGTGCCGGCGGTTCGGCTCCCAAGCACGTTCAGCAGCTGCTGGAAGAAAACTTCCTGCGCTGGGATTCCCTGGGCGAGTTCCTGGCCCTGGCCGCGTCCCTTGAACATCTGGGCGTGACCTACAACAACCCGAAAGCCCTGGTGCTGTCCAAGACCCTGGACCAGGCTACCGGCCAGTTCCTGGACAACAACAAGTCGCCATCGCGCAAAGTCGGCAACATCGACAACCGCGGCAGCCACTTCTACCTGGCGCTGTACTGGGCCCAGGCCCTGGCTGCCCAGACCGAAGACGCTGCACTGCAAGCGCAGTTCGGCGAACTGGCCAAAACCCTGGCCGAGAACGAAGCAACCATCGTTGCCGAACTCAACGCCGTACAGGGCAAGCCAGTGGACATCGGCGGCTACTACGCGCCGAACCCAGAACTGACCAGCAAAGCCATGCGCCCAAGCAACACCCTCAATGCGGCAATTGCCAAGTTGAAGTAAGGTTGTAAGGATGCAAAGACGCCCCGGCCAAGTGCCGGGGTTTCTGTTTGTAGGGACTTCATTGAAGAAACCCAATCAAATGTGGGAGCTGGCTTGCCTGCGATTACAGCCTGTAGGAGCGAGCTTGCTCGCGAAAAACTCAAAGGCGCCGCGTTCATTCAGCAAACACGCGTTATCGTTGACGTTTTTCGCGAGCAAGCTCGCTCCTACAGAAAAGCCTTAATTGACTGGCATTAAGGCAAGCCAGCTCCCACATTGACCGAGTCACCTTCCCGATACCGAGGCTTGCAATGACCTGGCTCCCCCACATCACCGTCGCCACCATCGTCGAAGACAACGGCAAGTTCCTGATGGTCGAAGAACTCAAGGGCGGCCGCGCCGTGCTCAACCAGCCCGCCGGCCACCTGGACCCGAACGAAACCCTGACCGAAGCCGCCGTGCGCGAAACCCTTGAAGAAACCGGTTGGGACGTAGAAGCCACCGGCATTGTCGGCATCTACCTGTACACCGCGCCGAGCAATGGCGTGACCTATCAGCGCGTGTGCTTTATCGCCAAGGCGCTTAAACACCACCCGGATTATCAACTTGACGAAGGCATCCTGCGCGCCCGCTGGTTGACCCGTGACGAGCTGATGGCCGTGCGCGACGACTGGCGCAGCGAGCTGATCATCCGCTGCATCGATGATTATCTGGCCGGCCACAGGCACAGTCTCGAATTGATCCGCCCTTCTCTTTAGCCTTAGCGGCTCGGGCCTGATAGAATCGCGTCCTTTTTCAAGACACCCGTTGAAACCCTATGCGTGATCCAGCCCCTTCTGACACACAAAAGAAGCGCGTCATCGTCGGCATGTCCGGCGGCGTGGATTCTTCCGTTTCCGCCGTTCTGCTCATGGAGCAGGGTTATGAGGTGGAAGGCCTGTTCATGAAGAACTGGGAAGAAGACGATGGAACCGAATACTGCACCGCCATGGACGACCTGGCGGACGCGCAGGCCGTGTGCGACAAGATCGGCATCAAGCTGCACACCGCCAACTTCGCCGCCGAGTACTGGGACAACGTGTTCGAGCACTTCCTGGCCGAATACAAGGCCGGCCGCACGCCGAACCCGGACATCCTGTGTAACCGCGAAATCAAGTTCAAGGCCTTCCTCGACTACGCTATGATGCTCGGCGCCGACCTGATAGCTACCGGCCACTACGTGCGCCGTCGCGATATCGATGGCCGCACCGAACTGCTCAAGGGCCTGGACCCGAACAAGGACCAGAGCTACTTCCTGCACGCCGTGGGCGGTGAACAGATCGCCAAGACTCTGTTCCCGGTCGGCGAGCTGGAAAAACCCGAAGTGCGCAAGATTGCCGAGAAGCACGGCCTGGCCACCGCCAAGAAGAAAGACTCCACCGGCATTTGCTTTATCGGCGAGCGGCGCTTCAGCGATTTCCTCAAGCAATACCTGCCGGCGCAACCGGGCGAGATCAAGACCACCGAGGGTGAAGTGATCGGCCGCCACCATGGCTTGATGTACCACACCATCGGTCAACGCCAGGGCTTGGGCATCGGCGGTTTGAAGGACGCCGGTGAAGAGCCGTGGTACGTACTGGTCAAAGACCTGGAGAACAACGTGCTGGTGGTCGGCCAGGGCAACGAGCATCCGCTACTGTTCTCCGGCGCCCTGCTCGCTTCCGAGATTTATTGGGTCAACCCTATCGACTTGAGCACCCCGCGCCGCCTGACCGCCAAAGTGCGTTATCGCCAGAGCGACCAGCCCTGCACCCTGGAAAAGACCGCCACCGGCTACCGTGCCACCTTCGATGATCCGCAACGCGCGGTCACCCCTGGCCAGTCCGTGGTGTTCTATGACGGCGAAATCTGCCTGGGCGGCGGCGTGATTGAAGTTGCGCAAGCCTGGAGCAACCCGGCATGAGCCCGACCCAGGAGCAGTTGACAGCCCTTGGCGGTGTCTTTCTCGCTGCGGTACTGGTGGACAAGATCGCCAAGACCGGCCAGGTCACTGAAGCCGGCCTGACCTGCATGCTCGGCAGCCTGCTGATCCGCGACCCCAAGGACACCCTTGAGGTTTACGGCGGCGACGACCTGGCCCTGCGTGAAGGCTATCGCGCCCTGATCGGCGCCCTGGAGCGCGACCCCAGTACTTTGCAGCGCGAGCCGCTACGTTATGCCCTGTCGATGCTCGGCCTTGAGCGCCAGTTGGCCAAGCGCGACGACCTGCTGGACACCATCGGCAAGCGCCTGCCGCAGATCCAGTCCCAGGTAGAACACTTCGGCCCGGCCCACGAAAACGTGATCGCCGCCTGTGGTGCGCTGTACCAGGACACCTTGAGCACCCTGCGCCAGCGCATCCAGGTGCATGGCGACATGCGTAACCTGCAGCAACCCAACAACGCGTCGAAAATCCGCGCCCTGCTCCTGGCCGGTATTCGTTCGGCACGCTTGTGGCGCCAACTGGGCGGTCATCGCTGGCAGTTGGTGATCAGCCGACGCAAATTGCTCAAAGAGCTTTACCCGTTGATGCGCAACGAATAAGTCGCACCAGCAGGCTGTTTTCAAGCCATTACGCGTAATACGCCGGTCAGTTGGCGACGGACCGGCGGATTTTTTCATGTATGATACGCGCCCCATTTCGTTGCCCGACTGTCCGAGAACACCCCATGCAGCTCTCTTCGCTCACTGCGGTTTCCCCTGTTGACGGCCGCTACGCCGGCAAAACCCAGGCCCTGCGCCCTATTTTCAGCGAGTACGGCCTGATCCGTGCCCGTGTCCTGGTTGAAGTGCGCTGGCTCCAGCGCCTGGCCGCTCACCCCGCCATCAGCGAAGTGCCGGCGTTTTCCGCCGAGGCCAACGCTGTATTGAACACCCTGGCGGAAAACTTCTCCCTGGAGCACGCCGAGCGTGTGAAAGAGATCGAGCGCACCACCAACCACGACGTCAAAGCCATCGAATACCTGCTCAAAGAGCAAGCGGCCCAACTGCCGGAACTGGCCCAGGTCAGCGAGTTCATCCACTTTGCCTGCACCAGCGAGGACATCAACAACCTGTCCCACGCCTTGATGCTGCGCGAAGGCCGTGATGACGTGATGCTGCCGCTGATGCGCCAGACCGCCGAAGCCATCCGCGAGCTGGCGATCCGTTTCGCCGCCGTGCCGATGCTGTCGCGCACCCACGGCCAACCGGCCTCGCCGACCACCCTGGGCAAAGAACTGGCCAACGTGGTGTACCGCCTGGAGCGTCAGATCGCCCAAGTCGCCGCCGTGCCATTGCTGGGCAAGATCAACGGCGCCGTAGGCAACTACAACGCCCACCTGTCGGCCTACCCTGAGATCGACTGGGAAGCCAACGCCCGCGCCTTCATCGAAGACGAATTGGGCCTGGGCTTCAACCCCTACACCACGCAGATCGAACCCCACGACTACATCGCCGAGCTGTTCGACGCGATTGCACGCTTCAACACCATCTTGATCGATTTCGATCGCGATATCTGGGGCTACATCTCCCTGGGCTACTTCAAGCAGCGCACCATTGCAGGCGAAATCGGTTCGTCGACCATGCCGCACAAGGTCAACCCGATCGACTTCGAAAACTCCGAAGGCAACCTGGGTATCGCCAACGCCCTGTTCCAGCACCTGGCCAGCAAGTTGCCGATCTCCCGCTGGCAGCGCGACCTGACCGACTCCACCGTACTGCGCAACCTCGGTGTCGGATTTGCCCACAGCGTGATCGCGTACGAAGCCAGCCTCAAAGGCATCAGCAAGCTGGAGCTCAACGAGCAGAAAATTGCCGCTGACCTGGACGCGTGCTGGGAAGTATTGGCCGAGCCGATCCAGACCGTAATGCGCCGCTACAACATCGAAAACCCCTACGAGAAGCTGAAAGAATTGACGCGCGGCAAGGGCATCAGCCCCGAAGCGCTGCAAACTTTCATCGACGGCCTGGACATGCCAGCCGCAGCCAAGGCCGAGCTGAAACTGCTCACCCCGGCCAACTACATCGGCAACGCTGTAGAACAAGCCAAGCGCATCTGATCCAAGCAAGCTCCTTTGAGACGCCCGGCCGCGCCGGGCGTTTTTATTCCTGTCTTAAAAGTGCTTTTTTTCAATAGGTTACACATGAATCCTGATATCCCTCTTCAACTTCTGGGCGGCATCACGGCACGGGAATTCCTGCGCGACTACTGGCAGAAAAAACCGCTGCTGATCCGCCAGGCCATCCCTGACTTCGAAAGCCCGATCGACGCCGACGAACTGGCAGGCCTGGCCCTGGAAGAAGAAGTCGAGTCGCGCCTGGTGATCGAACACGGCGAGCGCCCGTGGGAACTGCGTCGCGGCCCGTTCGCCGAAGACGCTTTCAGCACCCTGCCCGAGCGCGAGTGGACCCTGCTGGTGCAGGCAGTCGACCAGTTCGTGCCGGAGGTGGCTGAGCTGCTGGAGCACTTCCGCTTCCTGCCGAGCTGGCGTATCGATGATGTGATGATCAGCTTCGCCGCGCCGGGTGGCAGCGTCGGTCCGCATTTCGATAACTACGATGTGTTCCTGCTGCAAGCCCAGGGCAAGCGCAACTGGAAGATCGGCCAGATGTGCAATTCCGAAAGCCCGTTACTGCAACACGCCGACCTGCGCATCCTCGCCGAATTCGAAGAAAGCGCCGAATGGGTGCTCGAACCGGGCGACATGCTCTACCTGCCCCCGCGCCTGGCCCATTTCGGTATTGCCGAAGACGACTGCATGACCTATTCCGTAGGTTTCCGTGCACCGAGCGCCGCTGAAGTGCTGACCCACTTCACCGACTTCCTCAGCCAGTACCTGACCGACGAAGAGCGCTACACCGACGCCGACGCCCAGCCGGTCAGCGACCCACACCAGATCCAGGGCGACGCACTGGACCGCCTCAAGGGCCTGCTCGCCGAGCACATGAGCGATGAGCGCATGCTGCTGACCTGGTTCGGCCAGTTCATGACCGAGCCACGCTACCCGGAACTGGTGGCCGGTGAAGAGTTGGGCGAAGAAGACTTCATCAACAGCCTGCAAGACGGCGCGATCTTGGTGCGCAACCCGAGCGCACGCCTGGCCTGGTCCGAAGTGGATGACGACGTACTGCTGTTCGCCAGCGGCCAGAGCCGTTACCTGCCGGGCAAACTGCGTGAACTGTTGAAGCTGGTGTGCTCGGCCGATGCACTGCACAGCGAAAACCTGGGCGAGTGGCTGGCCGACGAAGACGGTCGCGACCTACTGTGCGAACTGGTCAAGCAAGGCAGCCTGGGGTTCGCGGATGAATAAAATTCACGTAAGTGTCGCGGACTGGCGAAAGGATATCGACGAGATTCGGCGCATTCGTGAAGCGGTATTCATCGCTGAACAATCGGTCCCGCCTGAATTGGAGTGGGACGCGGACGATGCCGGCGCCATGCATTTTCTTGCATACGAAGGCGACTTCCCGATTGGCACCGCTCGATTGCTGCCCAGCGGCGAGATCGGTCGGGTATCGGTGCTCAAGGACTGGCGCGGACTGAAAGTCGGCGACAAGCTGATGGAAGCAGTAATTGGCGAGGCCGTGAAACGCGGCCAGACCAGGCAATTCCTGAGTGCGCAGGTGTATGCGGCACCGTTCTATGAGCGACTGGGTTTCAAGATCGTCAGCGATGAGTTTCTTGAGGTCGGGATTCCGCATGTGGATATGGTGCGCGAGGGCTGATTCAAGCCCGCATCGCCTTTATCGCAGGCAAGCCAGCCCCCACAGCTGACCGAGCACATCCCTGGAATACGCTCAAGTGTGGGAGCTGGCTTGCCTGCGATAGCTATTTCAACAACACCACAAAATGCCCTGCCTGCCAGGGCATTTTGCCGTCTACGATTCAACTTGCGACCCACCAGGCCGACAAACTGGCACTATCAAGCAAATGACTCGCAGAGATAACGGACATGTCCCTACGCACCCTGCTCACCGCCCTCGTGATGACCGTCAGCGCTTGCGCCATGGCCGCCACTGAAGTCGTCAACCTGAACAACCGCACCAGCGCCGACCTGCTGCCCGTGGCGCAGAACTTCATTGGCAAGGACGGCACCGTCAGCGCCTACGGCAACCAGCTTATCGTTAACGCTGAGCCCGCCAGGATCGAGGGCTTGCGCGCACTGCTCGGCCAATTGGATACACCGGCCAAACGCCTGCTAATCACCGTCGATACCAACGAGAACAACCAACAGAACAGCGGTGACAGCCAGACCCGCATCATCAGCTACGGCACTGCCAGCCGCGACGGTGGCGTGCAGCAGATCCAGGCCAGCGAAGGCGTGCCCGCGCTGATCCAGGTCGGCCAGAGTGTACCGCTGACCACCACGCAACAGGATAGCTATGGCCGCCTGCAAAACCAGACCCAGTATCGCAACGTCACCCAGGGTTTTTACGTGACCGCCAGCGTCACCGGCGAGACCGTCCACTTGGCCATCAGTACCAACCGTGACCGCATGAGCCAGGAACGTCCCGATGTAGTGAACGTGCAAAGCACCGACACAACCGTCAGCGGCCGCCTGGGCGAATGGATCCCCCTGGCCGGCATCAATCGTGAAACCCAGGCGGACAAATCCTCTACAACCCGCAGCTACTCTACTCAGGGCCGCGATGACCTGACTTTGCGGGTCAAGGTCGACACCCTGAACTGAGGCACCAAAAACTGACTGGCAAGTCGCATTAGACCAAAGATGTAGTGCCTGAAAAAAAGCACTACAAACCATTTGACGAGCCAAAAAAGCATGGGCATGATGGCCTCGCTCCCGCTAATCAGGGGCCCTGGCAAGGGCCTTCGGATCGCCGCTCTAAGCTACCCACCTGAGCCGATTCGTGTCTGTACCGCCCACAAGGTGTGTTTGACGTTGGTTGCGACTGGAACGAAGTTGTCCCGAGGGACGGAAGCCAACCAGGTAACCCGGCTACACACTGATGGATCGTACAAAGGCCCACGACGCCCGAAGACCGTTCGCAGTTTGCCTTTACCTGCTCAACTCCCCCTTGAGCCCCATCGTTCATACCGTCGCCTACCTCCGTCAGATTTGACTTGAACACCAAAGCTTCTGGTCAGCGAGCAACCCTACCCAGGCAACGAATGCCGGGCTGGCAAACGGATACTTCAAACAAGACGCGACGAGGTTTTTCCCCATGGCACTGACACGCGAACAGCAAATTGCAGCCCTTGAAAAAGACTGGGCTGAAAACCCACGCTGGAAAGGCGTGACCCGCGCTTATTCCGCTGCTGACGTCGTCCGCCTGCGTGGCTCGGTCCAACCTGAGCACACCTTTGCAAAACTCGGCGCCGAGAAGCTGTGGAACCTGGTCACCCAAGGTGCCAAGCCTTCTTTCCGTCCCGACAAAGATTTCGTCAACTGCATGGGCGCCCTCACTGGCGGCCAGGCAGTTCAGCAGGTAAAAGCCGGTATCCAGGCGATCTACCTGTCCGGCTGGCAAGTGGCAGCGGACAACAACTCCGCTGAATCCATGTACCCCGACCAATCGCTGTACCCGGTGGACTCGGTGCCAACCGTGGTCAAGCGCATCAACAACTCGTTCCGTCGCGCCGACCAGATCCAGTGGAAAGCCGGCAAGAACCCTGGTGATGAAGGCTACATCGACTACTTCGCGCCAATCGTGGCTGATGCCGAAGCCGGTTTCGGCGGCGTACTCAACGCCTACGAGCTGATGAAGAGCATGATCGAGGCAGGCGCTGCCGGCGTGCACTTCGAAGACCAGCTGGCTTCGGTGAAAAAATGCGGCCACATGGGCGGCAAGGTACTGGTACCGACCCAGGAAGCCGTGCAGAAGCTGACCGCTGCCCGCCTGGCCGCTGACGTTGCCGGCACACCGACCATCATCCTGGCCCGTACCGACGCCAACGCGGCAGACTTGCTGACCTCGGACTGCGACCCGTACGACCAACCATTCGTTACCGGCGAGCGTACCCAGGAAGGCTTCTATAAAGTGCGCGCCGGCCTCGACCAGGCAATCGCCCGTGGCCTGGCCTACGCGCCGTACGCCGACCTGATCTGGTGCGAAACCGCCAAGCCGGACCTGGACGAAGCCCGTCGTTTCGCCGAAGCGATCAAGAAGGAATACCCGGACCAACTGCTGTCCTACAACTGCTCGCCTTCTTTCAACTGGAAGAAGAACCTGGACGACGCGACCATCGCCAAGTTCCAGCGTGAGCTGTCGGCCATGGGCTACAAGCACCAGTTCATCACCCTGGCCGGCATTCACAACATGTGGCACAGCATGTTCAACCTGGCGCACGACTACGCCCGCAACGACATGACGGCCTACGTGAAGCTGCAGGAGCAGGAATTCGCTGACGCCGCCAAGGGTTACACCTTTGTGGCGCACCAGCAGGAAGTGGGCACCGGTTACTTCGACGACATGACCACCGTGATCCAGGGCGGCACCTCGTCCGTGACCGCGCTGACCGGTTCGACCGAAGAAGAGCAGTTCCACTAAGTACCGCGTACACGGCCACTGCGGCCCCACGGAAGACCTAACCACAGTGCCGCGCAACAATCACGCCCCGACTGGTTCGGGGCGTTTTTTTGCCTGGGAATCACCGAAAATCAATGGTGGGAGCTGGCTTGCCTGCGATGGCGGTGGGTCAGAGGCAGGTGTTTCAGCTGATCCGCCGCCATCGCAGGCAAGCCAGCTCCCACATTGACCGCGCCCTATCCATAGTTTTTTACTAAAAACATTGATCCAGAGCGGTATCCGCGCACATCCGATCGGTTAAAAGAACCGTTGCGACAACTAAGCGACACTCAAGCAAGTAACGGTAACTTCCCGCGCCACATGAGAAACACTCGCTTACACCCCCTGCAAACAATATTCATTATCATTTGGCGCCCGAAAACTTCGTTACAGCTTAAACAAAACATAATTGATGAAAAGCCCGCTAATGCCCACACCACAAGGGCTACAGCCCCAAGAAGGTGCACTATGTGCTTATTCCACCGAATAATTTCGCCCTGGGAATTTTACTTGCCCGGTGTTTAGCCATAAAATCACCGCGATTGATTGCAGTGCGACATATCGTCACTGCATCGTTACTTTTTCGAGCTCAGAGACCTTTGCTCTCTGTTAAGGATTTCCAGCATGACCGACGCGACAGGACTCATGGCCCACAACTGGGGCTTTGCCATTTTCCTTCTCGGTGTTGTAGGCCTCTGCGCCTTCATGCTCGGCGTGTCCAGCCTCCTCGGGTCAAAAGCCTGGGGCCGCAGCAAAAACGAACCGTTCGAATCCGGCATGCTGCCTACAGGTGGCGCCCGCTTGCGGCTCTCAGCCAAATTCTATCTGGTCGCGATGTTGTTCGTGATCTTCGATATCGAAGCCCTCTTTCTCTTTGCATGGTCTGTGTCCGTCCGCGAAAGCGGCTGGACCGGATTCGTCGAAGCTCTCGTTTTCATAGCAATTCTGTTGGCAGGTCTTGTCTACCTGTTCCGAGTGGGCGCCCTTGACTGGGCTCCGGAAGCTCGTCGCAAGCGGCAAGCGAAGCTGAAACAATGAGGCTTTGGCAATGCAATACAATCTCACCAGGATCGACCCGGATGCTCCTAACGAGCAGTACCCTATCGGCGAACGGGAAACCGTTTCCGACCCGTTAGAAGACCAAGTCCACAAAAACATCTACATGGGCAAGCTGGAAGACGTGCTGAGTGGCGCGGTCAACTGGGGGCGTAAAAACTCCCTGTGGCCGTACAACTTCGGCCTTTCGTGCTGCTACGTGGAAATGACCACCGCCTTCACGGCGCCCCACGACATTGCGCGCTTTGGCGCCGAAGTTATCCGGGCCTCGCCGCGCCAGGCGGATTTCATGGTTATCGCCGGTACCTGCTTCATCAAGATGGCGCCGATCATCCAGCGTCTCTATGAGCAAATGCTCGAGCCGAAATGGGTTATCTCCATGGGTTCGTGCGCCAACTCCGGTGGCATGTACGACATCTACTCGGTCGTTCAAGGGGTGGACAAGTTCCTGCCCGTGGACGTCTACGTGCCTGGCTGCCCGCCCCGTCCCGAAGCGTTCCTGCAAGGCTTGATGCTGTTGCAGGAATCGATTGGCAAGGAGCGTCGCCCACTGTCCTGGGTGGTCGGTGATCAAGGCGTTTATCGCGCCGAGATGCCGTCTCAAAAGGAACAGCGCCGCGAACAGCGAATCGCAGTCACCAACCTGCGCAGCCCCGACGAAGTCTGATCCAGCACCGCTTCTTTTATAGAACGAAAACCTGGCTTCATTCTTTACGTTGACCGAAAGCGATAAAAAACCATGACTACAGGCAGTGCTCTGTACATCCCGCCTTACAAGGCAGACGACCAGGATGTGGTTGTCGAACTCAATAACCGTTTTGGCCCTGACGCCTTCACCGCCCAGGCCACACGCACCGGTATGCCGGTGCTGTGGGTGGCGCGTGCCAGGCTCGTCGAAGTCCTGACCTTCCTGCGCAACCTGCCCAAGCCGTACGTCATGCTCTATGACCTGCATGGCGTGGACGAGCGTCTGCGCACCAAGCGCCAGGGCCTGCCGAGCGGCGCCGATTTCACCGTGTTCTACCACCTGATGTCGCTGGAACGTAACAGCGACGTGATGATCAAGGTTGCGCTGAGCGAGAGCGACCTGAGCATCCCGACCGTGACCGGTATCTGGCCGAACGCCAGCTGGTACGAGCGTGAAGTCTGGGACATGTTCGGTATCGACTTCCCGGGCCACCCGCACCTGACGCGCATCATGATGCCGCCGACCTGGGAAGGTCACCCGCTGCGCAAGGACTTCCCTGCCCGCGCCACCGAATTCGACCCGTTCAGCCTCAACCTGGCCAAGCAGCAGCTAGAAGAAGAGGCGGCGCGCTTCCGCCCCGAAGACTGGGGCATGAAGCGTTCCGGCACCAACGAGGACTACATGTTCCTCAACCTGGGCCCGAACCACCCTTCGGCTCACGGTGCCTTCCGTATCATCCTGCAACTGGACGGCGAAGAGATCGTCGACTGCGTCCCGGACATCGGCTACCACCACCGTGGCGCCGAGAAGATGGCCGAGCGCCAGTCCTGGCACAGCTTCATCCCGTACACCGACCGTATCGACTACCTCGGCGGCGTGATGAACAACCTGCCGTACGTGCTCTCGGTCGAGAAGCTGGCCGGCATCAAGGTGCCGGACCGCGTCGACACCATCCGCATCATGATGGCCGAGTTCTTCCGCATCACCAGCCACCTGCTGTTCCTGGGTACCTATATCCAGGACGTCGGCGCCATGACCCCGGTGTTCTTCACCTTCACCGACCGTCAGCGCGCCTACAAGGTCATCGAAGCCATCACCGGTTTCCGCCTGCACCCGGCCTGGTACCGCATCGGCGGCGTGGCCCACGACCTGCCGAACGGCTGGGAACGCCTGGTCAAGGAATTCATCGACTGGATGCCCAAGCGCCTGGACGAGTACCAGAAAGCCGCCCTGGACAACAGCATCCTCAAAGGCCGCACCATCGGCGTCGCGCAGTACAACACCAAAGAGGCCCTGGAATGGGGCGTCACCGGTGCCGGCCTGCGTTCCACCGGTTGCGACTTCGACCTGCGTAAAGCGCGCCCGTACTCCGGCTACGAGAACTTCGAGTTCGAAGTACCGCTGGCGGCCAATGGCGATGCCTACGACCGTTGCATCGTGCGCGTCGAAGAAATGCGCCAGAGCCTGAAGATCATCGAGCAGTGCATGCGCAACATGCCGGCCGGCCCGTACAAGGCGGATCACCCGCTGACCACGCCGCCGCCCAAAGAGCGCACGCTGCAACACATCGAAACCCTGATCACGCACTTCCTGCAGGTTTCGTGGGGCCCGGTGATGCCGGCCAACGAATCCTTCCAGATGATCGAAGCGACCAAGGGTATCAACAGTTATTACCTGACGAGCGATGGCGGCACCATGAGCTACCGCACCCGGATTCGTACCCCAAGTTTTGCCCACTTGCAGCAGATCCCTTCGGTGATCAAAGGCGAGATGGTCGCGGACTTGATTGCGTACCTGGGTAGTATCGATTTCGTTATGGCCGACGTGGACCGCTAAGCATGAACAGCACGCTTATCCAGACAGACCGTTTCACCTTGAGTGAAACCGAGCGCTCGGCCATCGAGCACGAGCTGCATCACTACGAAGACCCGCGCGCGGCGTCTATCGAAGCCCTGAAGATCGTCCAGAAAGAACGTGGCTGGGTGCCCGACGGCGCCCTCTACGCCATCGGCGAGATCCTCGGCATTCCCGCCAGCGACGTTGAAGGCGTGGCCACGTTCTACAGCCAGATCTTCCGCCAGCCGGTGGGCCGTCACATCATTCGCGTGTGCGACAGCATGGTCTGCTACATCGGTGGCCATGAGT
Organism: Pseudomonas sp. NFPP02; assembly: GCF_900119355.1. Lineage (NCBI taxonomy): Bacteria > Pseudomonadati > Pseudomonadota > Gammaproteobacteria > Pseudomonadales > Pseudomonadaceae > Pseudomonas > Pseudomonas sp. NFPP02. The sequence continues at coordinate 109,682 of NZ_FPJI01000003.1, forward strand.
CCGTGGTCAGCGAGATCCAGAACAAACTGGGCATCGGCCTCGGCCAGACCACCGCGGACGGCCGCTTCACCCTGCTGCCGGTGTGCTGCCTGGGCAACTGCGACAAGGCGCCGGCTTTGATGATCGACGACGACACATTCGGTGACGTACAGCCCGCTGGCGTCACCCAATTGCTCGAGGGCTACCCATGACCCTGACTTCCTTCGGCCCGGCCAACCTGATCAAGCGTTCGGCCGAGACTCACCCCCTCACCTGGCGCCTGCGTGACGACGGCGAGCCGGTATGGCTCGACGAGTACCAGGCCAAGAACGGCTACGCGGCTGCGCGCAAAGCCTTCGCCGACATGGCCCAGGACGATATCGTCCAGACCGTGAAGGACGCCGGCCTCAAGGGCCGCGGCGGTGCGGGCTTCCCTACCGGCGTGAAGTGGGGCCTGATGCCCAAAGACGAATCCATCAACATCCGTTACCTGCTGTGCAACGCGGATGAGATGGAGCCCAACACCTGGAAAGACCGCATGTTGATGGAGCAACTGCCCCATCTGCTGATCGAAGGCATGTTGATCAGCGCCCGTGCGCTCAAGACCTACCGTGGCTATATCTTCCTGCGTGGCGAGTACACCACCGCCGCCAAGCACCTCAACCGTGCCGTGGAAGAAGCCAAGGCCGCCGGCCTGCTGGGCAAGAACATCCTCGGTTCCGGTTTCGACTTCGAACTGTTCGTGCACACCGGGGCCGGGCGTTATATCTGCGGTGAAGAAACCGCACTGATCAACTCCCTCGAAGGCCGCCGCGCCAACCCGCGCTCCAAGCCGCCCTTCCCCGCCGCCGTCGGCGTATGGGGCAAGCCGACCTGCGTGAACAACGTCGAGACCCTGTGCAACGTGCCGGCGATCATCGCCGACGGCGTGGACTGGTACAAATCCCTGGCCCGCGAAGGCAGCGAAGACATGGGCACCAAGCTCATGGGTTTCTCCGGCAAGGTCAAGAACCCTGGCCTGTGGGAACTGCCGTTTGGCGTGACCGCGCGCGAGCTGTTCGAGGACTACGCCGGCGGCATGCGCGACGGCTACACCTTGAAAGCCTGGCAGCCAGGTGGCGCCGGCACCGGTTTCCTGCTCCCTGAGCATCTGGATGCACAAATGTATGCCGGCGGCATCGGCAAGGTGGGCACCCGGATGGGTACCGGCCTGGCGATGGCGGTGGACAACACGGTGAACATGGTCTCGTTGCTGCGCAACATGGAGCAGTTCTTCGCCCGCGAGTCCTGCGGTTTCTGCACCCCCTGCCGCGACGGTTTGCCGTGGAGCGTCAAGCTGCTGATGGCCCTGGAAAATGGCGAAGGCCGCGAGGGTGATATCGAAACCCTGCTGGGCCTGGTCGGTTTCCTCGGCCCAGGCAAGACTTTCTGTGCTCACGCACCGGGCGCCGTGGAGCCATTGGGCAGCGCAATCAAATACTTCCGCTCGGAGTTCGAAGCCGGCATCGCGCCCACCAGCGCCGCCGTCCCGCCTCTGGCAAAGCCGATCGTAGTCGGCGCGTAACGCTTAAACAGGCGAAGGGTCCGTGCCCTTCGCCTGCTCATGTGCTGACGCCGTAAAGGCTGTGTAGATGCACATGAATAACAAGATTCCATTAGCCACGCCCGCTGACAACGGGCCAACGAAGAACTTTGAACCATGGCCACTATCCACGTAGACGGCAAAGCGCTCGAAGTCGATGGGGCGGACAACCTGTTACAGGCATGTCTGTCACTCGGCCTCGACATCCCGTATTTCTGCTGGCACCCCGCTCTCGGTAGCGTCGGTGCCTGTCGCCAGTGTGCGGTCAAGCAATACACCGACGAAAACGACACCCGTGGTCGTATCGTCATGTCCTGCATGACCCCAGCCACCGACAACACCTGGATCTCCATCGACGATGAAGAGTCCAAGGCGTTCCGCGCCAGCGTTGTCGAATGGCTGATGACCAACCACCCCCACGACTGCCCGGTCTGTGAGGAAGGCGGTCACTGCCACCTGCAAGACATGACGGTGATGACCGGCCACAACGAGCGCCGCTATCGCTTCACCAAGCGTACCCACCAGAACCAGGACCTCGGCCCGTTCATTTCCCACGAAATGAACCGCTGCATCGCCTGCTACCGCTGCGTGCGCTTCTACAAGGACTACGCCGGCGGCACCGACCTCGGCGTATTCGGCGCCCACGACAACGTGTACTTCGGTCGCGTTGAAGACGGCGTGCTCGAAAGCGAATTCTCCGGCAACCTCACCGAGGTCTGCCCGACCGGTGTGTTCACCGACAAGACCCACTCCGAGCGCTACAACCGCAAGTGGGACATGCAATTTGCGCCGAGCATTTGCCATGGCTGCTCCAGCGGTTGCAACATCTCCCCGGGCGAGCGCTACGGTGAATTGCGCCGTATCGAAAACCGCTTCAACGGTTCGGTCAACCAGTACTTCCTGTGCGACCGTGGCCGCTTCGGCTACGGCTACGTCAACCGCGAAGACCGTCCGCGCCAGCCGCTGCTGGCCGATGGCGCCAAGCTGAGCCTGGACGCCGCGCTGGATAAAGCCGCCGACCTGTTGCGCGGGCGCACTATCGTCGGTATCGGTTCGCCACGTGCCAGCCTCGAAAGCAACTTCGCCTTGCGTGAACTGGTGGGTGCCGAGCACTTCTACTGCGGTATCGAAGCGGGCGAGCTGGAGCGCATCCGCCTGGTCCTGCAAGTGCTGAACGACAGCCCGCTGCCAGTGCCGAACATGCGCGACATCGAAGACCACGATGCGATCTTCGTACTCGGTGAAGACCTGACCCAGACCGCTGCACGCATCGCGCTGTCGCTGCGTCAGTCGGTCAAAGGCAAGGCCGAAGAAATGGCCGACGCCATGCGCGTACAGCCTTGGCTTGACGCCGCCGTGAAGAACATCGGCCAGCACGCGCTGAACCCGCTGTTTATCGCTTCCCTGGCTGAAACCAAGCTCGACGACATCGCTGAAGAATGCGTACACGCCGCGCCGGACGACCTGGCGCGCCTCGGTTTCGCCGTGGCCCACGCCCTCGACGCCAGCGCACCCGCCGTTGAAGGCCTGGACGCCGAAGCTGTCGAGTTGGCTCAGCGCATTGCCGACGCCCTGCTGGCGGCCAAGCGCCCGCTGATCATTGCCGGTACCTCGTTGGGTTCCAAGGCGCTGATCGAAGCCGCCGCCAACATCGCCAAGGCCCTTAAGCTGCGCGACAAAAATGGCTCCATCAGCCTGGTGGTGCCGGAAGCCAACAGCCTGGGCCTGGCAATGCTCGGTGGCGAGTCCGTGGACGCAGCGCTGCAAGCAGTGACCGACGGCAACGCCGACGCCATCGTGGTGCTGGAAAACGACCTGTACACCCGCACCGCTGCCGCCAAGGTTGACGCTGCACTGGATGCTGCCAAGGTGCTGATCGTCGCCGACCACCAGAAGACCGCCACCAGCGACCGCGCCGACCTGGTACTGCCAGCCGCCACCTTCGCCGAAGGCGACGGCACACTGGTCAGCCAGGAAGGCCGCGCCCAGCGCTTCTTCCAGGTGTTCGATCCGAAGTACATGGACGCCAGCATCCTGGTGCACGAAGGCTGGCGCTGGCTGCATGCCCTGCGCGCCACCCTGCTGAACCAGCCGATCGACTGGACCCAACTCGACCACGTGACCGCTGCCACCGCCGCCAGCGCGCCGCAGCTTGCTCGTATCGTGGATGCCGCGCCTTCTGCCGCGTTCCGCATCAAGGGCCTGAAACTGGCACGTGAGCCGCTGCGTTACTCCGGTCGTACCGCCATGCGTGCTGACATCAGCGTGCACGAGCCACGTACCCCGCAAGACAACGACACCGCGTTTGCCTTCTCCATGGAAGGTTATTCGGGTTCGGCCGAACCCCGTCAGCAGGTGCCGTTTGCCTGGTCGCCGGGCTGGAACTCGCCGCAAGCCTGGAACAAGTTCCAGGACGAAGTCGGTGGTCACATCCGCGCTGGCGACCCGGGCACTCGCCTGATCGAAACCAGCGGTGACTCGCTGAACTGGTTCGCTGCGGTACCGCGTCCGTTCAACCCGGCGCCGGGCACCTGGCAGGTTGTGCCGTTCTTCCACCTGTTCGGCAGCGAAGAAACCTCTTCCAAGGCCGCGCCGGTTCAAGAGCGTATTCCTGCCGCTTACGTGTCCGTCGCCAGGTCCGAAGCCGACCGCCTGGGCGTCAACGACGGTGCCCTGCTCAGCCTCAACGTGGCCGGCCAGACCTTGCGTCTGCCGCTGCGTATCAACGATGAGTTGGGTGCCGGCCTGGTTGCACTGCCTAAAGGCATCGCCGGTATTCCGCCTGCCATTTTCGGCAAAACCGTTGACGGTCTGCAGGAGGCAGCGCAATGACTTGGTTCACGCCGGAAGTAATTGACGTGATCATCTCGGTGGTCAAGGCCATCGTGATCCTGTTGGCCGTGGTCGTCGCGGGCGCCCTGCTCAGCTTCGTCGAACGTCGCCTGCTGGGCTGGTGGCAGGACCGTTACGGTCCGAACCGCGTTGGCCCGTTCGGCATGTTCCAGATCGCTGCCGACATGCTGAAAATGTTCTTCAAGGAAGACTGGACCCCGCCGTTTGCCGACAAGGTGATCTTCACCCTGGCACCGGTGGTAGCCATGAGCGCCTTGCTGATTGCGTTTGCGATCATCCCGATCACCCCGACCTGGGGCGTGGCGGACCTGAACATCGGTTTGCTGTTCTTCTTCGCCATGGCCGGTTTGTCGGTATACGCGGTGCTGTTCGCCGGTTGGTCGAGCAACAACAAGTTCGCCCTGCTGGGCAGCTTGCGTGCCTCGGCCCAAACCGTATCCTATGAAGTGTTCATGGGGTTGGCACTGATGGGCATCGTGGTGCAGGTTGGCTCGTTCAACATGCGCGACATCGTCGAGTACCAGGCGCAGAACCTGTGGTTCATCATTCCGCAGTTCTTCGGCTTCTGCACCTTCTTCATCGCTGGCGTGGCCGTGACTCACCGTCACCCCTTCGACCAGCCGGAAGCGGAACAGGAACTGGCCGACGGTTACCACATTGAATATGCCGGTATGAAGTGGGGCATGTTCTTCGTCGGTGAGTACATCGGCATCATCTTGATCTCGGCCCTGCTGGTCACGCTGTTCTTCGGCGGCTGGCACGGTCCGTTCGGCATCCTGCCGCAGTTGGCCTTCTTCTGGTTCTTCCTGAAGACCGCGTTCTTCATCATGCTGTTCATCCTGCTGCGCGCCTCGATTCCGCGCCCGCGCTATGACCAGGTGATGGATTTCAGCTGGAGATTCTGCCTGCCGCTGACCCTGATCAATTTGCTGGTGACGGCTGCCGTCGTGTTGTTGAACACGCCCGCTGCCGCGGTTCAGTGAGGATTTGACCCATGTTCAAATATATTGGCGACATCGTTAAGGGTACCGGTACCCAGTTGCGAAGCCTGGTGATGGTGTTCGGTCACGGCTTTCGCAAACGCGACACCCTGCAATACCCCGAAGAAGCGGTGTACCTGCCGCCGCGCTATCGCGGCCGCATCGTACTGACCCGCGACCCCGACGGCGAAGAGCGTTGCGTAGCCTGCAACCTGTGCGCCGTGGCGTGCCCGGTGGGTTGCATTTCCCTGCAGAAAGCTGAAACCGAAGATGGTCGCTGGTACCCGGACTTCTTCCGCATCAACTTCTCGCGCTGCATTTTCTGCGGCCTCTGCGAGGAAGCTTGCCCGACCACCGCGATCCAGCTGACGCCGGATTTCGAGATGGCCGAGTTCAAACGTCAGGACCTGGTGTACGAGAAAGAAGATCTTTTGATCTCTGGTCCCGGTAAAAACCCTGATTACAACTTCTATCGTGTTGCAGGTATGGCCGTTGCCGGTAAGCCAAAAGGCGCCGCACAAAACGAAGCCGAGCCGATCAACGTGAAGAGCTTGCTGCCTTAAGGAAGAAAGATGGAATTCGCTTTCTATTTCGCATCGGGTATTGCAGTGGTGTCCACGCTTCGCGTGATCACCAACACTAACCCCGTGCACGCCCTGCTCTACCTGATCATTTCGCTGATCGCCGTGGCCATGACCTTTTTCAGCCTCGGCGCACCGTTCGCCGGTGTGCTGGAAGTGATCGCCTACGCCGGCGCCATCATGGTGCTGTTCGTGTTTGTGGTGATGATGCTCAACCTGGGGCCGGCTTCGGTCGCCCAGGAGCGCGTCTGGCTCAAGCCCGGCATCTGGCTCGGCCCGGTTGTCCTCGCAGCCCTGCTGCTGGGTGAACTGCTGTATGTGCTGTTCGCTCACCAGAGCGGCCAGGCCATCGGCCACACCACCGTAGACGCGAAAGCCGTGGGCATCAGCCTGTTCGGCCCGTACCTGCTGGTGGTCGAACTGGCTTCGATGCTGCTGCTCGCCGCAGCCATCACTGCCTTCCACTTGGGCCGCAACGAAGCCAAGGAGCAATGACGATGCCTGCTATCCCTTTGGAGCATGGTCTGGCGGTCGCCGGCATCCTGTTCTGCCTTGGCCTGGTCGGCCTGATGGTTCGCCGTAACATTCTGTTCGTGTTGATGAGCCTGGAAATCATGATGAACGCTGCGGCACTGGCGTTCATCGTGGCAGGCGCACGTTGGGGCCAGCCGGATGGGCAAGTGATGTTCATCCTGGTGATCAGCCTGGCAGCCGCCGAAGCCAGTATTGGCCTGGCGATCCTGCTGCAGCTGTATCGTCGCTTCCACACGCTTGATATCGACGCTGCCAGTGAGATGCGCGGATGAACATGATCTTTCTGACTTTCGTATTCCCCCTGATCGGTTTCCTGCTGCTGTCGTTCTCTCGCGGGCGCTGGTCGGAGAACCTCTCGGCCCTGATCGGCGTGGGCTCCATCGGCCTGTCGGCCATCGTGGCCGCCTACGTCATCTGGCAATTCAACGTGGCGCCGCCCGAAGGTGGTCACTACACCCTGGTGCTGTGGCAGTGGATGGCGGTCGAGGGCTTCAAGCCCAACTTCGCCCTCTACATCGACGGCCTGTCGATCACCATGCTCGGCGTGGTGGTGGGTGTGGGCTTCCTGATCCACCTGTTCGCGTCCTGGTACATGCGCGGTGAAGCGGGCTACTCGCGCTTCTTCTCGTACACCAACCTGTTTATCGCCAGCATGCTGTTCCTGGTGCTGGGCGATAACCTGTTGTTCCTGTACTTCGGCTGGGAAGGCGTGGGCCTGTGCTCGTACCTGTTGATCGGTTTCTACTACAGCAATCGCAACAACGGTAACGCAGCACTCAAGGCGTTTATCGTCACCCGCATCGGCGACGTGTTCATGGCCATCGGCCTGTTCATCCTGTTCCAACAGGTGGGCACGCTGAACATCCAGGAACTGCTGGTGCTGGCACCGCAGAAATTCCAGGTCGGCGACTTCTGGATCACCCTGGCTACCCTGATGCTGCTGGGTGGCGCCGTGGGTAAATCTGCGCAACTGCCGCTGCAAACCTGGCTGGCGGATGCAATGGCCGGTCCTACCCCGGTATCGGCACTGATCCACGCCGCCACCATGGTAACCGCCGGTGTCTACCTGATCGCCCGTACCCACGGCCTGTTCACCCTGGCGCCGGACATCCTGCACCTGGTGGGTATCGTCGGCGGCGTGACCCTGGTACTGGCCGGCTTCGCCGCGCTGGTGCAGACCGACATCAAGCGTATCCTCGCCTACTCGACCATGAGCCAGATCGGCTACATGTTCCTGGCCCTGGGCGTCGGCGCCTGGGACGCGGCGATCTTCCACCTGATGACCCACGCGTTCTTCAAGGCCCTGCTGTTCCTCGCCTCCGGTGCGGTGATCGTGGCCTGCCACCACGAGCAGAACATCTTCAAGATGGGCGGCCTGTGGAAGAAACTGCCACTGGCCTACGCCAGCTTCATCGTCGGTGGTGCCGCCCTGGCCGCCCTGCCGCTGGTAACCGCAGGCTTCTACTCCAAGGACGAAATCCTCTGGGAAGCTTTCGCCAGCGGTAACCAGAACCTGCTGTACGCAGGCCTGGTAGGTGCGTTCATGACCTCGCTGTACACCTTCCGCCTGATCTTCATCACCTTCCACGGTGAAGCCAAGACCGAAGCGCACGCAGGCCACGGCATCTCCCATTGGTTGCCACTGTCGGTGCTGATCATCCTGTCGACCTTCGTCGGTGCGATGATCACCCCGCCACTGCACGGTGTATTGCCACAAAGCGTCGGCCATGCCGGCGGCGAAGCCCAGCACAGCCTGGAAATCGCCTCGGGCGCCATCGCCATCGCCGGTATCCTGCTGGCGGCTCTGCTGTTCCTCGGCAAGCGTCGCTTCGTGACTGCCGTGGCCAACAGTGGCATTGGTCGCTTCCTGTCGGCCTGGTGGTTCGCTGCCTGGGGCTTCGATTGGATCTACGACAAACTGTTCGTCAAACCTTACCTTGCGATCAGCCACGTGCTGCGCAAAGACCCGCTCGACCAGACCATCGGTTTGATCCCGCGTGCCGCCAAGGCCGGTCACACCGCCCTGAGCCGCAGCGAGACCGGCCAATTGCGTTGGTATGCAGCGTCCATGGCGGCGGGTGCCGTTCTGGTGATCGGCGCCATCGTCGTGGTAGCGGTCTGACTATGTTTAAGTGCACTGCGTACTTTGCGAACTTGCGAAAGGAAACGAGCCCGTCATGATTCTGCCCTGGCTAATCCTGATCCCCTTTATCGGCGGCCTGCTCTGCTGGATGGGTGAACGCTTCGGCGCCACCCTCCCCCGCTGGATTGCGTTGCTGACCATGTCCCTGGAACTCGCGCTCGGCCTCTGGCTGTGGGCCCATGGTGACTATTCATTCGCTCCGGCACCGGGCGTCGATCCCACCTTCGCGCTTGAATTCAAGCACGTGTGGATCCAGCGCTTCGGCATCAATGTGCACCTGGCCCTCGACGGCCTGTCGCTGTTGATGATCCTGCTGACCGGCCTGCTGGGTATCCTCTCGGTACTCTGCTCCTGGAAAGAGATCCAGCGTCACGTGGGCTTCTTCCACCTGAACCTGATGTGGATCCTGGGCGGCGTTGTCGGCGTGTTCCTGGCGCTGGACCTGTTCATGTTCTTCTTCTTCTGGGAAATGATGCTGGTGCCGATGTACTTCCTCATCGCGCTCTGGGGTCACAGTTCTTCGGACGGCAAGAAAACCCGGATCTACGCGGCGACCAAGTTCTTCATCTTCACTCAGGCTTCCGGCCTGATCATGTTGGTGGCGATCCTGGGCTTGGTACTGGTGAACTTCAACAACACCGGCGTGATTACCTTCAACTACGCCGATCTGTTGAAGACCAAGATGTCGTTGACCACCGAGTACGTGCTGATGCTGGGCTTCTTCATCGCCTTCGCGGTGAAGCTGCCGGTGGTGCCGTTCCACTCCTGGTTGCCTGACGCTCACGCCCAGGCGCCGACTGCCGGTTCCGTGGACCTGGCCGGTATCCTGTTGAAGACCGCTGCCTACGGCCTGCTGCGTTTCGCCCTGCCGCTGTTCCCGAATGCTTCGGCCGAATTCGCGCCGATTGCCATGACCCTGGGTCTGATCGGGATCTTCTACGGTGCGTTCCTGGCTTTCGCGCAAACCGACATCAAGCGTCTGATTGCCTTCTCGTCCGTTTCCCACATGGGTTTCGTACTGATCGGTATCTACTCCGGCAGCCAACTGGCGCTGCAGGGTGCGGTGATCCAGATGTTGGCCCACGGTGTTTCGGCCGCTGCCCTCTTTATCCTCAGTGGTCAGCTGTACGAGCGCCTGCACACCCGTGACATGCGTGAAATGGGTGGCGTGTGGTCGCGCATCGCTTACCTGCCGGCGATCAGCCTGTTCTTTGCCGCCGCGTCGCTGGGCTTGCCGGGTACCGGTAACTTCATCGGCGAGTTCCTGATCCTGATGGGTGCCTTTGTGCAGACGCCGTGGATCAGCGCCATCGCCACCTCCGGCCTGGTGTTCGGTTCGGTCTACTCGCTGATCATGATCCACCGCGCCTATTTCGGCCCGGCCAAGTCCGACACCGTCCTGCAAGGGATGGATGCGCGCGAACTGATCATGGTGCTCGGCCTTGCGGTGTTGCTGATCTTCATCGGCGTGTACCCGCAACCGTTCCTGGACACCTCTGCCGCAACGATGCATGGCGTGCAGCAGTGGTTCGGCACCGCCTTCTCTCAACTCGCTTCGGCCCGGTAAGAGCGCTATGGAATTCACGATCCAACACTTTATCGCGCTTGCGCCGCTGCTGATTACCAGCCTCACCATCGTGGTGGTGATGCTGGCAATCGCCTGGCGCCGCAATCACTCGCAAACGTTCCTGCTGTCCTGCGCCGGGTTGAACCTGGCCCTGCTGTCGATCATCCCGGCCCTCAAGGTCGCGCCACTGGCAGTCACGCCATTGATGATGGTCGATGACTTCGCGCTGCTGTACATCGCCCTGATCCTGGTGGCGACCCTGGCCTGCGTCACCCTCGCCCACGCCTACCTCGGCGAAGGCGGCACCGGCTACCCGGGCAACCGCGAAGAGCTGTACCTGCTGATCCTGCTGGCTGCGGCCGGCGGTATCGTGCTGGTCAGCGCGCAGCACCTGGCGGGCCTGTTCATCGGCCTGGAACTGCTGTCGATCCCGACCTACGGCCTGGTGGCCTACGCCTTCTTCAACAAGCGCTCCCTGGAAGCCGGCATCAAGTACATGGTGCTGTCGGCCGCCGGTTCCGCGTTCCTGTTGTTCGGTATGGCCCTGCTCTACGCCGAAGCCGGCAGCCTGAGCTTCACCGGTATCGGCCACGCGCTGGCCGCCACCAACAGCCCGGCGCCGATTGCCCAGTTGGGCCTGGCGATGATGCTGATCGGCCTGGCGTTCAAGCTGTCGCTGGTGCCGTTCCACCTGTGGACCCCGGACGTGTACGAAGGCGCCCCGGCGCCGGTGGCCGCGTTCCTGGCGACTGCGTCGAAAGTGGCCGTGTTTGCAGTGATGGTGCGTCTGTTCCAGATCTCCCCTGCCGCCAACACCGGCGTGCTGAGCAACGTGCTGATGGTGATCGCCATTGCGTCGATCCTGTTCGGTAACCTGCTGGCCCTGACCCAGAACAACCTCAAGCGTCTGCTGGGTTACTCGTCTATCGCCCACTTCGGCTACCTGCTGATCGCCCTGGTGGCGAGCAAAGGCCTGGCCGTGGAAGCCATTGGCGTGTACCTGGTCACCTACGTGATCACCAGCCTGGGTGCGTTCGGCGTCATCACCTTGATGTCGTCGCCGTATAAAGGCCGTGACGCCGACGCCCTGTACGAATACCGCGGCCTGTTCTGGCGCCGTCCGTACCTGACCGCCGTGCTCACCGTGATGATGCTGTCGTTGGCCGGTATTCCGCTGACGGCGGGCTTTATCGGCAAGTTCTACATCGTCGCGACCGGTGTCGAAGCCCACGAATGGTGGCTGGTTGCCTCGCTGGTACTGGGCAGCGCCATCGGCGTGTTCTACTACCTGCGCGTGATGGTCACCCTGTACCTGATCGAGCCAAACCTGCGCCGTGTGGATGCCGAGCTGCATTGGGAACAGAAGGCAGGCGGCGTCATGCTGCTGGCTATCGCCCTGCTCGCGTTCTTCCTGGGCGTGTACCCACAACCGTTGCTCACCCTGGTGCAGCACGCGGTGCTGGGCGTTTGATCGCTTAGGTTGATGCACTAAACAGAACGGCGCCTTTGGGCGCCGTTTTGCGTTTCTGTAGCTTGGCTTTTTCCCTTCCCTACTCGCTGAAATTTCTTCTTCAATCTGCCTCCTCATCCGGCATCTACCCCGCTGGATGCGGCCTTAAGGTGTTTGCGTTTTAAGAAAGTTCCCACAGCTTGGGCGCTTGACCCATAGAGAGTGGGCCACCAAACTATACGCAGGCTACGTACAGAACATGGATGCTCTATTTATCGAACTGCCGGCATTCGAACGGCATCGCAGGGACTATCTGAGCGATGAGCTTTTTCACGGTTTTCAGCAGGAGTTGATGAAAAACCCAGAAGCGGGAGACGTGATCGAGGGAACGGGCGGGTTGAGAAAGGTTCGCTTCGTCGATGAGCGACGAAACAAAGGCAAGCGCGGTGGCCTGCGGGTCATTTACTACTGGTGGTCAGGCGGTACGCAATTCTGGTTATTCACTTTGTACGGCAAACACGAACAGAACGACCTGACGCCACAACATAAAAAAGCCCTTAAACACATGCTAGACAGGGAAATCAAAGCGAGAACACACCATGAAACGTGAAATCTTTTCCGAACTGGTCGAAGGCTTCGACGCCCTGGCTGATGAACGCCAGGGAAAAATCACCCTGCGCACCCACAAAGCGCACCTCAACAAGCTGGCGCCACTTAGCGCTGACGAGGTAATCGCCGTACGCCAGCAACTCAACCTGTCCCGCTCGGTATTCGCCATGTACCTGCGCACCAACACCCGCACCCTGGAGAACTGGGAGCAAGGCCGGGCCAAGCCGAATGCGCAGGCTGTCACGTTGATACGACTAGTGGCGCGCTTTCCGGAAACCGTGGCGCAACTTGCCGCATTGGGCTGACCGGCAATAGCCGCAAAAAAAACGCCCCGAGCATTCGGGGCGTTTTTGCAGCGCAAACAGCGTCAGAACGCGATACCCACCTTGAAACCATACTCATCACGCTTGAGCTTGGTGTTGTCGGCCACATAGGAGTCGTTATCGAGCTTGTACTCGGTGCGGGTGTAGTAAAGGCCCGCCATCACTGGCAGGTCGCCCTTCTGGTTCATCAGCAGGCTGACTTCGGCGTAAGGGTTGGTGCGGTCCTTGAGGTCCACGCTATCGCTGCCAACGCCGTCCACCTTGAGCTTGGCGCGACCGTCGATGGTGCGACGGGCGCCGGCTTCAACGCGCAGGGTCATGTCATCGAACTGGTGGTTGTAGCCCAGGGCTGCCTTGGCAAACGGCGACTTATTGGTGAGCTTCATGTCGTAGCCATTGGTGTCCGGCTCGTAGCGGGTCCAGGTGTAGCCACCGCCCACGATCACATCGACGAAGTTGCGCGCGTCCAGCGCGGCGCGCCAGCCGAGGTCGAGGTCGGCCTGGCCTTCCTTGAGTTTGTTATCGCTTTTTTCGCCGTACTTGGCTTCGATACCGGCCTGGTAGATAAAGCCCGACTCGGCGGTGAGCTTGTTGCCGAAGTTGTAGAACAGGCCGGCTTCGGGCATGTGGTCCTTGTCGCTTTCGCTACCGCCTTCAAGTTTGAAGTCGTTGTAGCTGCCCATGATCCCGAACGTGGAAATCGGGTCGGTGGAAGGTGCTGCGAACACCACGCCAGGCGCAGCCACCAGGGCCAGCAACGAGGTGTTCTTGATGAATTTTCCGAATAGTTTGGACATCGTTTTACATCTCCATTTTAAGGTGGGCAAAGTATTCAGGAATCGGTTCGAACCTTGGCGTTTGCAAAAAGTTCGAACTGATTTGCACCAAAACGGAGAAAAAACGGTTCAGCGAAGGCTCTATCTCAATACTCTTCGAGATCGGCCCTGATCAGGTGCTCAACCGCTTCGCGAAGTTGCGGCTGAGCCGGCAAACAAATGCCGAAGGTGTCGCGCAATAACGTCAGCAACTCATCAGCACTCTCCAGCTTGCGCTTCTCGCTGGGCCGATCCAGGTAATGAACCGCATAGCGGGCGTTTGCCAACGTATGGCGCCTGCCAGGCGCAAGCAACGCGGCTTTCAACTGCCCTACAAACGGGGAGCCTGGGTGCGTGGAGACATACCAGTTGCCGATTTCATAGTCGATGTCGGCCTGGGTTTGCAGATCGAACACGTACAGGCCACGCCACTCCTCGCCCACCTGCGCCCACAGCGTGTAGCTGCCGTGTTTGAGCGTCAGGCGATAAGGCTCATGAGCGGTGGCCTGGGGTGCGTCGTTGTCCAGTTGCAACGGGCTGCTGGGCACCATGCCGCCAAAACCGACATCGGTGATATAGCGCACGCCGTCGAGGGTCACCAAGCTCAAGCGATGGGTTCGCCCAGTGTGGGCGTCTGGTGGGCCGCCGATCACCACACGCCCGGTGATGCCACGGGCCTCGAAGCCCAGTTCCTGCAAGAGTGCCAGGAACAGCTGGTTCAACTCGTAGCAATAGCCGCCGCGCCCCTCGTGCAGCACCTTGCGCTCAACGCTGGGCAGGTCGATGGGTACCGGTGCATGCATCAAGGTCGACAGGCTTTCAAAGGCAAAGCTGCACACATGGCGCAGTTGCAAGTCTCGCAGGGTTTGCAGGGTGGGCGGCGGTGGCGATGCATAGCCCAGGCGTTGCAGGTACAGGCGGCTATCGGTGAGTGTGTGCATGGCGCGATCCTTGGGCGCAGGGCAAGAGCGTCACTATGCCGCGCCTCTGCCTGCGTTGTCATTTTGAATGAACCTTTTGGAGCGCCGGCCTATCCATCTATAACAAGATTGGGAGGCAGCATGAGTACCGCAAAAATCTACACCGTCCACTATCAGCTACACGGTAAACCCAAGTCTTTCGTGGTGCGCGCCGAAGTGATGAACAACGCCGAGGCCTGGCATTGGGCGGCCGTCGATGCCGACATTGCCCATGTCAGCCGCATCGGCCGCGTAGGTCACGAACAGGTGAAAAAGACCACCCGGCCCTGGGCGGAAAAATACGGTATCAGCGACGTCAGCTGGTCGCCGCCCAGGTAAACAAAGCCCCGCATAACGGCGGGGCTCGGTTCATTGCTTCAAGTCGCCCAACGGATCGTAGGGCGGCTTTTTTTTCGCTGTCTCGTCGTCCTTTTTGTCCAACGGCGCAATAGCCGGGCCGATGGGATCGACCTGTGGGTCGGCTACATCCGGCGAATCCGGGTCGAAGCCCAGTTCATCCTTGCCACTGGCGTGTTCGTTGGAAGAGGGACCATCGGTAGGTTTGTTCATCATATTCTCCTGCTAAAGCGGGCGGGCTCTGTCGTGGAGGTTTTCCAGGTCTTCTTCGACGCGCTCGACATCGTTGTCCGGACTGCGCTCTTTGGGATCGTTGGGGCGCAACGCATCGTTATCACGCTCCTCCTCACCCGGCGTACGGTTCGGATCCGGTGTACCTGGGGGTGGCTGCTTGTGTTCAGACATGATGACTGACCTCATGAGGGGTTCACCATTTTAGAGAAACCGCCCCGCGCCATCGTTCAACTTCATTACGCCAGGCGTGAGAAGATGACCGCCCTTTTTGGAGACCTGCCCGGATGTTCGAACTCAAACCCTGCGACCCCACTGCCTATCGCCAACAGACCCGCCGTAGCACGTTGATCGTCGCGGCGCTGTTCCTGGCCTTGGCCATGCTGCTGTCGAGCCTGGCGGTGATGCTGTTCGGTGAGCCTGGCGGTGACAATTTTCGCTTCAACGTCGGCGGCGTCTTCGCCGGCGTGTTGATCACGGTCGCGCTGGTGCGTGGCCCGTTCTGGAGCCAGGCCTGGTTGGCGCCAGCGGTGTATGGCTGGCAACTCAAGCGCAGCCTGATGAGCGTGACCAATGTCATGCACAAGGTCACCGAGCGGGTGCAGGCCAACGACCCGGCAGCCATCAAGCTGTTGCGCTTCTATCACTTGGGGCTGACGCAGATGCACGAGCTGGACGCCAACTCCAGCGCCCAGGCGCAACTGGTCGGCGAAATCGAAGCACACAAGGCGAAGATGCACGCACTGGGGATCGACACCGAACAAACCCGGCTCGATCCCGCGTGGCTGGAAGCGCTCAAAAGCGCTTGAGGGAGCAGGCAAAAAGGCGGTTAAAAAACCAGACTCAGGTCCAGGCGCCCTTCCCTCACCGGCGGGCACCAGTAATAGCCTCCGGTCAGCGGCTTGCTGATGCGATACAGGCCATCGACAATCCCATCTTCCAACCCACTCATGCGTCGTAACTGCGCTTCAAACGCATCGAATGAATGACCAAACGCGAGGAACATCAACCCCGCCTGACCATTCTCGGCCCAGGGCATCGAACGACGTACCACGAAGGCTTCCGGGGTAAAGCTTTCCTGGGCAGTGCGCTTGGTATGGGCCGATTCCGGGGCGTCGTCGAGTTCTTCGTTGTCGCCATGGCGGCGGCCAATGATGTGGTCACGCTCCTGGGCAGGCAATGCGGCGAAACCGTCAAGGTCGTGCTGCCATTGCTGGATCGCGGCGAAGCTGGCGCCGGTGTCGGTCAGCGCGGCTTGCACGGCGGCATCGTCGTGGGGGTTTTCGGTGCCGTCTTCGTAGTCGGTCAGGTCAAAGCCGGTCTTGTAGCGGAAACCTTCAGTCGATTGCACCAGTCGAAACGCCGGAGCCAGCGCTTTTTCCACGGCACGGCTGCGCAGCAACAACTCACCGCGATCCACCCCATGCAACCATACCCACAGCGCCTGCTGAGTCGACGGGTTGTGCGCGCCAGGGCCGCTAACGGCCGGGAATGAGCGCAGCCCTGGGATCGGGGCACCCAGCGCTTTTACCAGCGGCTCACCGAACCCCACCACGGCCGCCGCATCCGTCAACTGCACCAGCGCGTCCAGCGCAGCGGGCACGGCTTGCAACGAATCCAGGGCAAAAAACAGATGGCGGGCCTGCAAAGGCACCGGTGCGGCAAGAATGCCCGGCTGGTACTGACTCATGTGAACTCCTTCTGAAAAGCCGCGCAGTTTACCCGGCGTACACCACCCTGCGAACAAGAATGCGCGCAAGCCTTGCGTTAGAGCCGCTTGTTGGGTGACTCTCTAGTCATGTTTTGCAACTATTCCAGGGGTAGCGACATGACCACCAGCAACCTGCTCGCCCAGCTGTTTCCCACCTCCACCGCGCAGATTCCCGAGCAATTTCGCCTGGCGGCGCCCATTGAACAACGTGAATACCTGGTCGACGGCCAGTTGCAGGTGTGGAACGGCCCGCTCGCCCGCGTGCAAAGCCCCGTGCAACTGGGTGATGAGCGTGTACACATCGGCAGCACGCCGTTGCTGGATGCCGACACCGCCCTCACCGCCCTGGATGCTGCCGTGCGCGCCTACGACCGTGGCCAGGGTGCATGGCCGACGATGCGCGTGGTCGAGCGTATCCAGCACGTCGAAGCGTTTTTGAGGCGCATGCGCGAACAGCGCGATGCGGTGGTCAAGCTGCTGATGTGGGAGATCGGCAAGAACCTCAAGGACTCGCAGAAAGAATTCGACCGTACCTGCGACTACATCACCGACACCATCAATGCCCTCAAGGAACTCGACCGCCGCAGCAGTCGTTTTGAACTGGAGCAGGACACCCTCGGCCAGATCCGCCGCGTGCCCCTGGGCGTGGCGTTGTGCATGGGGCCTTACAACTACCCGTTGAACGAGACCTTCACCACGCTGATCCCGGCCTTGATCATGGGCAATACCGTGGTGTTCAAGCCGGCCAAGCTGGGTGTGCTGTTGATCCGCCCTTTGCTGGAAGCCTTCCGCGACAGCTTCCCGGCCGGGGTGATCAACGTGATCTACGGCAGCGGCCGCGAGACCGTGAGCGCGCTGATGGCCAGCGGCAAGATCGACATCTTTGCGTTTATCGGCACCAACAAGGCCGCCAGTGATCTGAAAAAGCTGCACCCCAAGCCGCACCGTTTGCGTGCTGCGCTGGGCCTGGATGCCAAAAACCCGGGGATCGTGCTGCCCGAAGTGGACCTGGACAATGCGGTGAACGAAGCCGTCACCGGTTCGCTGTCGTTCAACGGCCAGCGTTGCACCGCGTTGAAGATCCTGTTCGTGCATGAAGACGTGGTCGAGCGCTTTATCGAGAAATTCAACGCCAAGCTGGCGACGCTCAAGCCCGGCATGCCGTGGGAGGATGGCGTGGCGCTGACGCCACTGCCAGAAGTGGGCAAGGTCGATTACCTCAGCGAACTGGTGGCCGATGCGGCGCGCCATGGCGCCAAGGTCATGAACCCCGAGGGCGGCAGCAGCCGTGGTTCGTTCTTCTACCCGGCGGTGCTGTACCCGGTAAACCCGCAGATGCGCGTCTACCACGAAGAGCAATTCGGCCCGGTGGTGCCGATCGTGCCCTATCGTGACCTGGAGACCGTGATCGACTACGTGCTGGACTCGGATTTCGGCCAGCAGTTGAGCCTCTTCGGCACCGACCCCGTGGCAGTCGGACGCCTGGTGGACACCTTCGCCAACCAGGTGGGCCGTATCAATATCAATGCCCAATGCCAGCGCGGTCCGGACACATTCCCCTTCAACGGGCGCAAGAACTCGGCCGAGGGCACGTTGTCGGTGCATGACGCCTTGCGCGTGTTCTCGATCCGAACTTTGGTGGCGACCAAGTTCCAGGAGAGTAACAAGGCGTTGGTCAGCGATATTTTGCGCAACCGCGATTCGAGCTTCCTGACCACCGACTACATCTTCTGAAGCCAACTCCGTTCCAATGTGCAGACAGGTCAGTGTGGGAGCTGGCTTGCCTGCGATGCCAGCTCCTCGGTCTTTCAGTCAGGTCGCGGTGATGCTATCGCAGGCAAGCCAGCTCCCACATTTGATCGAGCACATTCATACATTTGAGGCCATTTTAAGACTGATGAACCTGCCCTTCTTTGCCCGGCGCCTGCTGCGCCCTTTGCTCGACCCCTACCGCCGCTTTCGCCATGCCAAGCTGATCCACGCCGCGCGCGTATCGGTGGGTTTGCTGGCAACCATCCTGCTGACCACCGGCCTCAACCTGCCTCACGGGGAATGGGCGTCGGTGACCATGCTGATCGTCATCGGCGGGTTGCAGCACCACGGCAATATCGGCAAAAAAGCCGTCGAACGCGCCTACGGCACCTTGATCGGCGCCAGCGTCGGCTTGCTGCTGGTGGTACAACAGGCTTACTTCGGCCTGCCGTTGCTCACCTATCTGTTGATGTCCGTGGTGTGCGGATTCTTTTCCTATCACGCCATCGGTAAGGGCGGTTATATCGCGCTGCTGTCGGCGATCACGGTGTTTATCGTCGCCGGCCATGGCGACAACCCGATCTCCGATGGCCTGTGGCGCACCGTCGATATCCTCATCGGCATTGTGCTGGCCCTGGCGTTTTCCTTTGCCTTGCCGTTGTACGCCGTGTATTCGTGGCGCTACAACCTGGCCAGCGCCCTGCGTGACTGCGCGCAGATTTATAGCCGGATCATCAATGGCCAGTCCGTGACTGACGATGAACACCTCAAGCTGCTCAACCGTTTGAACGGGGCGATGGTGCAACTGCGTTCGTTGATGCCGTCGGTGTCCAAGGAAGTGCGGATTTCCATGACTGAACTGGACGCGATCCAACGTCACCTGCGCCTGTGCATCAGCACCCTGGAGATTCTGGGCAATACCCGGCCAGACCCGCGTGATGAGCAGGCCACGGCGCGAATGCAAGTCATGTTGAAGGCCGAGCATCGGCAAATCCGGGTGCAGTTGGTGGGTATGGCGCGCGCGTTGAAATCGGGGGTGACGGAGCGGTTGGAGCGTACCGGTCACGCCCATGCCAGCGAGCCTGCGCTTGATGCACCGGTGTACAGCGCGCTGGATGGGTATCGCCTGTTGACCCTGCAACTGGCGGCGAACGTCGATCAGATGCGTCAACGGCTTGGCAAAAGTGCCGCACGCTGGAAGATTTAGCGACAGCTGGAGAGCAGCTTTACGTACATCGACACATTCACACTTTCTCTTACATATTTTTCACGTTTTATTCACAAGCCGAGACGTAGTGTGAAGCCTCATCCGTTACAAACGTTGCATATCAAGCCCGCCGCCCCAGCGGGCTTTTTTTTGCCTGTTTTTTGGCTCCGAAAAAGGGCCAACCTCTGTAGGAGCGAGCTTGCTCGCGAACAACGCAATGACGCCGCGGTTAGCCAGAATGCTCGCGTTATCGTTGACGTTTTTCGCGAGCAAGCTCGCTCCTACAGGGCGTGGTGTTCGCGTAGGGCGCGCTGGGTTTCCAGCACCTTGGCCAGTGCCGTTTCGGCTTCCTGGCTTTGCTGCGGCACCCGAATCGCCGCCGACACCAGCGTGATCAGCTTGGCCATCACCTCGGCATCCGTGGCCGGGCGGCCCAGGCTCATGGAGTTCATCAGCAGGCGCAGTTCGGTGCCTGCCATGACCCCGGAAATGGCCTTGAGGGCAAATTGCAGGCGCACCCCCAGTTCATTACGTGGCAAATCCGGCAGGGCCAGGGCGAAGGCTTCGAAGAAGCGCTGGAACACCGGCTGGTAATGGACCTTGAGGTATTCCTGGATAAACGGCGAGGTGTCGCTGTAGACCCGGCCCAGGAAGCGAATGAACGAACGCCCTTCCCCGCTGGCCGGGTCGCTGCGCTCCAGGCCCATGGCCGGGGCAAACAGCACGCCCAGGAGTGTGTCGCAATCGAGCGGGCCATCGGATTCGGCTTCACAGCGCGCCAGCAGTTCCAGGCGTTGCTCGTTGAGGGGCTCCAGGCGCTGCATCAGCAAGGTTTTCATCAGGGAGTCCTTGTCCCCGAAGTGGTAGTTCACCGCCGCCAGGTTGACCTGGGCACGCTCGGTTATCTGCCGTAGCAACACGGCGTCATAGCCGTACTTGATGAAAAGAGCCTCTGTCGCATCCAGCAATCGAGTCTTGGTAACGTTTGGAGCGCTGAGTTTCTTCGCGACCATATGGGTTCCACGGCGGAAATATTGTTTTAAAAAATAATTTGATTTTTTATACCGGGGCGGCCCGTCGAAAGCAAGTAGTGACACTCCGCCATATCATGCAAAGCCCTTATATCCGGGCTTTTGAGGCAAATCGTAGGGGTTTTACCCACCTCTGATACCCGCTGAGAAAATCGTTTCAACCGGTAAAACCGCTCTACCTCGACGGCTGGCGAAGCGTCAGGAAGGCAGTTACTATTCAAACAATATTTTAAAAACAAGAAATAAAACCAGTCCGTGACGGCTACAGGCAGCTTCTGAACTTGTTACAAGGAGTTTCGGGGAGCAAGGCGGTACCGTCGAGACTGCAGGCGTAGTCATGATGACACAGACCCCCGCGCAACCCGGTTTGATTTCCCTGCAAGGCATCGGTAAGCGCTATCAGCTCGCCGGGCAAGAATTGAGCATTCTCAATGACGTGTGCCTGTCCATCGCCAGCGGTGACAGCTGCGGCATTCTCGGTGCCTCTGGCTCCGGCAAAAGCACCCTGCTCAATATCCTCGGCCTGCTGGACCTGCCCAACTGCGGCCAGTACCACTTTGCCGGCCACGATATTTTCAACGCCACTCCCGATGAGCTGGCGGCGATCCGCAACCAGCAGATCGGTTTCGTGTTCCAGAGCTTCAACCTGCTGCCACGCCTCAGTGCCCTGGACAACGTCGCGCTGCCCTTGAGTTATCGCGGCGTGTCGCGGCATGAATCGGTGGAACACGCCCAGCGCATGCTCGCACAAGTCGGCCTCGCCGAACGCGCCCACCATCGCCCCGCAGACCTCTCCGGTGGGCAGCGTCAACGTGTGGCCATTGCCCGCGCCTTGGTCGGCAAGCCCTCGGTGATCCTGGCCGACGAACCCACCGGCAACCTCGACGGCACTACCGCCCAAGAGATCATGGACCTGCTGTTGAACCTCAACCGCGAGCAACAGGTGACGCTGATCATCGTCACCCACGACCCCCACATTGCCGAGCGCCTGGAGCGCAAGATCCTGGTGCGCAACGGCGTGGTGCATGAGGCTGGGCGCCCATGAGCCTGCGGGTCGAGCAGAGCCTCAGCCAACTGCTGCATGAAGCCTTTATCAGCCTGCGTACCCTGGGCAAGCGTTCGATCCTGGCGCTCTTGGGGATCGTCATCGGCAGTTCCTCGGTGGTGGCGCTGATCAATATCGGCCACAACGCGGCGGTGGATGCGGCGATGATTTTCAAGGACATGGGTACCGATACCCTCATCGCCCAGTTCCCGCCCAAGGGCAGCATCAACGTACCGATGCGCACCCAGCTCGACCTGGATGCGGTACGCCGGGCAGTGCCGGGCATTGCCCATATCGGCGCGCTCAGCCTGTTCAGCGGGCCCATTGTGTTTCATGGGCGGACCGCCAATGCCAACTTTGTCGGCAGTACTGCGGGTATCCAGGACGCCATGCGCCTGGCGCTGCGTGAGGGGCGCTTCTTGTCACCCTTCGACGCCAACGAAACCTACGGAGTGATCGGCGACCAACTCGCCCAGGCCCTTGGCGCGCCAGGTGACCCGCTGCAGCTGGGCGACCGTGTGCGTATCAACGATTACCTGTTTCTGGTGGTGGGTATCCTGCACAACCAGCCCAGGGCCATGCTGATGCCGGTGCAAGCCAACGAATCGTTGTTTATTCCCGCCGAGGGCATGCGCCGCATCTACGCCAACCCGCAGATCAACAACCTGATCATTCGCGCAGCGCCGGGACAGGACATGGAACGTATCGCCAGGGACGCCGCCGCCGCGCTGCAACCCCAGCTCAGCGACCATAGCGTCGACATCACGGTGCCCCAGCAAATGATCGATGGCATGACCCGCCAAAGCCGCACCTTCGCCTATCTACTCCTGGCCCTCGGCGCGATCTCCCTGGTAGGCGGCGGTGTGGGGGTGATGAACGTGATGCTGATGAACGTCTCGGAACGCCGCCGTGAGATCGGCATCCGCATGGCCCTGGGCGCGCGCCAGCGGGATATCCGCAACCTGTTTTTGCTCGAAGCGGTCACTCTCACCGCCGTGGGTGCGCTGTGCGGCGCAGTCCTGGGCATGACCGCTGCCTGGCTGTATGCGTGGCTGTCGGGCTGGGCCTTTGCGTTGGCAGTGGCTGCCCTGCCCCTGGGCGTGGGCAGCACGTTGCTGGTGGGTTTGTTCTTTGGCATTTACCCGGCGGTGTCGGCCTCACGCTTGCAGCCGGTCGAGGCCCTGCGCGATGAATAAGTACCTGGCACTGCTCATGCTGACCAGCCTGCCGGGCATGGCCGCCGACGTAGTGATCAACCCTCAGGCACCCAGCACTACCCGCAGCGGCTACGAGCGTAGCGTCTCGCTGAATGCCCAGGCCACCACCATGACCCTGGGGGACGCGGTGTACCTGGGCCTGCGTAATAACCCGGCGATCCGCAGCGCCTACCTGCAACGGGTGGCGCAGAAGTTCGACCTGCGCGTGGCCGAAGACGTGTTCAACCCCAAACTCACCCTCAACAGCTATTACCGCAGCACCCGCGGCTCCCAAGACAATGCGCGCAACGCCAACGTCGCGCCCACCAGCAGCCTGCTCGGCGAATACGGCACGCGCTTGAGCATGGCCTGGACCCAGCAGTTGAACAACGCCAACCGCGCCGGCCGCTACCGCAGCGACGGCCTGGACCTTGCGATTATCCAACCGCTGATGCGCGGGGCCGGCTGGGATGCCACCACCGCACCGCTGCGCCTGTCGCGCCTGGCCGAGCAGGCCAACCGCCTGAACCTCAAGGCCACCGTGGCGCAGACCATCAGCCAGATCATCGCCACCTACCGCGAATTGTTGCGCGCCCAGGAACAGTTGGTGATCGTCCAGGAAGCGCTCAAACGCTCCAATACTTTACTGGAGGTGAACAAAGCGCTGATCAGCGCCGGGCGCATGGCCGAATTCGAGATCGTGCAGACCGAAGCCGATATCGCCACCCAGCAATTAGGCGTGGAGGAAGCGCGCAACCAACTCGACACCAGCCGCCTGGCGTTGCTGCGCCTGCTGGCCCTGGACCTGTCGACACCGGTGCGTGCCACCGAGGCACTGGAAGCCACCCCCATGGAGATCGATAAGCGGCAGGCCTTCAACCTCGCGCAAAACCAGCAACCGGAATACCTCGCTGCCCTGCTCGGTAGCCAACAGGCCGACCTCGACCTGGTGATCGCCAAGGATTCCGGGCGCTGGCAAGTGGACCTGGTCGCCGGCGCCAACCAGATACGCGCCGCCACCGATAACGACAACGGCCATAACAATAACCGCACCTGGGACAGTTACGCCGGGGTGCAAGTGCAAATCCCTATTGGCGATATCAGCACGCGCCAGGCCGAAGTGCGAGCACGGGTAAATGTAGAAGACCAGGAAATCCGCATTACCGACGCCCGCCAGGAGCTGGAGCGCAACGTCAACAATGTGGTACGTGACCTTGGCACCCGCTGGCGCCAATATGAAATATCCAAGCGCGCCGTGGAGTTGTCGCGGCGCAAGATCGAGATCGAGCGGGAAAAGCTCAGCGCCGGGCGCTCCACCAACTTTCAGGTGCTGAGCTTCGAGACCGACCTGCGCAACGCCGAAAACGCCCAGCTCAATGCGCTGATCGCTTATTTGAACGCCCAGACCCAGCTTGATCTGACCCTGGGCATGACGCTGGAAAGTTGGGAAATTGCCCTTAATGACTACTAATAAAAAATCCCTGCTGGCCGTTGCCTTGTTCCTGCTGTTGGCCGGCGCGGCCGCCGCCCTGCTCAGTCAACGCAGCGGGGCTGAGCAGGCGGGTACAGGCGAACAGTGGCTGGCCGTAAAGCCCGACCCGTTGGTGCACCAGATCGGGCTGGTGGGCAAGATCGAGCCTGACACCACCGTCGTCCTGACGGCGCCGTTCGACGGCAATGTGCTGGCCAACCTGGTCGAACAAGGCCAGCGTGTTGAGGCCGGCCAAGTCCTGTTGCGCATGGACCCGGCGACGCTTGAAGTACAGCTGCGCGACGCCCTCTCCGCGCAACTCAAGGCCCGACGCACCGTGCAGGAAATGCAGGACTGGGGCAGCAGCCCCACCGTCAGCCGCGCCCGTCGCAGTTTACGCACCGCTGAAATGACCGCGGGCAACACCCAACGCAAACTCACCGAGAGCGAAAACCTGTTCAAGCGCGGCATCATCCCGCGCAACGAACTGGATGACCTCAAACAGCAAACCCAACAACAGCAATTGGACTTGGCGGCGGCGCGTAGTGAGCTGCAACAAGCCCTGGACCAAGGCCAGGGCGAATATCGGCAGATCGCCGAAATGGAGCTGACCAATGCCACGGTGAAGTACGAAGCCTTGCAAACACTGCTCGAAGGCAAGGAGGTCAAGGCGCCCTTCTCCGGCATCGTGGTACCGGCGCCCGGCAGCACCAGTACCGCTCAAGGTGGCGGCAATAACAACGCGCCGGTGCAGGCCGGCAGCAAGGTCAGCCAGGGCCAGGTGCTGTTCGGGCTGGCCAATATCGAACGCTTGAAAATCGTGGCCAAGGTCTCAGAGCTGGATATCAACCAGCTGCGTCAGGGCCAGACCGTTGAAGTCATGGGCGATGGCTTTGATGGCGAGCGGCTGACAGGTTCAGTCAGCGTGGTCAGCGGCCTGGCCATCGCCAGCGACAGCCAGGGCAGTGCGCAGTTTCCGGTGACCTTGTCGATCCCCACCCTGACGCCCCAGCAGTTGCAGCGGGTGCGCCTGGGCATGAGTGCGAGGTTGACGATTGTCACTTATAACAATGACCAGGCGATCGTGATTCCCAGCCAGGCGATCCAGGCGGACATGACGGTGGAGTATCGGACGGCGATGGATAAACCGGTGCAGCGGGTAAAAGTCACCACCGGGCAATCGACGCCGCAGGGGGTTGAGGTGTTTGGGCTTGAAGCGGGGTTGGTGAGGGTCGGGGGAATCAATCACTGATCCTCGATCCAGATGTGGGAACGCTGCACTGTGGCGAGGGAGCTTGCTCCCGCTGGGCTGCGCAGCGGCCCCAAGATCCTGGGAGCGCTTCGCACTCCAGCGGGAGCAAGCTCCCTCGCCACAAGATTACCGGTTACTTGCATTGGGGCAATCAATGCCAGCTCTAACATTCAGCGCTGTGTCAGCCTGGCGGCCAGTGCCTTGGCCTGCAGCGCCACATCGGTCACCGCCGTACTCTCCCACCACATGCCCCGCAACGGCGGCCCCATGGCGAACAGTCGCTGGCTGACCTCGCCGCGAGCATCCAGCACCGCCCCCGTTGAATCCGCCGCAATCCCCAGCGCCAGCGGCCCAGGTTGGATCAACCCGCGCTTGAGCAGTTGCCGCGGTAAAGGACGGGCCACCCGGCGCCAGTCGTATTCGATGCCGCTGGAGTTGATCAGCGCAGCGCCCAACATCTTGGTGTTCACATCCTCGCCACGGTAGCGCACCGCAATGGCAACCCCCTTCTGCGAAGGCATCACGCCCTTGAACGACGCCGCCTGAATCCGCAACCGCCCTTGCCCCTGCAACCGCGCTACCAACTGCGCACTCAAGGGCGGCGAACGGTGGTGATGGCTTTCCCACCAAGGCCGTACATGCCGAACGAACTGGCGCTTCTGGGCCTCACTGGCCTGGCTCCACAGCCGCGCGATATGCCCGCGCACCGTGTCCAGCGGCGCCTGCCAGTCTGTGCCTTGCGCCAGCGCGAGCTGGCATTGGCGTCGCACCTCACGCAGCAATTGTCGGGGGCTGCTCAGGCTGTGGTCGGCGGCGAGGAAGTCGTCCCAGTTCGGCGGTTGCCGGCGTACATGGGGCAACAGGCCGTGCCGCGAAAAAACCTCGATAGGTCCGCGATGCCCGGCCTGCTCCAGGGAGACCACGGCATCGACCATGGTCAGGCCCGAGCCGATGATCAGCACGGTCGATTGTGGGTCGAGCCGGGTCATCGCGGGTACATCCCAAGGGTCCAACGCGGCGGCATTCAATCCTGTGGACTCGGTCTGCGGAGTGCGCGCAGCAGGGAACATGCCGGTGGCCAATACCGCACAGGCGCCGCGCAGTTGCTCGCCAGTATCGAGGGTCAACAACACCGAGGTGGCATCGACTTGCAGGTCTACCCCTTCGGCGCGGATGTGCTCGACGCTCGATGTAGAAAGCGCCTTGGCTTGTGCCAGACGCTGCTGCGCGTACAAGCCGAATAGCCCCCGTGGCGGGAACAGCTCGCTGATAGGCACATGCTGTTGGTTCGACTCGGGCCATCCGCCGGCGCTGATGTAGTCGGTGAGCCATTGGGTCAGGTCGTCGGCATTGTCCGGGTCAACGCTCATACGCGCCGCATTGCCGTTCAGCGTATGGCCCAGTTCGACCGCGCTGTAGGCTTCGCCGCGCCCCAACTCAGCACGGGGTTCGACTATCAGGATACGCCGCGTGCCCGGCAGGCGAAGCAGTTGCACGGCCAGCATCGTGCCGCTCAGGCCACCGCCGATGATCAGTACATCTGCAACGCGGGTGGATTCACTCATGCCAGTTCGCCCTTATTGTTGCTCAAATCACCACATTTCGAACAAACCGTACCGCCGCATTCCCATCATTGCGATAAGCATGGGGCTGGTGGCTGGCGAACATAAAGAACTCTCCAGCCTCGATGAGATTTTCCTGATCACCTATCACCAGCGTCAGGCTGCCCTCGAACACAAACAGTTGTTCGCTCCACCCTTCCAAGTCAGGGTCCGGGCAATAACGGTCACCGGGCTCCAGCCGCCACTCCCATAATTCGACCTCACGCCGTGCCGTAGCCTTGGCCAGCAACACCGCCTTACTGCCGACAATCTCGCCCGCCCAGGCCAGCTCATTGATACGGCTGTGGTCGCGCACATCCGGCGCCTGAATCAGATCACTGAACGCCACGCCCAACGCTTCGGCGACACGGTCCAGGGTCGACAGGCTGACGTTCTTCTCTCCCGCTTCTATCGCCACCAGCATGCGCCGGCTGACACCGGATTTTTCCGAGAGCGCGGTCTGGCTCAAGTCGGCGGCATGGCGCAGGCGACGAACGTTCTGGCTGACGTGCTGCAGGACCGAAGCCCGTTGCGGATTTTCTTTGTGCACTATATTGCTCAATAGGTGGGTGTGCGCAGTATACTGCCCAGCGTGCGGCGCATTGTGCGGTCCGTGCTTTCCCCTTGCAAGACCGAGCCGCCATGACCGCCCCGAACTCCCCTTCGCGTTTCAACCGTTTCAGTAAAGCCGAATGCATCCTGGTGGTGATCACCATGATCTGGGGCGGCACCTTT
Organism: Pseudomonas sp. NFPP02; assembly: GCF_900119355.1. Lineage (NCBI taxonomy): Bacteria > Pseudomonadati > Pseudomonadota > Gammaproteobacteria > Pseudomonadales > Pseudomonadaceae > Pseudomonas > Pseudomonas sp. NFPP02. Next base: position 137,646 of record NZ_FPJI01000003.1, read on the forward strand.
TTGCTGGTGCAGCACGCCATGGCGGTCAGCGGGCCGATGTTTTTTGTGGGGCTGCGCTTCGCGGCAGCGACGATTGTGGTGGGGTTCTTTTCCTTGCGTACCCTGCGCGACCTGACCCTGTTCGAATTGAAGGCCGGGGTGTTTATCGGGGTGGCGATCATGTTCGGCTACGGTTTGCAGACCATTGGCCTGCAAACCATCTTGAGCAGCCAATCGGCGTTTATCACCGCCTTGTATGTGCCGTTCGTACCGCTGTTGCAGTGGCTGGTGCTTGGCCGTCGCCCCGGCTTGATGCCCAGCATGGGCATCATGTTGGCGTTTGCGGGGTTGATGCTGTTGACCGGCCCGGCGGGGGCCTCGCTGAATTTCAGCGCGGGTGAAATCGCCACCTTGATCGGTGCAGTGGCCATAGCGGCCGAGATCATCTTGATCAGCGCATTTGCCGGCCAGGTGGATATTCGTCGGGTGACCGTGGTGCAACTGGCCACCGCTTCGGTGCTGTCGTTCATGATGGTGGTGCCCATGGGCGAGGCGTTGCCGGGTTTTTCCTGGCTGTTGCTGTTCAGTGCCGTGGGCCTGGGCTTGACCAGTGCGGTGATCCAGGTGGCGATGAACTGGGCACAGCAGAGTGTCTCGCCAACGCGGGCGACGTTGATTTATGCCGGTGAGCCGGTGTGGGCAGGCGTTGTGGGGCGAATCGCCGGGGAGCGGTTCCCACCGATCGCGATGCTGGGCGCGGTGCTGATTGTGGTGGCGGTGATTGTGAGTGAATTGAAGACGAAGGGGCAGAAGGCCGTTGAGTTGGCAGAGGCGTTGGAGGAGGAGCGGCAGGGGTAGTTTGCGATCAACGGTAACCACGATGCGAAGCGAGCCGCTCTTGATCTTGCTCTTGATCTGCTTGTGATCTTGATCTCAGGCGCTCCGTTAAACCACGCTGGCCGAGCGCAGGCTTGAATCCGTGGGTAACCCGGCAGGACGCCGGGTTAGCCGCCCCGCGCCATGGATGGCGCGTGGCGGCGGCCCACGGATTCAAGACTGGGTTCGGGCACACCGAGCCTAAGCGAGGTGCCGAGTGGTGGGGCAAGAGCCCTTTGGTTACTCTGGGGCTCTTTTCCAAAGTGACCCGCCGTCAGGCGGAACCCTAAGTAGCCGTTACCGCAGCAATGGATATGTACACAATCCAACCTTCTAGACTGCCAGACCGCCTTCACGAGCAAGCCCTCTCCCACAGTTTGATCGCGGGGTGTCAGGGAGATAGGTGTCGGCTGTCAGGCCGTCTTCGCAGGCAAGCCAGCTCCCACAATTGGATCGTGGGGTGTCAGGGAGATAAGCGTCGACTGTCAGCCCGTCACGGGAGCAAGCTCCCTCGCCACAGGTACGGCGTCGCTGCAGATAACGGCTCCCACAGAGGTCTGCATTTTAATTCAAGGGCAGGTTGAAACAGTGCCAAATGGGAGGTTTCAGCCTACCTTGTAGGATCCTGCCACATCTTGCCGTTTGGTGATCGTGAAAGCGGCACGTATGATGCATCCCAAACTCCCGCAGATTAGAAGCCTATGTCCCTGATAGTTCTACTGCTTCTGCCTTTTATCGGCAGCTGTCTGGCGGCCTTGCTGCCGCATAACGCACGTAACACCGAATCCCTGTTGGCCGGCCTTGTGGCACTGGTCGGTACTATTCAAGTCGCCCTGCTCTACCCTCAGATCGCCCACGGTGGCGTGATCCGCGAAGAATTCATGTGGTTGCCCAGCCTGGGGCTGAACTTCGTGTTGCGCATGGATGGGTTTGCCTGGCTGTTCTCGATGCTGGTGCTGGGCATCGGCACGCTGGTGTCGCTGTATGCGCGCTACTACATGTCGCCGGACGACCCGGTGCCGCGTTTCTTTGCGTTTTTCCTGGCGTTCATGGGCGCCATGCTGGGTTTGGTGATCTCCGGCAACCTGATCCAGATCGTATTCTTCTGGGAACTGACCAGCCTGTTCTCGTTCCTGCTGATCGGCTATTGGCACCACCGTGCCGATGCGCGACGCGGGGCGTATATGGCGCTGATGGTCACCGGCGCCGGCGGGCTGTGCCTGTTGGCGGGGGTGATGCTGCTGGGGCATATCGTCGGCAGCTATGACCTGGACCAGGTGCTGGCGGCGGGCGATCAGATTCGCGCGCATTCGCTGTACCCGGTCATGCTCGCCCTGGTGCTGATCGGCGCCTTGAGCAAAAGCGCGCAGTTCCCCTTCCATTTCTGGCTGCCCCATGCCATGGCGGCGCCCACCCCGGTTTCGGCTTACCTGCACTCGGCGACGATGGTGAAGGCCGGCGTGTTCCTGCTGGCCCGCCTGTGGCCGTCGCTGTCCGGCAGCGAAGAATGGTTCTGGATCGTCGGCGGTGCCGGCGCCCTCACTCTCCTCCTCGGCGCTTACTGCGCCATGTTTCAAAACGATCTCAAGGGCCTGCTGGCCTATTCCACCATCAGCCACCTCGGGCTGATCACCCTGCTGCTGGGCCTCAACAGCCCACTGGCCGCAGTTGCCGCGGTATTCCACATTCTCAACCACGCCACCTTCAAGGCTTCGCTGTTCATGGCGGCGGGCATCATCGACCACGAAAGCGGCACGCGGGATATCCGCAAGCTCAGTGGGCTGGTGCGCCTGATCCCGTTTACCGCGACCCTGGCGATGGTCGCCAGCGCGTCCATGGCCGGGGTGCCGTTGCTCAATGGCTTCCTGTCCAAAGAGATGTTCTTTGCCGAAACCGTATTTATCTCGTCGACCCAATGGGTGGAAATCGCCCTGCCGGTGATCGCGACCATTGCCGGTACATTCAGCGTGGCCTATGCCCTGCGTTTTACCGTGGACGTGTTCTTCGGCCCGCCCGCCACCGACTTGCCGCACACGCCCCACGAGCCGCCGCGCTGGATGCGCGCGCCCGTCGAGCTGTTGGTGTTCACCTGTCTGCTGGTGGGGATTTTCCCGGCCCAGGTGGTCGGCTCGATCCTCGCCGCTGCCGCCCTGCCAGTGGTGGGCGGTACGCTACCGGAATATAGCCTGGCGATCTGGCACGGCTGGAACGCGCCGATGATCATGAGCTTGGTGGCAATGACCGGCGGCGTGGCGCTGTACCTGATGCTGCGCAAGCAACTCAAGCGTGGCCGCTTCGAATACCCACCGCTGATCGGCTACTTCAACGGCAAGCGCGGTTTCGAGCGCTGCCTGGTGGTGATGATGCGCGGCGTGCGCCGCATCGAGAAACGCATCAGCACCAAGCGCCTGCAAACCCAGTTGTTCCTGTTGGTGCTGCTGGCAGTGATCGGCGCGATGATCCCGATGATCAACAGTGGCCTCAGCTGGGGCGACCGCCCGAAAATCCCGGGTTCCATCGTCTTCGTCACCCTGTGGTTGCTGGCGATTGCCTGCGCCCTCGGCGCCGCCTGGCAAGCCAAGTACCACCGGCTGGCGGCCCTGACCATGGTCAGCGTGTGCGGCCTGATGACCTGCGTCACCTTCGTGTGGTTCTCGGCGCCGGACCTGGCCCTCACCCAATTGGTGGTGGAAGTGGTCACCACCGTGCTGATCCTGCTCGGCCTGCGCTGGCTGCCAAGGCGGATCGAAGAGGTCTCACCCCTGCCCAGCTCGCTGCGCAAGGCGCGTATCCGCCGCCTGCGTGACTTGCTGCTCTCCACTGTGGTGGGCGGCGGCATGGCGCTGTTGTCCTACGCGATGCTGACCCGCCAGACGCCCAACGATATCTCCTCGTTCTACTTAAGCCGTGCCTTGCCCGAAGGCGGTGGCAGCAATGTGGTGAACGTGATGCTGGTGGACTTCCGTGGCTTCGACACCCTGGGCGAAATCACCGTACTCGGCGCCGTGGCCTTGACCGTGTACGCCTTACTGCGCCGCTTCCGCCCGTCCAAGGAAAGCATGGAGTTGCCACCCCAACAGCGCCAACTGGCACCGGACGTGGCCACCGACCTGGTCAACCCGCGCCAGGCCAGCGACACCGCCCTGGGCTTTATGATGGTGCCGGCGGTGCTGGTGCGCCTGCTGCTGCCGATTGCGCTGGTGGTGTCGTTTTATCTGTTCATGCGTGGCCACAACCAACCTGGGGGTGGTTTCGTCGCCGGGCTGGTGATGTCGGTGGCGTTTATCCTGCAATACATGGTCGCCGGCACCCAGTGGGTCGAGGCGCAGATGAGCCTGCGGCCGATGCGCTGGATGGGCTTCGGCCTGCTGTCAGCCACCTTGACCGGGCTGGGTGCGCTGTTCGCCGGGTACCCGTTCCTCACTACGCATACCTGGCATTTCAGCCTGCCGCTACTGGGCGATATTCATATTGCCAGTGCGCTGTTCTTTGACGTCGGCGTGTACGCCATGGTCGTGGGCTCGACCCTGTTGATGCTCACCGCCCTCGGCCACCAGTCGGTGCGCGCGCATAAACCGAGCAACCAGCCCAAAGTGGTTGCTGCAACCGAAGGAGCCGCCTGATGGAAGAAGTCATCGCAATAGCCATTGGGGTCCTGGCGGCCTCCGGCGTCTGGTTGATCCTGCGGCCACGGACGTTCCAGGTGGTCATGGGTTTGTGCCTGCTGTCCTACGGCGTCAACCTGTTCATCTTCAGCATGGGCAGCCTGTTTATCGGCAAGGAGCCGATCATCAAGGACGGCGTGCCCCAAGACCTGCTCAACTACACCGACCCACTGCCTCAGGCCCTGGTGCTCACGGCCATCGTGATCAGCTTCGCCATGACCGCGTTGTTCCTGGTGGTGCTGCTGGCATCCCGGGGCCTCACCGGCACTGACCATGTAGACGGCCGGGAGCCCAAGGAATGACGTGGATGAATCAACTGATCGTCGCGCCGATCCTGCTGCCGCTGCTCACCGCCGGGCTGATGCTGATGCTGGGCGAGAAACGCCGCCCACTCAAAGCCCAGATCAATCTGTGCTCCAGCATCGCCGGACTGGGCGTTGCCGTGCTGCTGTTGTACTGGACGCAACAAGGCGGCCCCGGCTCGATTGGTGTGTATCTGCCGGGCAACTGGCAGGTGCCGTTCGGCATCGTCCTGGTGGTGGACCAACTGTCGGCGATGATGCTGGTGCTGACCGGGGTTATCGGCGTCAGCGCGCTGCTGTTCGCCATGGCCCGCTGGGACCGTGCGGGCACCAGCTTCCATGCCCTGTTCCAGATCCAACTGATGGGGCTGTATGGCGCCTTCCTCACCGCCGACCTGTTCAACCTGTTCGTGTTCTTCGAAGTGCTGCTGGCCGCCTCCTACGGCCTGATGCTGCACGGTTCCGGCCGTGCGCGGGTGTCGTCGGGGCTGCATTACATTGCGATCAACCTGCTGGCGTCGTCGCTGTTCCTGATCGGCGCGGCGATGATCTACGGCGTCACCGGCACGCTGAACTTCGCCGACCTGGCGTTGAAAATCCCGCTGGTGCCGGAGGCCGATCGCGGCCTGTTGCATGCCGGTGCAGCGATCCTGGCTACGGCGTTCCTGGCCAAGGCCGGCATGTGGCCGCTGAACTTCTGGCTGGCACCCGCCTATTCCTCGGCCAGCGCGCCGGTGGCGGCAATGTTCGCGATCATGACCAAGGTCGGCGTGTACACCGTGCTGCGCCTGTGGACCCTGCTGTTCTCCGGCCAGGCCGGGGCTTCGGCACTGTTTGGCGGCGATTGGCTGGTGTATGGCGGCATGGCGACCATCATTTGCGCGGCACTGGCGATGGTGGCGGCGCAGCGTCTGGAACGCATGGCCAGCCTGAGTATCCTGGTGTCGGCCGGAATTCTGCTGTCAGCGGTAGGGTTTGCCCAGCCGAGCCTGACCGCTGGGGCGCTGTTCTATCTGGTCAGCTCCACCCTGGCACTGAGTGCATTATTTTTGCTGGCGGAATTGATCGAGCGTTCGCGTTCGGCCAACGACCTGCCGCTGGATGAGGAGATTGATGCGCTGCCCAAAGCCATGGAATCGCTGCATCCGCGCCCGGGCGTGAACCTGGACGATGAGCAAAAAGCAGTGATCGGCCAGGTCATCCCTTGGACCATGGCCTTCCTGGGCTTGAGCTTTATCGCCTGCGCGCTGCTGATTATCGGCATGCCACCGCTGTCCGGGTTTATCGGCAAGCTCAGCCTGTTGAGCGCGCTGATCAACCCACTGGGCCTGGGCAACGCCGTGGACGAATCGATCCGCCCGGCGGCCTGGGGCCTGGTCGCGCTGCTGATTCTCTCTGGCCTCGCCTCGCTCATCGCTTTCGCCCGCCTCGGCATCCAGCGCTTCTGGACCCCGGAAGAACGCCCATCACCGCTGCTGCGCCGCTACGAGTGTGTACCGATCTTCCTGCTGCTGGGGTTGAGCATCGCGCTGACCTTCAAGGCCGAGGCGCTGATGCGCTACACCCAGGCCACCGCCCAAAGCCTGAACAACCCGGAACACTACGTGATGGCAGTGCTCGCGACCCGGCCAGTGCCCAGCCCTGAAGCCAAGGCCGCCGCCCTGGAGGTACAGCCATGAAACGTCTGTTCCCGGCTCCCTGGCTGTCGTTGGCGTTATGGGTGTTGTGGCTGGTGCTGAACTTGTCGATCAGCCCCGGCAACCTGCTGCTGGGCGCACTGTTGGGCTTTCTTGCGCCGCTGATGATGGCGCCGCTGCGCCCGCTGCCGATCCGCATCCGCCGCCCTGGGGTGATCATCCGCCTGTTTTTCCGGGTCGGCCTCGATGTGATCATCTCCAACCTGCACGTGGCATGGGGCGTACTCACCTGCGGCTCCCGCCCACCGCGCTCGCGCTTTATCAAGATCCCCCTGGACCTGCGCGACGCCAACGGCCTGGCTGTGCTGGCGATGATCACCAGCGTGACCCCCGGCACCGTCTGGTCGGAACTGGCCCTGGACCGCAGCATCCTGCTGCTGCACGTTTTCGACCTGGATGACGAAGCCTCGTTTATCCAGCAATTCAAGCACGCCTACGAACGGCCCCTGATGGAGATCTTCGAATGAGCGCCCTGCTCGCCAATGCGATCCTGTTCAGCCTGTTCCTGTTCTCCCTGGCCATGGTGCTGACCCTGGTGCGGCTGTTCAAAGGCCCCTCGGCCCAGGACCGGGTACTGGCGCTGGACTACTTGTACATCCTGGCGATGCTGATGATGCTGACCCTGGGTATTCGCTATGCCAGCGACACTTACTTTGAAGCGGCGCTATTGATCGCGCTGTTCGGCTTCGTCGGCTCGTTCGCCCTGGCCAAATTCCTGCTGCGTGGCGAGGTGATTGAATGATGCCGTTATGGGTTGAAATTATCGTGGCGGCGTTGCTGTTGCTCAGCGGCCTGTTTGCCTTGATTGGCGCGATTGGCTTGCTGCGAATGAAAGAATTTTTCCAACGCATGCACCCGCCAGCACTAGCCTCGACGTTGGGGGCGTGGAGCGTGGCGTTGGCGTCGATCATCTACTTTTCGGTGCTCAAGTCCGGGCCGGTGTTGCATGGCTGGTTGATTCCGATTTTGCTCGCGATCACCGTGCCGGTCACCACACTGCTGCTGGCGCGAACCGCGCTGTTCCGCAAACGCATGGCCGGTGATGACGTCCCCGCCGAAGTCAGCAGCCGCCGCTGATGTTTTTGTAGGAGCGCAGATCGTTCCCACGCTCTGCGTGGTAACGCCGCCCAGGACGCTCCGCGTCCGCCCCACTCGGGCGAGCGGGCGAGGCGGAGCGTCTCGGTATGCATTCCCACGCAGAGCGTGGGAACGAGAGTGCAAAAAAATGCCCCGAACCAGTCGGGGCGTTTTTTTATTCAGCGTGCAGCTATCAACGGTCAGTCAGCCAACCGCCACGTCGTCCCACCCTTGCCGTCTTCCAACACCACACCCATCGCGGTCAGTTGGTCGCGGATACGGTCGGATTCCGCCCAGTCTTTATTGGTGCGAGCCGCCAGACGCGCCTGGATCAGTGCATCTACCTCAGCGGCATCCACACGCCCTTCAGCGCCGGCTTGCAGGAAGTCATCGGCCTCCATTTGCAACACGCCCAGCACGCTGGCCAGTTCTTTCAGACGCGCCGCCAGGCCCGCCGCTGCGTCGATATCGGTCTCGCGCAAGCGGTTGATCTCGCGCACCATCTCGAACAGCACGGCGCAGGCTTCCGGGGTACCGAAGTCGTCGTTCATCACTTCGGTGAAGCGTGCCACGAAGGCTTCGCCGCCTGCCGGCGCCACCGCAGGCAAACCTTTCAACGCGTGGTAGAAACGCTCCAGGGCGCCCTTGGCGTCCTTGAGGTTGTCTTCCGAGTAGTTGATGGCGCTGCGGTAGTGGCTGGACACCAGCAGGTAGCGCACCACTTCCGGGTGGTACTTTTCCAGCACGTCGCGGATGGTGAAGAAGTTGTTCAAGGACTTGGACATCTTCTCGCCATTGATGCGGATCATGCCGCAGTGCATCCAGGCGTTGGCGTAAGTCTTGCCGGTGGCGGCTTCGCTCTGGGCGATTTCGTTTTCGTGGTGCGGGAACTCAAGGTCGCTGCCGCCGCCATGAATGTCGAAGGTCTCGCCCAGGCAGCAGGTGGACATCACCGAGCATTCGATGTGCCAGCCCGGACGCCCGGCGCCCCAGGGCGACTCCCAGCTCGGCTCGCCCGGCTTGGTGGCTTTCCACAGTACGAAGTCGAGCGGGTCCTGCTTGGCTTCGTCGACTTCGATACGCGCGCCGATGCGCAGGTCTTCGATCTTTTTACGCGACAGCTTGCCGTAGCCCATGAACTTGGCGACGCGGTAGTACACGTCGCCGTTGCCTGGGGCGTAGGCGTAGCCCTTGTCGATCAAGGTCTGGATCATCGCGTGCATGCCCGGGATGTGGTCCGTGGCACGCGGCTCCATGTCCGGCTTGAGAATGTTGAGGCGTGCCTCGTCCTCGTGCATGGCGGCGATCATGCGCTCGGTCAGCGCGTCGAACGACTCGCCGTTTTCGTTGGCACGGTTGATGATCTTGTCGTCGATGTCGGTGATGTTGCGCACGTACGTCAAGTCATAGCCGCTGAAACGCAACCAGCGGGTCACCAGGTCGAAGGCAACCATGCTGCGGCCGTGGCCGATGTGGCAGTAGTCGTACACGGTCATGCCGCACACGTACATGCGCACCTTGTTGCCGTCCAGCGGCTTGAAGACTTCTTTGGTCTTGCTGAGCGTGTTGTAGATCGTTAGCACGATGTTTCCCTTAAATCACTGGCCCCACGAATCTCGCAAGGTCACGGTACGGTTGAATACCGGAGCACCAGGTTTCGAGTCCTTGATATCCGCGCAGAAGTAGCCTTCGCGCTCGAACTGGAAACGGTCTTCCGGCTGTGCGTCGCCAAGCGATGGCTCGGCACGACAACCAGTGAGTACTTGCAGGGAATCAGGGTTGATGTTGTCGAGGAAACTCGCGCTGTCTTCAGCCTTCTCAGGGTTTGGCGAGCGGAACAGACGATCGTACAGGCGCACTTCGCATTCGATGCTGGCAGCGGCCGGCACCCAGTGGACCACACCCTTGACCTTGCGGCCTTCAGGGTTCTTGCCCAGGGTGTCCGGATCGTACGAGCAACGCAGTTCGACGATGTTGCCGTCGGCGTCCTTGATCGCTTCGTCCGCACGGATCACGTAGCTGCCGCGCAGGCGCACTTCGCCGTTCGGCTCCAGGCGCTTGTAGCCTTTTGGCGGCTCTTCCATGAAGTCGTCACGGTCGATGTAGATCTCGCGGGCGAACGGCAATTTGCGCACGCCCAGCTCTTCTTTCTGCGGGTGACGCGGCAGTTCGAGGTTCTCGACCTGGCCTTCCGGGTAGTTGGTGATCACGACTTTCAACGGGCGCAGCACGCACATGGCGCGCGGTGCATTGGCATCCAGGTCCTGACGGATGCTGAATTCCAGCATACCGAAATCGACGACGCCGTCGGAACGGTTGGTGCCGACCATGTCGCAGAAGTTGCGGATCGACGCCGGGGTGTAGCCACGGCGACGGAAGCCCGACAGAGTCGACATGCGCGGGTCATCCCAGCCATGCACGTGCTTTTCATCGACCAGTTGCTTGAGCTTGCGCTTGCTGGTGATGGTGTAGTTCAGGTTCAGGCGGCTGAACTCGTACTGACGTGGGTGCGCCGGGACCGGCAGGCTGTCCAGGAACCATTCATACAGTGGGCGATGGCTTTCGAACTCCAGGGTGCAGATGGAGTGGGTGATGCCTTCGATGGCGTCCGACTGACCGTGGGTGAAGTCGTAGTTGGGGTAGATGCACCACTTGTCACCGGTCTGGTGGTGATGGGCGTGGCGGATGCGGTACATGATCGGGTCGCGCAGGTTCATGTTCGGCGAGGCCATGTCGATCTTGGCGCGCAGCACGCGGGCGCCGTCCGGGAACTCGCCGGCGCGCATACGGTTGAACCAGTCCAGGTTCTCTTCCACCGAACGGTCGCGGAACGGGCTGTTCTTACCCGGCTCGGTCAGCGTGCCACGGTACTCCTTGGCCTGCTCGGGGGTCAGGTCGTCCACATAAGCCTTGCCAGCCTTGATCAACTCGACGGCCCAGTCGAACAACTGGTCGAAATACTTGGAGGCATAGCGCACTTCACCGGACCATTCGAAGCCCAGCCACTTGATGTCGCTTTCGATGGCGTCGATGTATTCCTGGTCTTCCTTGGCCGGGTTGGTGTCGTCGAAACGCAGGTGCGTGACGCCACCGAACTCCTGGGCCAGGCCGAAGTTCACACAGATCGACTTGGCGTGGCCGATGTGCAGGTAGCCGTTGGGCTCAGGTGGGAAACGGGTGACGATCTGCGTGTGCTTGCCCGAATCCAGGTCCGCCTGGATGATCGGGCGAAGGAAATTGACCGGGACGGCAGGTCCGGCCTTGGTATTCGAGGTAGGGTCGACAGTGGGCTTGCTCATAGGATCCTTGAACAGACAGGTGCGTGGCCAGGTGGGGCCAGATAAAACAAAGGGCTCATAATAGCCGAAGCAGTCAAGACACATACAGAGCGCGGCCAATTAATTGCCCGGGCGGTAAAAAACCACCTCGAAATTCCCGCAGGGCACGCTAAACTGCGCGCCTTGGCCGTCGTTTAGCCAGACAGGTAAGGTGCCCAGGCGCCCACACCCACGAATTCCCTGAAAAGAGTAGCGAACATGACTCAAGTCAAACTGACCACCAACCACGGTGACATCGTTATCGAGCTGAACGCCGAGAAAGCGCCGATCACCGTCGCCAACTTCATCGAATACGTCAAAGCCGGCCACTACGAAAACACTGTTTTCCACCGTGTCATCGGTAACTTCATGATCCAGGGCGGCGGTTTCGAGCCGGGCATGAAAGAGAAGAAAGACAAGCGTCCAAGCATCCAGAACGAAGCGGACAACGGCCTTTCCAACGACAAGTACACCGTCGCCATGGCCCGTACCATGGAGCCGCATTCGGCCTCCGCGCAGTTCTTCATCAACGTCGCCGACAACGCCTTCCTGAACCACAGCGGCAAGAACGTGCAGGGTTGGGGCTACGCGGTGTTCGGTAAAGTCACCGAAGGCACTGACGTTGTCGACAAGATCAAAGGCGTATCGACCACCTCCAAGGCCGGTCACCAGGACGTTCCAGCCGAAGACGTGATCGTCGAGAAAGCCGAGATCGTTGGGTGATATTGCTGATTTCAGATTTGCATCTGGAAGAGGAGCGCCCGGACATCACCCGGGCGTTTCTGGATCTGCTCCACGGCCGCGCCCGTGGCGCCCAGGCGTTGTACATTCTGGGGGACTTCTTCGAAGCCTGGATTGGCGACGATGGCATGACCCCCTTCCAGCGTTCCATCTGCGCGGCTCTGCGTGAGCTGAGCGACAGCGGCACCCCGATTTTCATCATGCACGGCAACCGTGACTTCCTGATCGGTAAGGCGTTCTGCAAAGCGGCAGGCGCTACCTTGCTCAAGGACCCGACGGTCGTGCAGTTGTATGGCGAGCCAGTGCTGTTGATGCACGGCGACAGCCTCTGCACCCGCGACCTCGGCTATATGAAGCTGCGGCGCATCCTGCGTAACCCGGTTGTACTGTTTATCCTGCGCCACCTGCCCTTGGGCACCCGCCACAAACTGGCGCGCAAGTTGCGCAGTGAGAGCAGCGCTCAAGTGCGCATGAAGGCCAACGACATTGTCGATGTCACCCCTGAAGAAGTGCCACGGGTGATGCAGCAGTTCGGCGTGCGCACCCTGGTCCACGGCCATACCCACCGCCCCGCCATCCATAAGTTGCAGATCGGCGACCAGGCGGCCAAGCGCATTGTGCTGGGGGACTGGGACAAGCAAGGGTGGGCGCTGCAGGTGGATGAGCAAGGGTTTCAGCTGGCGGCGTTTGACTTCGTCAACCCGCAGTTGGCGTTGCCTGGCGCCTGAACCTCTGACACAACACCGTTCAACCTGTGGGAGCTGGCTTGCCTGCGATAGCCATAGGTGTCTACACAACTTCGGTACGGCGCTGACCCTGTGGCGAGGGAGCTTGCTCCCGTGACGGACTGACAACCGACGCTGATCTAGCTGACGCACGCGATCCAAATGTGGGAGCTGGCTTGCCTGCGATAGCGGCCTGACAGCCAACACAGCTGGATTGTGTACATATCCATTCCTACGGTAACGGCTACTTAGGGTTCCGCCCTGACGGCGGGTCACTTTCGAAAAGCGCGAAAGTAACCAAAGCGCTCTTGCCCCACCACTCGGCACCTCGCTTAGGCTCGGTGTGCCCGAACACAGGCTTGAATCCGTGGGTCGCCGTAATGGGTCATCCTTGGCCCAGGACGGCTAACCCGGCGTCCTGCCGGGTTACCCACGAATTCAAGCCTGCGTTCGGCCAGCGTGGTTTAACGGGGCGCCTGAGATCAAGATCAAAAACAGATCAAGAGCGACTCGCTTCGCATCGTGGTTACCGTCCACCGTTACAGCGTTATGTAGATACCTATGCTGCGATAGGATCACCTCGGTGCATCTGATACACCGAGGTGTCTGCATCGCAGGCAAGCCAGCTCCCACAGGGACCGCGCTGACCTTACAATCAGTGCCCCGAAGCCGCAGGCCCGGCCTTCGCCGTGAACGGTGGCTTGGCCAGCCACACCAGCAACATCAAGCCCATGAACATCCACCCCAGCAACGTGAAGTAATCCACGGTGGACATCATGTACGCCTGGCTGGTGAGAATCTGGTCCAGTTGGGTATAGGCCTTCTGCCCTGCCCCGCCCAGCGCCTGCAACGCATCGCGGGTGGTCGAGTCGTAGACGGTCATGTTCTCGCTCATGTAGGCATGGTGCTGGTCGGCCCGGCGAATCCAGATCCAGGTGGTCAGCGAGGCCGCGAAGCTGCCGCCCAAGGTGCGCAGGAAGGTCGCAAGCCCCGCGCCGTCGGCAATCTGGTGCGGCGGCAGGTCGGACATCAGGATGCTCAAGGTCGGCATGAAGAACAGCGCCACGCCGATGCCCATGAACAGCTGCACCATGGCGATGTGGGTGAAGTCCACTTCGTTGGTGAAGCCGGCGCGCATGAAGCAGCTCAAGCCAATCGCCAGGAACGCCAGGCCCGCCAGCAGGCGCAGGTCGAACTTGTGCGCGTACTTGCCCACGAACGGCGACATCAGCACCGGCAAAATGCCGATCGGCGCCACCGCCAGCCCGGCCCAGGTGGCGGTGTAGCCCATCTGGGTTTGCAGCCACTGCGGCAGGATCAGGTTGATGCCGAAAAAGCCCGCATAACCCAGGATCAACACGATGGTGCCGATCCGGAAGTTACGGTGCGCGAACAGTCGCAGGTTGACCACCGGGTGCTTGTCGGTCATCTCCCAGATCACGAACACCGCCAGGGCAATCACCGAAATGGCCGCACCAATGATGATGAAGTTGGACTCGAACCAGTCCAGGTCATTGCCCTTGTCGAGGATGATCTGCAAGGCGCCCACACCGACGATCAGGCTCAGCAGCCCAACGTAATCCATCGGCTGATAACTGGTGACCACCGGACGCTTCTTCAACTGCGAACGCACCACCATCACCGCAAAGACACCGATGGGCACGTTGATGAAAAAGATCCACGGCCAACTGTAGCTATCGGTGATCCAGCCGCCGAGGATGGGCCCGGCAATCGGCGCGACCACCGTGACCATCGCCAATAACGCCAGGGCCATGCCGCGCTTGGCCGGCGGGTAGACTGCAATCAACAAGGTCTGGGTCATCGGATACAACGGCCCGGCGACCAAGCCTTGCAGCACCCGAAAGCCGATCAGCTCAGGCATCGAGGTAGAGATACCGCACAGGAATGACGCCAGCACAAACAGCAGGGTCGCCCACAAAAACAGCTTCACCTCGCCAAAGCGCCGGCTCAGCCAACCGGTGAGCGGCAAGGCGATGGCGTTGCTCACCGCAAACGAGGTGATCACCCAGGTGCCCTGCTCCGAACTCACCCCCAGGTTGCCGGAGATCGTCGGCAACGCCACGTTGGCGATGGTGGTGTCGAGCACCTGCATGAAGGTCGCCAGCGACAGGCCAATGGTGGCCATCAACAGGCTGGGTGGCGTGAACGAGGCGTTATTGCTCATCAGCGTTGCGCAGCCTTGGGAGCGGCGACGCTGTTGTCATGGATCAACTGGTTGATCATGGCATCGGCCTCGGCCAATTGGCGGTCATACACGTTGGTGGTGAACGAGGCTTTTTGCGGCGCCTGTTGCGCCAGCACCGGGCCGCTCTGGTCGTGCAGGTCTACGTTGACCACGGTGCTCAAGCCCACTCGCAGCGGGTGTTTGGCCAGCTCTTCGGCGTTGATATGGATGCGCACCGGTACCCGCTGCACGATCTTGATCCAGTTGCCGGTGGCGTTCTGCGCGGGCAGCAAGGCGAACGCGCTGCCCGTGCCGGCGCCAAGGCTGTCGACGGTGCCGCTGTACTTGACGTCGCTGCCGTAGATGTCCGACTCGATATCCACCGGCTGGCCGATGCGCATATCCCGCAGTTGGGTTTCCTTGAAATTGGCGTCGATCCACAGCTGGTCCAGCGGGATCACCGCCATCAGCGCGGTGCCCGGTTGGACGCGCTGGCCCAGTTGCACGGTGCGCTTGGCCACATAGCCGGTGACCGGCGCGATCAAGGTGCTGCGCGCATTGGTCAGGTACGCCTGGCGCAGTTGCGCGGCGGCCGCTTGCACATCGGGGTGGGACGAAATCACAGTGTCATCCACCAGGGCATTGGTGGTTTTCAGTTGTTGCTCAAGGTTGGTCAAGGCGTTCTTGGCGGCGGTCAGGCTGTCGCGAGCGTGAGACAGTTCTTCCTGGGAAATCGCGCCGCCCTGGGCCAGGGTCTTGCGGCGGTTGTAGTTGTCCTGGGCCGTCTGTACATCGGCCTTCTGCGCATTGACCTGGGCTTTCATGCCATCGACGTTGCTGTACAGGCCGCGTACTTGGCGCACGGTGCGGGCCAGGTTGGCCTGGGCACTCTGCAGGCCGACGGCGGCGTCGTTGGGGTCGAAGTTGATCAGCACCTGGCCTTCATGGACCAGGTCACCATCGTCGGCGCCAATGCTGACCACGGTGCCGGTGACCAGCGGGGTGATTTCCACCACGTTGCCGTTCACATAGGCGTCGTCGGTGCTTTCATTGAAGCGCCCGTAGAACTCATACCAGGCCCACACGCCCACCACACTCAGGATGACGATGAGCGCCAGGCCGATCAGCATCACTTTGCGTTTGCGGGGGTTGGTGTCTTTGGGTTGTTCGGTTGCGTTGTTGCTGTCGGCAGTGGCCATGACAAATACCTCAAATTATTCCGTGCGTGTAGCTGGGGTGGTCGCGGCCACGCTGTTGGCGTGGTACCCGCCACCCAGGGCCTGCATCAATTGAATCGACAGGTCGATCTGCGCCGCATTCAAGGTCGCCAGCTGACGCTGGGCCTGTAGCAATTGCTGTTCGATGCTGAGCACATCCAGGTAGTTACCGATGCCTGAGCTGTAGCGTTGCACCCCGGTGTCGTAGGACTGCTGCGCGATGTCAGCGGCATGTTGCTGGGCCTGGATCTGCCGCCCGGTGTCGCGCAGTTGAGACAGGCTGTTGCCGATATCGCCCAAGGCTTGCACCAGGGTTTTGTTGTACTGGGCCACGGCCAGGTCGTAGTCGGCGTCGCGGGCATCGAGGTCGGCGCGCAGGCGACCGCCGTCAAAAATCGGCAGCGAAATGGTCGGCGCAATGTTGAAGAAGCGGCTGGCCGAACCGAACATCGCATCGCCCAGCAACGACTCGGCACCTGCGCTCGCGCTCAGGTTGAGGTTGGGGTAGAAGCGGGTCTTGCTGGCGTCGATGTTCTTGCTCGCGGCCTCTACGCGCCAGCGTGCGGCGACCAGGTCCGGGCGACGGCCAAGCAACTCGGCAGGCAACACCGCCGGCACGGCCACGGCGCTGGGTTTGAGCACCGCTGGGCGCGCCAACTCGTCACCGCGGTCCGGGCCTTTGCCGAGCAACACAGCCAACGCGATCTTGGCGCTTTGCAGTTGTTTTTCCGCGTCAATCAGTTGCGACTGAGAGCTGGCTTCCAGGCTCTCGGTCTGCTGGAACTGGTACTCGCTGTCGATACCGGAACTCAGGCGGCGCTTGCTCAGGTCGAGCATCTGGCGGGTACGCTTGAGGTCATCGACGGCCAGGTCACGCACGATATGGGCCTGGCCCAGGTCGCTGTAGGCCTTGGCCACGTTCGCGGCCAGTGTCAGGCGCGCGGCCTGCTGGTCGACTTCGGCAGCACGGGCCTCGCCCAACGCCGCTTCCCAGGCGGCGCGCTGGCCGCCCCACAGGTCGAAGTTGTAATTGAAGCTGGCGCCGATGTTGCGCACCGTCGAATAGGCATCGCCCTGCCCGCGTGGGTCCTGGTCCTTGGCCAGGCGCGAACGGCTCACGCCGGCGCTGGCATCCAGGGTCGGCATACGGGCGGCGTTGGCGGCATAGGCGGCGGCTTCGGCCTGATGGGCGCGGGCATCGGCCACTTGCATGTCGGGGCTGTTTTGCAGGGCCTCCTGGATCAGGCCATCGAGCTGTGGGTCGCCCAGGCTTTTCCACCAGTCAGCGGCCGGCCAGGCGGCGCTCGACAGCGTCACGCCGCTGAGGGATTTACCGGTGTGCAAGGTATTGGCGTCGAGGCGCTGGCCCTGGGTGTCGAGGCCGCTGTAATTGGCGCAACCGGCCAACGTCATCGCCGCCAGCACCAGGCTGAATGCGCGTGTGTTCATGATCTACCTACCCGCTGGATCGTGATGGGGTCACCCGCAGCGATCAGCATTTTCTTCAGGATCCGCTCCAGGGTTTCCAGCTCGCCCGGCTCAAGCACACCGGCCAACTGGTTGAGAGCCTTGGCGCCGATGTGCGGCAGCATGTCCGCCAGGCGCTGGCCCTCGGCGGTCAGCACCAACTGCACCTGGCGCCGGTCCAGCTCGGAACGCTTGCGGCTGAGCAGGTCTTTTTGCTCCAGTCGGTCGAGCATGCGCGTCATCGAACCGCTGTCCAGGGACAGGTTGCGGCACAACTCCGCCGGGGTATCGACGCCGAACTGGGCCATGATGATCAACACCTTGAACTGCGCGGCGGTGATGCCGTGGGGTTCCATATGGGTGTCGATGATGCGGTCCTTGAGGATCGCGGCGCGGCCCAGCAACAGCCCGAGGTGGCAGTTGTGAAAGTTGTCAGGGGTGAAGTGAGGCATTGAAAGTCACCTTATTACTGCCTAGGCAGTGAATGTGTGACGAGATGTTACTGCTTAGGCAGCGAATGTCAAATGGAATAATTAGGTTGCTTGGTAGTTGAGTAACTTAGAGCCTTGGACAGCAATCAAATCAGCGAGAGTCCAGTTAAGGCTTTTTGTAGGAGCGAGCTTGCTCGCGAAAAAACTCACGGGCACCGCGTGCATTCAGGATGCACGCGTTATCGTTGACGTTTTTCGCGAGCAAGCTCGCTCCTACATTTTTTGATCGGGCAAGGTTTAGAAATCGCGCTTGTAGAAGATATCCAGGGAACTCGCTACGCCCGTGGCCACTTCCAAGTACACCTTCTTGCTCAGCAGGTAGCGCAAGGCAATGGTGTTAGCCGGCTCGAACACCCCTACCCCATAACGCAAGCTGAGCTTCTCGTTGATCTTGCCGCTGGCCACCACCGCCGTACTGTTGCCAGTGCCCTGGGTGTCCAGATCAAAATCCTGGATGCCCAGCTTGTTGGCGATATCTGAAGTCACGCCAGCGCTGCCCATCAAGCCCAGGCCCAGGGCGGCTTCGGCGAGCATGTTGTTGTCTTCGCCGGTGTTGGTGCGCGAACGGCCCAGCACCAGGTACGACAGCGCGTCTTCCTGGGCCATGGCCGGCTCGGAAAAGATCTGCGTGGTGGGTTGTTCGGCGCTGCCGCTCAGGCGGATACCTGCGGTGACCGTGCGGCTGGATTCGGTAACGATGCGCACCGCTTCGATATCCAGGAACGGCTGGTCCAAGGGCCCCGCGAACAACAGGCGTGCGCGGCGCACATTGAGGCGCTGGCCGTAGGCACGGTAGCGGCCGTCGTTGAGCCACAGCTCACCACGGGTGTCCATGTTGTCGCCGATATGCACATGGCCCTGAACCTTGGCGGTGAGGCCGAAGCCGGCGAAGTTGAGCTGGTCCTCACCCACTTCCACGTCGATATCCATGGCCATGGCCATCGGCGCTTTGCCCTCTTCGGTCTGGCTGCCGATGATCACGGTGTCGTCGGACACCTTGACCGTCGAAGGCGGCAGTTCGCGCACGGTGATGTCGCCACGGGGGATGTGGACTTTACCGGCAATCGCCAGTTTGTCGTCCTTGAGGCTGATCTTCAGGTCGGGGGCCACTTCCAGCTTGGCGTAGGGCTCCACGGTGACCGGCAGTTGCGAGCCTTTGAGGCTGAGGTCGACCACCAGGGCACGGCCCCAGTCGATCTGCCCCGTGAGGCTGCCCTGCCCGGCCTTGCCGCTGCGCCAGCCACCGTTGAGCTGCACGCTTTCACCGGCGATCTGCGCCTGCAGGTTCAGGCCCTCGAGGCTGATGGGCAACTCCGGCCCGGAGACTTCACCGTCCACCAGGTTCAGGTTGCCGTTGACCTGCGGCGTGAGCAACCCGCCGGAGATACGGCCATTGCCGTTGAGTTTGCCGTTGAGCGTTTCCACCATCGGCACAAAGGGCCGCGCGACGGCGAGGTCCAGGCCGGTGAGGCTGAACGTGCCAGTGATCGGCTTGTTGTTCGGCAACGGGTTGATCTGCGCCTGCAACAACAACTCGCCGAGCTTGCCGCCACGGAAATTGAGCTGGGTGTCGATGCGCTTGGGGTTGAGGGTGGTTTCCAGTTTCAGGGTGTCGTAGGGGAAATCCAGCCACTGGCCTTTGTCGCGCACGCGCAGGGTGCCGCCACTGGCGTCCACCGCGACCACACCTTTTGGGCCGCTCTGGGGCAGGTCCAGTTGCACATCGGCGTTGAGCCTGCCCTGCCAGGCGAAGTCTTTGGGCAAGAACCCCGCGAGGCTGTCGAGAGGGAATTGCTTGAGGTGGTAACGCAACTTCGGCTCGGGCATCAGGCGCTGGTCTTCACCACACAGGCTGGCGCCGCCGGAGACCCAGCAGTGCGCGCCAAAGGTCAGCTTGCCATCGGCCAGGCGTTCGATCTTCGCCGGGGCTTGCAGCCGCCAGTCTTGGCCACCGGCTTGCACGTCGCCACTGGCCAGGCGCCCGCGCCAGTTGTCTTTGTCAAGGTTGCCGTCCAAGGCCAGGGCCAGTTTGACCAGCGGGCCAGTCAGCGCCAGCTGGACTTTCTGGTTCTTGATATCGCCCTGGGCGCTGGCGGTGAGGTTGCCGACTTGCGTCTCGCCGCTTTGAATGCCGTTGGCCTTGAGGTCGAGCTTGGCGCGCTGGGCGCTATCGAGGTTGGCGTCCAGGTTGAGGCTTTGCAGACGGTTGTCGGCAAAGGCCAGTTGCTGACCCTTGAGGTCAAGCTTGCCTTGAGGGGCTTTCAAGGTGCCGGCCACCTCGACACGCCCGTTGACTTGCCCACGCAGTTGCGGCCAGAGCTGGGCCAGGCGCGCCAGCTTGATGTCGATCTGCCCGGCCAGACGCTGTTGCAGGCTGCCGCTGCCGTTGATGCGGTTGTCGCCCAGGCGGATGTCCAGGTTGGCGAGGGTCCATTGTTCGCCGGCGCCTTCGGCCTTGGCGGCGAGCACGGCGGTTTGGCCGCGCAGGCGACCCTTGAGGTCCAGGTCGGCGTTGAGCTTGAGCTGTTCGTTCTTGAACTCGCCTTTGCTGCGCAGCGGCCCGGCCAGGGTGCCGGGCAACTCTGCGACCCAGTAGGCGGGGTTCAGCGCCGACAGATCCAGGGCGGTGTCCCAGGCAATGCCGTCGGCAAATTGCAGGTTCAGGTGGCCTTCGGCCTTGCCTTGGCCGGCACTCAGTTTCAGCTCAGGCAGGAAGACCTGCTTGAGGTCGCCACTGAAGGGGGTGACCACATTGAACTTGCCCGCCGGGCCGTCGAGGTCAGCCTTGAGATTGCCCAGGTAGTTGCCGTCTTTATAGGAGATTTCACCGTTGAAGGTGCGCAAGGCCACTTGCGGTTCGTCGATGACCGGATAGAGGCGATGCCAGGGGAAGTCCAGCCAGTCGATCTTGGCGTCCGCGCTGAAGCCTTGTTGCCAGTCCAGGTTGGCACTGAGCTTGAGGCTTTGCTTGTCGCCGGCCGCCAGGTCCAGGCCGGCAATCTGTGCGCCCTTGGCGTCAACCTTGCCCTTGAGCAGTAAATCCACCGGGCCGTTTTCGGCCGGTAGCACGGCCTTGCCCAGCAACTGGTAGCCATTGCTCAGGTCGCCTTTAGCGTTCAAGTCCAGTTGGTTGAGTTGCAGGGTATCAGGCAGGTCTGCGCTGGGTTTGAACGATTCGGAGGTGATGTGCATCTGCGCCGGCAGGTTTTCCACCAGGGGTTGCAGCTCGCCAGTGAGCTTGGCGGGCAGGTAGCCGCTGCTGTCGGCGTCGAGCTTGAGGGTCTTGAGCAAGTCGCCGTCGAGCTTGAGAGCAACGCTCCAGGGCGCGCCGCCCGGCGCATAGGGCAAGCTCAGGTTACCGGTGGCATTCAACGGCCAATCGCCGCTGGGTTGCAGCAGACCGGCGAGGTCCAGTACCAGATCGTCGCGCTGCAGATGCACCGAGTCGATCTGCAGGCCGGCGGTAGTCCAGTGCGCCACCAGTTGCAGGCCCTTGAGTTCTTCATTGCCGTTGAACAGCAGGCTGCCAATGCGAACATCGCCCAACTGGAGCGAAACCGGCAGCTTCAGGTCGGGCAGTTGAATCGGCCCGCTGTCGCTCTCTTCGGCACTGGGGGCGAATTCCAGGCTGACCTGTTCCACATCCAGTCGGTTGATGCACAGGGTCATGCGCAGCAGGCAGCCGGGTGACCAGTCAAACGTCGGTGCATTCAGCTCGACGCGGCTGCCATCCTGCTGCCACAGCAAATGATCGGCACTCCACTGCCCGCCCAGGCGCCCCTGGAAATTTTCCACGCTCAAACCTGGCACCTGGGCCAAGGCCCAACGACTGCCCGCCTGGGTGCCAAGCACTGACCACAGCGCCAACAACAGCAAGACGAGGATGGCAACCAACGCCAGCCCCGCTATTTTCAAACCACGCATCACAGCTCAGGCCCCATGGAAAAGTGCAAGCGAACGCCGCCCGGATCTTCGAGGGCATGGGCCAGGTCGAGGCGAATCGGCCCCACCGGCGACACCCAGCGCACGCCGACGCCCACGCCGGTTTTCAGGCTGGGCAAGTCCAGGTTGTTGAAGGAGTTGCCCTGGTCGACAAAGGTCGCGATACGCCATTTATCGGTGATGGAATATTGATACTCAGCGCTCAGGGCCACCATGTAGCGACCACCGATGCGATCGCCGCGATCGTTCTCTGGCGACAGGGTCTGGTACTCGTAGCCGCGCACGCTCTGGTCACCACCGGCGAAGAAGCGCAAGGAAGGAGGCACGGATTTGTAGCCATTGGTGGCACTGCCGCCAAATTGCGCACGGCCCAGGAAGCGGTGGTTGTCCCACAAGGTGGTCAAGCCCTTGACCGTCGCTGTGCCGTAAAGCAAGTTGGTGTCGGACCCAAGGCCCTCTTTGGCGACCTTGGTGTCGAACATCAGGCGGTAGCCATGGTGCGGGTCGATGCGGTTGTCACTGCGCAGGTAGGAATAACTCACGCCAGGCATCAGCAGGTTACTCAGGCCCGAGTCATTGCCCAGGCGATATTCTTCGCGCTGGTACTTGAGGGAGATCACCCGCGTCCAGCCACTGGGCAACTTGCTGTGCCATTCGGGGCCGATGGTGAGCAGCTTGCTCAGGGTGTCAGTGTTAGCGATCTCTTCATTCTGGTAGCCGCCAGCAAAGCGCAATTTGTCAGTGAGCGGCGGGTCGAGCGGGATGTCGTACCACAACCCGACGTTCTGCCGTGGCGCCGACAGTTCAGCTTCCCAGCCATAACTGTGGCCCTGTGGGTTGACCCAATGGCGCGTCCAGTTGGCTTTGCCCCGTGGGCCGACGTCAGTGGAATAACCCAGGCCCAGGCCCATGGTGCGCGGCTTGCGGGTGTCCAGTTGCACCGCCACCGGGATCACATCATCGGTGGCGGCGGTGGGGCTGGCGTCGACGCGCACGCCTTCGAAGAAGCCACTGGCTTGCAGGTTCTGGTTGAGTTCGGCGACCAGTTCGGAGTCATAGGGTGTGCCGGGCCTGAACGGCACCATGCGCTGCAACAGCTCTTCATCAAAGGGCGTGTCGCCGGTGAAGCTGACCTTGCCCATGCTGTAGCGTGGGCCGCTGTCGTAAATGAGTTCGATGTCGGCCACGCCCGCTTGAGGGTCTATGGCAAGTTTCTGGCTGGTGAAGCGCCCGCTGAAAAACCCGTAGCGCGAGGCCTGGTTCTGGATCAGGCGCTTGGCGTCTTCGTAATGGCCGTGATTGAGCACGGCGCCGGGCCTGAGGTCGTCGCTGGCGGGCACGCGAAACGCCTTGAGGCTCGCAGCCTGGCCATCGACCCTTATGGTGACGTCGCGCAAGTGCACCGGTTCGCCGGGGTCGATGGTGAGGGTCAGGCGCGGGTTCTTGCCGCCCTTCACCTCGCTGTTGATTTGTGGCTGATAGTAGCCCAGGGCCTGCGCGGCTTTGCGCGCCTGCTCCTCGGCGCCACGGCTGAACCGCAGCAAGGCTTCTTCATCACGATCGCCCACACCGCCGATGTAGCCTTCGATGTTGGCTTTCAGCGCGTCGTTCGAGGGTTTGATCCGCACGTCCAGTTCGCTTTGCGCCAATGCGCCGCAGCTCGTGAACAGCAGAATCAAGCCGCTGGTAAATCTTCCTGGAAACTTCATAGGCGCGGATGCTACACGAGCGAGAGAGGAACTATGAACCCGGATTCTTCTGAATAATTCTGTCTCAAGCCGTTGCAGGATGTAACGCCTGGGGATTGGGATGGAAAAACACATGCTCGCGCACCGGCCCTACGGCGACTTCGCCGATTTCCTCATAGCCCTGTCGCTTGTAGAAATCCAAATAACGGGAGTTACCGGTGTCGAGCACCACGCCGGATGAATGCGGGTCGTCGGCACACCAATTGTGTACCGCTTCCAGCAACTGCTCACCATGGTGCTTGCCCTGGAACTGCGGGTGAATGCCCAGCAGCGGCAGCACATGCACAGACGTGTTGGGCAGGCACGCCATGACGGCATGATGGTATTCCAGGTAACGCCGCGTACCGCGCACGCCGGTGCTCAGCCACATGCGGATTTGCCAGGCCCAGCTTTCGGTGATGCCCAGGCGCCGCTGGGGCGGTGCAATCAGGGCAATGCCGATCAGCCGGTCGTTGACGAACAGGCCGATGGCCGGGAGTTTCTGGAAAAAATGCTGCTTGACCAGTTCGCGCACAGTGGCACGTACTCGCTGCTCATAGCCCGCCCGCTCGGCTTCGAAGATATAGGCAAAGGTCGGCTCATGGCGATACGCCTGGTACAGCAGGGATCGCGCTTCGCGGGAGTAACCGCTATTGAGCAGGCGGATTTCGGCAGTGGCCGTCGAAGTGTCTGGCATAACAGTCAATCTCCCTGGGCGCCACTCAAACATGGCGTTCTTATGGGTACGAACCTGCACAGCTCCAGTCGTTCCCAGACATTAGCAGCGCATTCATCCGGCCGCCACGCTGGCCCCCATCCGACTTGTCGGCTAGCATCGCCCTTTTGCCAGACTGGACTGCCGACCATGAAAATCGTCTCCTTCAATATCAACGGGCTGCGTGCTCGCCCTCATCAGTTGGCGGCGCTGATTGAAAAGCATCAACCGGACGTGATCGGTTTGCAGGAAACCAAGGTCCACGATGATCAGTTCCCGTTGGCCGAAGTGCAGGCCCTGGGTTATCACGTGTACTACCACGGGCAGAAAGGCCACTACGGCGTGGCCCTGCTTTCGCGCAAAGAAGCGTTGAGCGTGCACAAAGGCTTTGCCAGCGATGAAGAAGACGCCCAGCGCCGGTTTATCTGGGGCACCTTCGCCGACGAAAACGGCCACCCAGTGACCATCATGAACGGCTACTTCCCCCAGGGCGAAAGCCGCGACCACCCAACCAAGTTCCCGGCCAAGCAGCGCTTCTATGAAGACTTGCAGCAATTGCTGGAAAGCCAGTTCAGCAATGACCAGGCGCTGGTGGTGATGGGCGACGTGAACATTTCCCCAGAGGACTGCGACATCGGCATCGGCGCCGACAACGCCAAGCGCTGGCTGAAAACCGGCAAGTGCAGCTTCCTGCCGGAAGAACGCGAGTGGATGGCACGCTTGAAGAACTGGGGCCTGGTGGACAGCTTCCGCCACCTCAACCCGGACGTGACCGACCGCTTCAGCTGGTTCGATTACCGCAGCCGTGGCTTTGAGGACGAGCCCAAGCGCGGGCTGCGCATCGACGTAATCATGGCGTCCACCGGGTTGGTGCCTCGGGTGAAGGACGCGGGGGTGGATTATGATTTGCGTGGGCTGGAGAAACCGTCGGACCATGCGCCGATCTGGTTGGAACTGAGCTGATTGTAGGAGCGAGCTTGCTCGCGAAGAACTTGAGGGCGCCGCGTTTTATTCAGGAAGCCCGCGTTATCGTTGACGTTTTTCGCGAGCAAGCTCGCTCCTACAGGAGATCAGGGGTGCCAGCCCCGTGTCGGTCATATGACTGCAATCCGACTGACTTAATCTCCCGGCACTCCCTTGGCTGAGAAGGTGCCGGCATGATGCTGCGCGTTCTGTTCCTGTGTTTTGCAATCGCACTCCCCGCCGTGGCGGCCCCTCTGTCCATTCCCGACCAAGGCCCGGCCCTGCGCATCCAGGGCTCCAACACCATCGGCGCGGCACTCGGCCCGGCGCTGGTCAAAGGCTTGATGGAGTATCAGGGCTTGCAGGATGTGCGTGCTGAACCGGGTGCCGGGGTGAATGAGCAGCGCGTGGTTGGCAAGACACGCCAAGGCCAGACGGTCACCATCGAGGTGGCGGCCCACGGTTCCAGCACCGGCTTTGCGGCGCTGAAAAACAACCGCGCCGACCTCGCCGCAGCGTCCCGCCCGATCAAAGACAGCGAGTTGGTGGACCTCGATATCCTGGGGGACTTGAAAACCCCAGGCGCCGAGCATGTGATCGCCATTGATGGCCTGGCAATCATCGTCAACCCGCGCAACCCGCTCAATAGCCTCAACACCGAGCAATTGGCGCAAATCTTCAACGGCGAGGTCAGCACCTGGGAGGCACTGGGAGGTACAGGCGGGACCATTCATTTATATGCCCGGGATGATCAATCCGGCACCTTCGACACTTTCCGGGAACTGGTGCTGAGCCGCCGCGGCCAACCGCTCGCGCCGTTGGCCAAGCGCTTTGAATCCAGCGAACAGCTTTCCGATGCGGTGAGCCAGGACCCCCAGGGCATCGGTTTTATCGGCCTGCCCTCTGTGCGCCAGGCCAAGGCGGTGGCGATTGTCGACGGCGACTCGCAACCGATGTTGCCGCTGACCAGCCTGATCGCCACCGAGGATTACCCGCTGTCACGTCGGCTGTTCTTCTACTTGCCGCCCTCTTCCCGCAACCCATGGGCCAAGGCGATGGTGGAGTTTTCCCAAGGCAGCAAGGGCCAGGCGATTGTGGCTGCCAATGGCTTCATCGCCCAGCAGGTGCAAGCGATCGGTGTGGCGCCGCGCCCGTCGATGCCCGACGATTACCAGGCCATCGCCCGAGACGCTCAGCGCCTGACGGTGAATTTTCGCTTCGACGAGGGCAGCGCCAGCCTCGACAATAAGGCGCGCCAGGATGTGCAGCGGGTGGTCGCCTATATCAGAAGCCACGGCAAGCTGAATAAACAGGTGACGCTGGTGGGGTTTGGCGACACCAAGAATGATCCGCAACGTGCGGCGCTGCTATCGAAGTTGCGGGCGATGGCAGTGCGCCGAGAGCTGGTCAAGAGCGGCGTGGTGCTCAAGGATATTCGCGGGTTTGGCGCGCAGATGCCGGTGGCGGCCAATACTGCGGATGAAGGCCGGATCAAGAATCGGCGAGTGGAGGTTTGGGTGTACTGAAGATCGTTGAAGATCGTTCCCACGCTCCGCGTGGGAATGCCGCTCTGGACGCTCCGCGTCCGCTCTTGAGAGGGTGACGCAGAGCGTCACGGGAGGCGTTCCCACGCAGAGCGTGGGAACGATCATCATCAGTGTTACTGCCCGCCGCGCATCAATTCCCGAGGCACATATTTGCCAATCTCGAACTTGCCAATCGCCGCACGGTGCACTTCGTCCGGGCCGTCGGCCAGGCGCAGGGTGCGTTGCATGGCGTACATATAGGCCAGCGGGAAGTCGTTGGACACCCCGGCACCGCCGTGCATCTGGATCGCGCGGTCGATGACTTTCAAGGCCACATTCGGTGCCACCACCTTGATCTGGGCGATTTCGCTTTTCGCCACTTTGTTACCCACGGTGTCCATCATGTACGCCGCTTTCAAGGTCAGCAGGCGGGCCATGTCAATTTCCATGCGTGAGTCGGCGATCTTGTCGATATTGCCGCCCAACCGCGCCAAAGGCTTGCCGAAGGCAGTGCGGCTGACCGAGCGTTTGCACATCAACTCCAATGCGCGTTCGGCCATGCCGACCGAACGCATGCAGTGGTGAATGCGGCCAGGGCCAAGGCGGCCCTGGGCGATCTCGAAGCCACGGCCTTCGCCCAGCAACACGTTTTCATAAGGCACACGCACATTGTCGAACAGCACTTCGGCATGGCCGTGGGGCGCATCGTCGTAGCCGAATACCGGCAGCGGCCGCAGGATTTTCACGCCTGGGGTATCGACCGGCACCAGGATCATCGAGTGCTGCTGGTGACGCGGCGCATCGGGGTTGCTCAGGCCCATGAAGATCAGGATCTTGCAGCGCGGGTCGCAGGCGCCGGAGGTCCACCACTTCTTGCCGTTGATCACCCACTCGTCGCCCTGGCGTTCGGCGCGGGCGGCCATGTTGGTGGCGTCCGAGGACGCCACATCCGGTTCGGTCATGGCAAAGGCGGAACGAATCTCGCCGCGCAGCAAGGGTTCGAGCCAGCGCTGTTTCTGTTCTTCGTTGGCGTAGCGCACCAGCACTTCCATATTGCCGGTGTCGGGAGCGGAGCAGTTGAATGGCTCCGGGCCGAGCAACGAGCGGCCCATGATTTCCGCCAAGGGTGCGTATTCAAGGTTGGTCAGGCCAGCGCCCAGTTCGGATTCCGGCAGAAACAGGTTCCACAAGCCCTCGGCCTTCGCCTTGGCCTTGAGTTCTTCCATGATCGCCGTGGGCTGCCAGCGATCACCTTCGCTGACTTGGCGTTCGAACACCGGTTCGGCCGGGTAGACATAAGCGTCCATGAACGCAGTGACGCGTTCACGCAGTTCCTGAACCTTGGGCGAATAGGCGAAATCCATGAGCAGCTCCCTTCTTTGAGAGGTTGTTTAGGTCATGCATTCGATGCTAGAACAGCGCTGATAATTTACCTAGCCTATTCTCGCCGTGTATTAACATTCATCACCGATATATGATCGGTGTATGAGCACCTCACAATAAGAGCGCAACGAAATGAATCTGAGCAAGGTCGACCTCAACCTCTTTATTGTCTTCGACGCGATTTACACCGAAGCCAACCTGACCCGCGCCGGCCAGATCGTGGGTATCACCCAGCCGGCGGTGTCCAACGCCCTGGCGCGGTTGCGCGAGACCTTCAACGACCCGCTGTTCGTGCGTACCGCCCAAGGCATGGTGCCCACGCCCATGGCGCAGAACATCATCGGCCCGGTGCGCAATGCGTTGTCGTTGCTGCGCGTGTCCGTGCAGGAAAGCCGCATCTTCAACCCGCAGCAGGCGGCCAAGACCTACCGTATCAGCATGACCGACCTGACCGAGGCCGTGATCCTGCCGCTGCTGTTCCAGCGCCTGCGTCGCCTGGCGCCTACCGTGATGATCGAGAGTTTCCTGTCCAAACGTCGCGAAACCACCAAGGAACTGGCCGCCGGGCGCCTGGATTTTGCCGTGGATGCGCCGCTCAATACCGACCCGCAGGTGCGTCACGTCAAGCTGATGGAAGACCGCTACGTGTGCGCCATGCGCAAGGGCCACCCGATGGCGGGCAAGGATAAATTCACCCTGGATGATTACCTGTCGCTGACCCATATCCATATCTCCAGCCGCCGCAACGGTTTGGGCTATGTGGACCTGGCCTTGGGCAAGATGGGCATTCAACGCAAGATCGCCCTGCGTTCCCAGCACTACCTGATGGCCTATCAGGTGTTGCAACAGACCGACATGGTGATGACCGTGCCCGAGCGTTTCGCCCGTCGTCATGAACTGCACTGGTTCCAACTGCCAGTCAACAGCGTGCCGCCGCTGGAAACCCATTTGTACTGGCACGAAAGCACCGATCAGGACCCGGCGAACCGCTGGATGCGTGAACAGATGATCGAGTTGTGCCAGCAGGTGACGGCCCAGGAAAAGAAAGCCCAGCAGCCTTGACGTTTACGTCAACCTGCAATTAGCTTAGCGCCAAGACTTCCTTGAGCACCGCCATGAGCACCACCTACAGCATCTCCGACCTCGCCCGCGAGCTCGACATCACCACCCGCGCCATTCGTTTCTATGAAGAACAAGGCCTGCTGGCCCCCGAACGTCGGGGCCAGGAGCGCATTTACTCGGCGCGGGACAAGGTCAGCCTCAAGCTGATCCTGCGTGGCAAGCGCATCGGCTTCTCCCTGGCCGAATGCCGCGAACTGATCGAACTCTACGACCCCACCGGCGGCAACCAGATCCAACTCAACAGCATGCTGGCCAAGATCGCCGAACGCCGTGAACAGTTGGAACAGCAACTGCTGGATATCGAACAGATGAAGCTGGAACTGGACACCGCTGAAGAGCGTTGCACCCAGGCCCTGGCGCAGACCATCAGCCAAGCCGGCCATTGACCAGAAGGTAACTGCCATGTCCCTCCCCTCCCACGTACGCCTGGTTGAAGTCGGCCCGCGCGACGGTTTGCAGAACGAAGCCCAGCCCATCAGCGTGGCGGATAAAGTCCGATTGGTAGACGCCTTGAGCGCCGCTGGCTTGAGCTATATCGAAGTCGGTAGTTTTGTCTCGCCCAAATGGGTGCCGCAAATGGCAGGTTCAGCCGAAGTGTTTGCGCAGATCCAGCGCAAGCCCGGCGTGACCTATGGCGCACTGGCACCGAACCTGCGCGGGTTCGAGGATGCGCTGGCGGCCGGGGTCAAGGAAGTCGCGGTGTTCGCGGCGGCGTCCGAGGCGTTCTCCCAGCGCAATATCAATTGTTCCATCAGCGAGAGCCTGGAGCGCTTCGCACCGATCATGGCCGCCGCCAAGCAGCACGGCGTCAGCGTGCGCGGCTATGTGTCCTGTGTACTGGGTTGCCCCTATGAAGGCGATATCGCCCCGGAGCAAGTGGCGGCCGTCGCCCGCGAGCTGTATGCCATGGGCTGCTATGAAGTGTCCTTGGGCGACACGATCGGTACCGGCACGGCGGGCGCTACCCGGCGCCTGTTCGAAGTGGTCGGCGCGCAAGTGCCACGGGACAAGCTGGCCGGGCACTTCCACGACACCTACGGGCAGGCCATCGCCAACATCTATGCCAGCCTGCTGGAGGGCATCACGGTGTTCGACAGCTCTATCGCAGGCCTGGGCGGCTGCCCCTACGCCAAGGGCGCCAGCGGTAACGTCGCCACCGAGGATGTGCTGTACCTGCTCAACGGCCTGGGTATCGACACGGGTATCGACCTGGAACGCTTGATTGGCGCCGGCCAGCAGATCAGCCAGGTGCTGGGACGGCCTACGGGTTCCCGCGTGGCGAAGGTGCGTAACGCAGGTGAGTAGCACAGCTGTGACAATGTGTTACCGCACACCGGCATAACGGGTAACGCGGGAACAAAATCCGCCGCACCGACTGAAAGAAAATATTGACCAAAAATACAACTAATTGATTTTAAAGACTTTTAAAAAGTTGGCACGCCTTCTGCTATCTCTATGGCATAACAAGAATAAAAAGCGCCAAACCTAATAAAAATAAGACGAAACGACTCTGACATAACAAAAACAACACGGCAGAGACGCAGCTAACAGATTTTTTTGGAGAAGATGTGCTTCCCAGGGTACGGCATGCCGCAACCCGCAACCGGATAGAGAAAAATAAAACTACCTCAGGTAGCTACCCACTGGTTGGATCGTTTACGAAGAAGCAGGTCAGCGTTCAAAAAAATACGTTTGCTCTTGACCCCGGATGGGGGTCGCCAAAAAAGCGGTACGGGCCACGGCTACCAAAAACAACAACAGGCCGCCCCTCAATAATAAGAAAAGAGCACGCAACGACAAATTAAAGGGGACCTTCGGGTCCCCTTTGTGCTTTCTGGGTTTAACTATTTTGGTGGCGCAGCAGGTTCGCGGGGTATCAGGTAGATGTGGGCCGGCAGTCAGGCCGCCATCGCAGGCAAGCCAGCTCCCACAGGGGGTTGACGTTGTCAGCGCGCTTGCAGCTCCTGGATGGAAATCTCGCGCATGCGAAACTTCTGGATCTTGCCCGTGACTGTCATCGGAAACTCATCCACGAATTTGAAATGCCTGGGCGTCTTGAAATGGGCGATGCGGTCCTTGCACCAGCTCAACAACTCCAGCTCGTTGGCCACTTGACCGGGATGAAACTTGATCCAGGCAACAATCTCTTCGCCATAACGTTCATCCGGGATGCCAACGATCTGCACGTCCGCCACGGCCGGATGAGTAAAGAAAAACTCTTCCAGCTCCCGCGGGTAAACGTTCTCGCCACCGCGAATGATCATGTCCTTGTTACGCCCGGCGATGCACACGTAACCCTGCTCATCCATGGTCGCCAGGTCGCCGGTGTGCATCCAGCCGGCATCGTCGATGGCCTCACGGGTGCCTTCAGGGTTGTTCCAGTAACCCAGCATCACGCTGTAGCCCCGGGTGCACAGTTCACCGATCACGCCACGGGCCACGGTGTTACCGGCCTCGTCGACAATCTTGGTTTCCAGTTGCGGTTGGGTGCGGCCCACCGTGGTGACACGCCGTTCGATATCGTCATCTGCGCCGGTCTGCAGCGACACCGGGCTGGTTTCAGTCATGCCATAGGCAATCTGCACCTCTGCCATGTGCAGCTCATGGATGACCCGACGCATCACCTCGATCGGGCATGTCGCCCCGGCCATGATCCCGGTGCGCAGGCTGGACACCTCGAACTCGGCCCGGCGTGGGTGATCGAGCAGCGCGATAAACATGGTCGGCACGCCATATAAGCCGGTGGCTTGTTCTTCGGCGACGGCGCTCAGCGTCAGCAACGGGTCGAAGCCGTCATTGGGGTAGATCATGGTGGTGCCGTGAGTGATACAACCGAGGTTGCCCATGACCATGCCGAAGCAGTGGTACAGCGGCACTGGGATCACCAGGCGGTCCCCTGCCGTCAGGCCCAGGCTTTCACCGACCATGTAACCGTTATTGAGGATGTTGTGGTGACTGAGGGTGGCGCCCTTGGGGAAGCCGGTGGTGCCGGAGGTGTACTGGATATTCACGGGTTGATCGAAATGCAGGCTGGCCTGGCGGCTGTGCAGGTGCTCGGGCGGCACGCCTGCGCCAAGCGCCGCCAACTGCGACCAGGGCATGAATGCCGGCGGCGGGCTGGGGTCTAGGCTGATGAGGCCGCGCAGCTCGGGTTTCAACGCCTGGAGCATGGCGTGGTAATCGGAGCTTTTGAACGAACCGGCGCATACCAGCCATTGGCAGCCGGATTGTTTGAGCACGTAGTCCAACTCGCTGCTGCGATAGGCCGGGTTGATATTGACCAGGATCACCCCGAGCTTGGCGCTCGCCACCTGGCAGATCAGCCACTCGGCACAGTTAGGCGCCCAGATACCCAGGCGGTCGCCGGTTTGCATGCCTAGGGCGATGAATGCGCGGGCGTGCAGCTCAACTGTCTCGGCCAGCTGCCGCCAGGTGTAGCGCTGCTGCTGGTGACGCACCACCAAGGCTTCGCCATCTGGATGCTGAGCGACGGTGCGATCGAATGCCTGGCCAATGGTCATGGCCAGCAAGGCCTTGTCCTGGGAGCCACGGCTGTAACTCTGGTTCGGTTGATCCATAACGACCCCTGTTATCTTTTTTGTAGGTTGACGTATACGTAAACTACGATTGACAGCGCCGCAACGCAAGCTTACGTTAACGTAAAGGTGAGCGCCCTCCTCCCGCGCCCTGCCCACACAACAACAAAGCTCACATTAAGGTGCCTGTCCATGAGTTACCCGTCCCTGAACTTCGCCCTCGGCGAGACCATCGACATGCTGCGCGACCAGGTGCAGTCCTTCGTGGCCAAGGAGATCGCACCGCGCGCGGCCCAGATCGACATCGACAACCTGTTCCCCGCCGACCTGTGGCGCAAGTTCGGCGACATGGGCCTGCTGGGCATCACCGTGCCCGAGGAATACGGCGGTGCCGGCCTCGGTTACCTGGCCCATGTGGTGAGCATGGAAGAAATCAGCCGTGGCTCGGCCTCGGTTGCGTTGTCCTACGGGGCGCACTCCAACCTGTGCGTCAACCAGATCAACCGCAACGGGAACCACGCACAAAAACTCAAGTACCTGCCCAAGCTGATCAGCGGCGAGCACATCGGCGCCCTGGCCATGAGCGAGCCGAATGCCGGTTCCGACGTGGTGTCGATGAAACTGCGCGCCGACAAGCGCGGCGACCATTACGTACTCAATGGCAGCAAGACCTGGATCACCAACGGCCCGGACGCCAACACCTATGTGATCTACGCCAAGACCGACCTGGAAAAAGGCCCCCACGGCATCACCGCTTTCATCGTCGAGCGCGACTGGAAAGGCTTCAGCCGCAGCAACAAATTCGACAAACTGGGCATGCGCGGCTCCAACACCTGCGAGCTGTTTTTCGACGACGTCGAGGTACCCGAAGAAAACATCCTCGGCGTGCTCAATGGCGGCGTGAAAGTGTTGATGAGCGGCCTGGACTACGAGCGCGTGGTGCTTTCCGGTGGCCCTACCGGGATCATGCAGGCATGCATGGACTTGATCGTGCCCTACATCCACGACCGCAAGCAGTTCGGCCAGAGCATCGGCGAATTCCAGTTGATCCAGGGCAAGGTCGCCGATATGTACACCCAGCTCAACGCCAGCCGCGCTTACCTCTACGCGGTGGCGCAGGCGTGTGAACGCGGCGAGACCACGCGCAAGGACGCTGCGGGCGTGATCCTCTACAGCGCCGAGCGCGCCACGCAAATGGCCCTGGATGCAATCCAGATTCTGGGCGGCAATGGCTATATCAATGAATTCCCCGCCGGGCGCCTGCTGCGTGACGCCAAGCTCTACGAAATTGGTGCGGGCACCAGTGAGATTCGGCGGATGTTGATCGGTCGCGAACTGTTCAACGAAACCCGCTGAAGGAGCACGCCCATGGCCACCTTGCACACCCAGCTCAACCCGCGCTCGGCGGAATTCGCCGCCAACCACGCGGCGATGCTTGAACAGGTCGACGCCCTGCACAGCCTGCTCGCCCACGTCCATCAAGGTGGCGGCGCCAAGGCCCAGGAACGCCACACGTCACGCGGCAAGCTGTTGCCCCGCGAGCGTATCAACCGTCTGCTCGATCCGGGTTCGCCGTTTCTCGAGCTGAGCCAACTGGCCGCCCACCAGGTGTATGGCGAAGACGTCCCGGCTGCCGGGGTGATTGCCGGCATCGGCCGGGTGGAAGGCGTCGAATGCATGATTGTGGCCAACGATGCCACGGTCAAAGGCGGCTCCTATTACCCGCTGACCGTTAAAAAACACCTGCGCGCCCAGACCATCGCCGAGCAGAACCGCCTGCCGTGTATCTACCTGGTGGACTCCGGCGGCGCCAACCTGCCGCGCCAGGACGAGGTGTTCCCCGACCGTGAGCATTTCGGGCGGATCTTCTTCAACCAGGCCAATATGAGCGCCCAGGGCATTCCCCAGATTGCCGTGGTGATGGGCTCGTGCACCGCCGGCGGCGCCTACGTGCCGGCCATGGCCGACGAAGCGATCATGGTGCGCCAGCAAGCCACCATCTTCCTCGCCGGCCCGCCGTTGGTGAAGGCCGCCACCGGTGAAGTGGTGAGCGCCGAAGACTTGGGCGGTGCCGATGTGCACTGCAAGGTCTCGGGCGTGGCCGACCACTATGCCGACAGCGATGAGCACGCCCTGGCGCTGGCGCGGCGCAGCGTGGCCAACCTCAATTGGCGCAAGCAGGGTGAGCTGCTGCAACGCTCGCCGGTGGCGCCGCTGTACAGCAGCGAAGAGTTGTACGGCGTGATCCCGGCGGATGCCAAGCAACCCTTTGATGTGCGCGAAGTCATCGCACGGCTGGTGGACGGCTCGGTGTTCGATGAGTTCAAGGCCCTGTTCGGCACGACCCTGGTGTGCGGCTTTGCGCACTTGCATGGCTACCCGATAGCGATCCTGGCCAACAACGGCATCCTCTTCGCCGAAGCCGCGCAAAAAGGCGCGCACTTTATCGAACTGGCCTGCCAGCGCGGGATTCCGCTGCTGTTCCTGCAAAACATCACCGGCTTCATGGTCGGCCAGAAGTACGAAGCCGGCGGCATTGCCAAGCACGGCGCCAAGCTGGTCACCGCCGTGGCGTGCGCCAAGGTGCCGAAATTCACCGTGATCATCGGTGGCAGCTTTGGTGCGGGTAACTATGGGATGTGTGGCCGCGCTTACGACCCGCGCTTTTTGTGGATGTGGCCCAACGCACGCATTGGCGTGATGGGGGCCGAACAGGCCGCCGGGGTGTTGGCGCAGGTCAAGCGCGAACAGGCTGAGCGCGCCGGCAACGGTTTCAGTGCCGAGGAGGAAGCCGCGATCAAGCAGCCGATCCTCGACCAGTATGAAACCCAGGGCCATCCCTACTACTCCAGCGCGCGCTTGTGGGATGACGGCGTGATCGACCCGCTGCAGACCCGTGACGTGCTGGCCCTGGCCTTGTCCGCCGCACTGAACGCCCCCATCGAGCCGAGCCGCTTCGGCGTGTTCCGCATGTAACCTGTAGGAGCGCGCCTGTTGTGGCGAGGGAGCTTGCTCCCGCTGACTGCGCAGCAGTCCCGGCTTTTTTGGGGGCGCTGCGCACCCCAGCGCAAGCAAACTTGCTCGCCACAACAAGCTCGCTCCTACAGGAGGCCTCTCATTATCATGGAGCTCCTTGCATGAGCGACTTCAACACCCTCGAACTGATCACCGACCGCCGTGGCTTTGCCACGCTGTGGCTCAGCCGCGAAGCCAAGAACAACGCGTTCAACGCCGAGATGATCCGCGAGCTGATCCTGGCCCTTGACCGCGTACAAGGCGACCCGTCCCTGCGCTTCCTGGTACTGCGCGGGCGTGGCAAGCACTTCAGCGCCGGTGCCGACCTGGCCTGGATGCAGCAATCGGCCGAGCTGGACTACCACACCAACCTGGACGACGCCCGGGAACTGGCAGAGCTGATGTACAACCTGTCCAAACTGAAAATCCCCACGCTGGCGGTGGTGCAAGGTGCGGCCTACGGGGGCGCGCTGGGCCTGATCAGTTGCTGTGACATGGCCATCGGTGCCGACGACGCGCAGTTCTGCCTGTCGGAAGTGCGTATCGGCCTGGCGCCGGCGGTGATCAGCCCGTTCGTGGTGCAGGCCATCGGCGAACGCGCTGCCCGTCGTTATGCACTCACAGCCGAGCGGTTCGGCGGCCAACGCGCACGGGAGATCGGCTTGCTGGCGGAAAGTTATCCTGCCGAGAGCCTGGATCAACAGGTGGACCAGTGGGTCACCAACCTGCTGCAAAACAGCCCGGCGGCCATGCGTGCCAGTAAGGATTTGCTGCGCGAAGTGGGCAACGGTGCCCTCACCCCCGCGCTGCGCCGCTATTGCGAAAACGCCATTGCGCGCATCCGGGTGAGCGCCGAGGGCCAGGAAGGTTTGCGTGCATTTCTGCAAAAACGTGCGCCAAGTTGGCAAACCCAGGAGCCGCGTTCATGAGCACACTCAACACCGTTCTGGTGGCCAACCGTGGCGAAATCGCCTGCCGGGTCATGCGTACCGCCAAGGCCATGGGGTTGACCACCGTGGCTGTGCACAGCGCCATCGACCGCGATGCCCGCCATAGCCGTGAAGCCGATATCCGCGTCGACCTGGGCGGCAGCAAGGCCACCGATAGTTACCTGCAAATCGACAAGCTGATTGCCGCCGCCCACGCCAGCGGCGCCCAGGCGATTCACCCCGGCTACGGCTTCCTCTCGGAAAACGCCGGCTTCGCCCGGGCCATCGAGGCGGCAGGCTTGATCTTCCTCGGCCCGCCCGCCTCGGCAATCGACGCCATGGGCAGCAAATCCGCGGCCAAGGCCTTGATGGAAACGGCTGGCGTACCCCTTGTGCCGGGTTATCACGGCGAGGCCCAGGACCTGGAGACCTTCCGCGCCGCCTGTGAGCGTATCGGCTACCCGGTGCTGCTCAAGGCCACGGCGGGTGGCGGTGGCAAGGGCATGAAAGTGGTCGAGGACGTCAGCCAACTGGCCGAAGCCCTGGCTTCCGCCCAGCGTGAGGCGCTGTCGTCGTTCGGCAACGGGCAGATGCTGGTGGAGAAATACCTGCTCAAGCCGCGGCATGTCGAGATCCAAGTGTTTGCCGACCAGCAGGGTCATTGCTTGTACCTCAATGAACGCGACTGCTCGATCCAGCGTCGTCATCAAAAGGTCGTGGAAGAAGCCCCGGCACCCGGCTTGAGTGTCGAGCAGCGCCGGGCCATGGGCGAAGCGGCCGTGCGCGCTGCCCAGGCCATCGGGTATGTCGGCGCAGGTACGGTGGAGTTTTTGCTGGATGCCCGTGGCGAGTTTTTCTTCATGGAGATGAACACGCGGCTGCAGGTGGAGCATCCGGTGACCGAAGCGATTACCGGCCTCGACCTGGTGGCCTGGCAGATCCGGGTTGCCCAGGGCGAGGCGCTGCCGATCACGCAAGAGCAGGTCGCGTTGAACGGTCATGCAATTGAAGTGCGGCTGTATGCCGAAGACCCGGCCAATGACTTTCTGCCGGCCACCGGGCACCTGGCGCTGTACCGCGAGTCCAGCCCGGGCCCTGGACGCCGGGTGGATAGCGGCGTCGAGCAAGGCGACAGCGTGTCGCCCTTCTACGACCCGATGCTCGGCAAGTTGATTGCCTGGGGTGAAGACCGCGAACAGGCGCGCCTGCGCTTATTAAGCATGCTGGATGAGTTTGCGGTCGGCGGGCTCAAGACCAACCTGGGCTTTTTGCGGCGCATCATCGGGCACCCTGCGTTTGCCGCGGCCGAGTTGGATACCGGGTTTATCCCGCGCTATCAGGGTGAGCTGTTGCCGACGCCAGGAGCCTTGAGCGATGAGTTCTGGCAAGCGGCGGGCTCGGCGTTTATGCAGAGCTTGCCGGTGGGTGACGGGCCTTGGGCAAGTCACCAGGGCTTTCGCGCGGGCCTGCCTGCCGAGGTGTCGCTGCACCTGAGCTGCAATGGGCAGGATCGGTTGGTGACACTGACCGGGCAACCGTCTCAGTTATGCGGCGAACAGTTGCTGACTGAACATCAGGGCGTGCGCCGTGCTCATCTGGCGGTGCGCAGTGAAGGCAGCCTGTACCTGCGTTGGGACGGCGAGATGCATGCCGTCAGCCTGTTCGACCCGATTGCGGCGGTCGAGGCCAATCAATCCCATCAGGGCGGCCTCACCGCCCCCATGAACGGCAGCATCGTGCGGGTGCTCGTGGAGGTGGGCCAAACCGTTGAGGCTGGTACTCAACTGGTGGTGCTCGAAGCCATGAAGATGGAACACAGCATCCGTGCGCCCCACGCCGGGGTGGTCAAGGCGCTGTTCTGCCAGGAAGGTGAAATGGTAGCCGAAGGCAGCGCGCTGGTGGAGCTGGAAACGGCCGACTAGAACTTCGCCGTGGCTTGCACCACCACACCCAGGAGGCGGCAGCCGTCGGTGAGCAGCACCTTGGGGTAAGTGGGGTTGAGCGGCACCAGGTAGTGCTGGCCGCTTTCTTCCTGCAATTGGCGAAAGGTGGCCTGGGGGTTACCGGCCCATTGGGCCACCACCAGCCTGCCGGGCTCGGGTGCGATGGCCGGGTCAACCAGGATCATCATGCCAGCCGCAATACTCATACCCGTGGGGGCGGTCATGGCGTCTCCCGTCACCGGCAACCAGAATGCCTCGCCTCGGGCGTGGTAATCGGTCAATTCGTAGCGCTCGGTTCTATAAGGCGCACGCTCCTCACGCAGCTCGCAGGCCTGCTTCCAGTCGCTGACCGGGTAGCGGAAATACGGATTGTAGTGGGGGTCCAGTTCCGGCACTTGCGCGGCCCGTTCACGAATCTCCAGCGCCACCTCCAAATACCCCAACCCCAGTTCGGCGAGCACACGGTTCATGTCCGCCAGGCTCGGCACACGGCGTTTATTGAGCCAATGGCCGACGCCGCCCTGGGACATGCCCAGGCGCCGCGCCAGTTCATCCTGCGTGACCTTGCGGTCTTTCATGTTGGCCTTGACCAACGCTATCCAGTTATCCATGGCGCATCACAATACGGCGCCCGTTTTTGCGGGCAATAAACAGTTTGTAGTAATCCATAAAACGACAGGAATACGATACGTACTATCATCAAGCCCAAGGATTTCGACACCCACCGGAGTATTGCCGCTTATGACGACCCGCACGCACCCAACGCCCGAACTGACTGAAGTAAACGACATGTGCAACAGTGGCGCGGCCCAGCGCGCACTGGACTACTACTTGAAAGAAAATCGGTCGACGCCGGATTCGGACGGGGCCATGTTCGCGATCAAACCCGAAGTCAGCCAGGAGGAGGCCCTGATACACGCCTCGGACCTGTTGCGCAGTGCAGCGGCAACCGCCTACGAGTCGGCGTGCAGCCATCAGGGCAACCAGCGCGACCTGGCGTTTTCGGTGGTGTATTTGATC
Source organism: Pseudomonas sp. NFPP02 (assembly GCF_900119355.1). Lineage (NCBI taxonomy): Bacteria > Pseudomonadati > Pseudomonadota > Gammaproteobacteria > Pseudomonadales > Pseudomonadaceae > Pseudomonas > Pseudomonas sp. NFPP02. Next base: position 177,206 of record NZ_FPJI01000003.1, read on the forward strand.
GATATGGCGAAGGCGATGGTGGAGCGGTCGTTGCAAGCACCAGGAGCGGCGGCAAACGCTTAGTAGGTATGAAAGAAAAATATTTCTATCCCACGGATAAAAACATTTGACTTGCAAATGATAATGATTATTATTGGGCTCAGCTGATCGCGAGATCAGTCGATAGACCAAGAGACCTTAGGTCGGACTCTTGGAATATCTCCTCATCAGGCTAATCACGGTTTTTGACCCGGCTCTTTGGCCGGGTCTTTTTTTTGCCAGTTTTCCTGGCATGGCTTCAGGCTAATGAAGACTGTGTGTTGCTTGATGGCGCGCATGGTAGCAAAAGACTATCGCCCAAAGAAAGTCGTCCGAGTGCTCTAGCGCGTATCTCTGCGAATTAGCGCTTGAGAATCAATCTCATAGACTCTAAGCTGCGGCGGCGTCACGGATGACGCCCCCTCCCCTGCAACAATTTTTGCATCCTGGTTTTACCGAACGCCTGTGTAAGATAGCCGCCACATCACTCATATTCAGGCAACCAGACTATGACCGTGGCCTTGACCTCCATCAAGATCAGCACCGACTTCGACAGCGGCAATATCCAGGTCCTGGATGCCAGCGACGCTTATCAGTTGTTGCTGGCAATCAAACCCGATACCCGCAGCGATCACTACCAATGGTTCCACTTCAAGGCCGAAGGCATGCACGTGGGACACACCCATACCTTTCGCTTGAGCAACGCAGGGCGCTCGTCCTACAAGCATGCCTGGAGCGGCTACAACGCCGTGGCGTCCTACGACCATATCAACTGGTTCCGGGTACCGACGCGCTTTGATGGCGAGATCCTGCACATCAACCTCCAGACCCGGGAAAAGCACGCCTGGTTTGCCTACTTCGAGCCCTACAGCCGTGAGCGCCATGACTGGCTGATCGAGCAAGCCCTGAAGTACGCCGGGGTCACCCTGCTGGCCACCGGCAAGAGCGCTGAAGGCCGCGATATTCAACTGCTGCGCCGAGGCAAAGGAATCGAGGGCCGGCGCAAGGTGTGGATCATCGCCCAGCAGCACCCCGGGGAACACATGGCCGAATGGTTTATGGAGGGCGTGATTGAGCGCCTGCAAAAGGACGGCGACGACGAACTGAAAAAACTGCTGGCCGTCGCCGATCTGTACCTGGTACCGAACATGAACCCGGATGGCGCCTTCCACGGCCACCTGCGCACCAACGCCATGGGCCAGGACCTGAACCGCGCTTGGCAGAGCGCCAGCCACGAACTCAGCCCCGAAGTCCTGTTCGTCCAGCAACAGATGGAAAAGTACGGCGTGGATATGTTCCTCGACATCCACGGCGATGAAGAAATCCCCTACGTGTTCACCGCCGGCTGCGAAGGCAACCCTGGCTACACCCCGCGTATCGAAGCCCTGGAAAAACACTTCCGCAGCCATTTGAGCCACCTGACACGAGACTTCCAGACCACCCACGGCTACACCCGCGACCTGCCCGGCCAAGCCAACATGACCCTGGCCTGCAACGCGGTAGGAGAAAAATACGACTGCCTGTCCCTGACCCTGGAAATGCCCTTCAAGGACAACGACGACGCGCCCAACCTGCGAACTGGCTGGTCAGGCGATCGTTCAAAACAGTTGGGCAAGGACGTGTTGAGCAGCGTCGCTGATATCGTTGGGCGTTTGCGCTAACCCCCGAGGCGAGCTCTTTGTGGCGAGCGAGCTTGCTCGCGCTGGGCCGCATAGCGGCCCCATGAAAATCACTGCCGGATCACCTGACACACCGAGCAGGCTGTTTTGGGGCTGCTTCGCAGCCCAGCGCGAGCAAGCTCGCTCGCCACAAGAGCGGTCAATCCTTGCTGCCGGTCATGCTTTGCAAGACACCATCGCGGCGGATCAAACCGTGGAACAACGCGGCCGCCAGATGCACCAGCACGGTGAGAAACAGCAGATAGGCCAGGTAGCCGTGGGCCTTGCGCAACAGCGCGAACAACGGCGCATTCGCCCCCACCAGTGCGGGCAGTTGCAGGTTACTGCTGAGCATCACCGGGTCGCCAGCCGCTGAAATCATCGCCCAACCCAGCAGCGGCAACACCAGCATCAACGCGTACAACAGCACATGGGAAGCCTTGGCTGCGAGCCTTTGCCACACCGGTAAATCCGCTGGCAACGGCGGTTGGCGCGTCGAGAAACGCACCGCCAGGCGCACGATCACCAGCGCCAGAATCGCAATGCCCAGCGGCTTGTGCAGGTGGATCAGCCACTCATGGCGCTCCGACACCGACGCCGCCAGACCCGCGCCGATAAACAGCATGGCGATGATCATCAACGCCATCAGCCAGTGCAGCACGCGCGCCAGGGGCGCAAAGAACCGTGGTTGAGCATTCATGGCTTCGACTCCTGAGGGGCGCTGTGCAACGGGCTGACTTCCCCGGCGCGGCGCAGGTACGAACTGGCATACGCGGCCGAACGGGCGGCCAGCAAGGGGTCGTTGGAGGCTTGGATACCACTGGGCAGAATCAGCGGGTCAAAGTTGATATCGCGGCAATCACCGTCTGCCTGGGGCTGGCTGCTTTGCAGCACCAACGTGCCGGCGTTGAGGACCTTGTGCGCGCCGGTCCAGGTCTTGCTTGCGTCGTCCAGCGGGTCGCCGGGGTTGGCCAGGGTCATGTTCAACTGCCAACGCAATGGCCCGGCGGCCAGGCGTCGCACCAAGTCCTGCTCGAGGAAGTCACTGCCAGCAGGTGCGGTATCACCCGCCGCGTCCTGGCTCTGGGGCACCACCTCCCAACGCACGGCCTGGCGCGTACCATCGGCAGCCACCAGGTAAAACGCGTTGATGCCGTTATAGGTTTCAGTCGCATAACTGGCCGATGGCTTGGCGGTCTTGACCCAGGCCAGGAATGGCGCTGTCTCGGGGTGTGCGGCAAAAAACGCCGGCATGCTTGACGGGTTCGGCTTGCCGGTGGCCGGATCTGGCGCGCCGGCCTTGAGCAACTGGTAAAACGCCTCGGGCGTGCCCACTGGGAACACCGGCATGCTGTTCATCCCCGTCCGCCATTGCTGGCCGTTGGCCTGGCTGAACTGCACGGCGAAACTGCGAATCGGCACACTGCTGTCCGGCGCGTACGGGTTGCCGCTGGGCAAGGCAAAGCGGCCGATGATCGGAGTCTTGGCCTCGCTGAACACCTGGGCGTTGGAATAGGCACGGGCCTCGGTACTGCTCTCGAAATAACCCGCCACGCATACGCCCTTGGCATGGTTACGGCGAAAGCCCGGATGCACGCCGTTATTGGTTTCCAGGGCATTGACCAAGGTTTTTGGCCGCAGGCGTTGTGGGTCGAGCGTGCCATTGACGTAGGCAAATGCCCCGGCAACAACCGCAACCACGGCACCGATGCCGGCAAGTCGTGCGATCAGGCTCGCAGTGCTCAATGGAGGACGGGGGGGTGATGAGTGATCTACCATGCAGGAACTCCAGGGCCAGAGGCCTCAGGCTGAAACATAAGGTCGGAGCATTAAGACGAACGCCGATTGGCTCTATTCCCAGGCCCTGGATTTATTTTGCGGGACGGGGAATAACCTTCAACGCCGGACGTCTCTCTAGTCCCAGCGTAGTGACCAGCCAGACGCCCATGCATGAACTCGACGAACAGTTACGTGAACTCATTCCCAGGTTGCGGCGTTTTGCCCTGTCCCTGACGCGCAACAGCAGCAGCGCCGATGACCTGGTGCAATCGACCCTGGAGCGCGCCATCGTCGCCTGGGCCGATAAACGTATCGAGGGCGATTTGCGCGCCTGGCTGTTTTCGATCCTCTACCGCCAGTTCCTCGACGCCCACCGCCGCAACCGCCGCTATGCACGCATGCTCGAATTCTTCACCGGCCGCGATGACGTGCAACCTTCGGTGGAACGCACGGTGCTGGCCCAATCCACTCTGCAAGCCTTCGACCAACTGAACACCGAACAGCGCGCCCTGTTGCTGTGGGTGTCCGTCGAGGGCTTGAGCTACAAGGAAGTGGCCGAGATCCTCAAGGTGCCCATCGGCACCGTGATGTCACGCCTGTCCCGCGCACGCCAAGCGCTGCGTCAACTCAGCGATGGCGAAATGACCGGCCCTGCCCTGCGGAGACTCAAATGATCAGCCTGCCCCCCAGCGAACGCGATTTACATGCCTACGTCGATCACCAATTGCCGGACACTGATCGCCGTGTGCTTGAAACCTGGCTGGCCAGCCACCCCGAAGTGGCGGCCCAGGTACAGGCCTGGCAACAGGATGCGCAGCTGCTGCGTGCGTCATTGAGCGGCGCCCTGCAACAGCCGCACAACCCGGCACTGGACCCGGCGCTGATTCGCCAGCGCATCAAGAAACAGTCCCGTCGGCACCTGGCCACGGCGGCGTTGTTGCTGATCGCCGTGAGCCTCGGCGGGGTTGGCGGTTGGCACGCCCGTGAAGCCACCCAGCCGCCGCTGTTGCCGATGACCGACGCCATGCAGGCCTATCGCCTGTTTGCCCAGGACGGCATCATGCCCGCCGACTACAACGCCCAGGACCGCGGCACCATGCAGGCCTGGCTCGACCGTTATTTCAACCAGGCCCATCGCCTGCCCGACCTGAGCCAAGCCGGTTTCAAGCCGGTCAGCGGGCGCCTGCTCACCACCGACCAAGGCGCGGCAGCCATGGTGCTGTACCAGGACGCCCAAGGCCGGCGCATCAGCTTCTACATCCGCCCGCCGGGCCCGAACAACGGTTTCCTGCCTCGCGGCAGCCGCAGTGCCGATGGCTTGCAGGCCGACTACTGGTCGGGCGGCGGCTACAACTATGCGATGGTCAGCCCGGTGGATCAGGCCGCCGCGTTGCAGACGCCATTCTAGAAACCGACGTCCAGCACCACATTATCCAGATAGGTGCCAGCCGGTGGTGTGGGCTGGTCGGTGTAGACCTTGGCGTTGTAGTTGTACACCTGGCTGCCATTGCCCAAGCCGTTTCCGGGGTTGACCTCGGCCGTGGAGCTGGCCCGCCGCGCCGCGCCGACACTGCCCCAGCGCGTGGTGCCGGCACTTTTGAAAATGTCATAGGCCAGGTAATTGCCGCCGGAAACCATACGTCGCCGGCCGCCGACACTCACCGGGTTCTGGCCATCGCTCAAGCCGACGGTATAGGCGCTGCCCTTGGTGCAGGCGATGTTGATGGTCTGCCCGCTCACCGCGGTAAACCCACTGACCACCGGCGCGCTGCCGAAGCTGATATTCGGGGCGGTGATCTGGCAGTCGTTGGTCACGGTCATGCTGACGGTCAGGGACGCCGTGCCACTGCCAGTGTCACGTCCCAGGCAAATGCCGCCAAGGCCGATCCCCGAGCAATAGTTCCACACCCAGGCGATGCTCAATGTCTCGGTGTACACCCCGGCGGCGACGTTGCTGCCGGTGATGCTGCTCAGGTACAGCGGTACGGTTTTCGCGCCGGGCCCTGCGATCAGGCCAATGCTCTGGGCGATGCCGCCAGCGCCGCCGAAATCGAATTGGCTGCCACGGGTGATGGGATAGCTGGTGCTGTTGTTGCCATAAATCGTATAGCTGATCACATCACCGGTCGGCCCGACCATGCCACTTTGCGACGATGTGATCGTGGCGTAAAAGTGGTCGGTGGACACCAGCAGCGATATCAACGCCGAGGTGCAACTCAACCCCGAATTAGTCGTAGAGCTGGTTTGCGCGGCGGTGCGCACCGTCATTGAGCTGATTGAGCCGAAACTGGCCGGCACGGTGGACGCCACCGAACACGCCGCCATCGCCTGCCCGCAAAACAACAAACCTACGCCATATAACCCTACGCTGCCCCTCACCTGAACACTCCCTGTTCGATGCCTCATTGGCACACTAATGGCCCGATCAAGGGCACGTCCTGTTGCTGCTCATCAATATCGAATGTCGCCTGGCAGGTGCGGCCCTCACCGAGGGTGACCTGCAAGGTGTTGTGCGCGCTGAGGTTTTCCAGATACACCAGGCCATCCCAGCCGACCACTGCTTGGGTGTTGCTTTGCTCGTGCACTACCAGGCTGCCCAGCGGCAACTCCTGATGCTGGCGGTCCACCAGAGTGATGCTTGCAGCGAGCACCCGGCGCAGGGGGAATTCCAGCAAGTAACCGCTGCCACGGCGTACCGATACGCGCTGCTCAACATTGGGGCTTTGCACATTCGCCGGCAGGTTCAAGGGGTCGATCTCGTATTTGCCGCGGTAATAGGCACTGCTCCACGGCACCAGCAAATGGCCGTTGCGGTCGGTCTGGCCCACCAGCTGGTTTTCGTAGCGCACCGGAATCCCGGCAAAGCCTTGGGTGCTCACTACCACAAAGGCGTCATTGATGCGGTTGGCGGCAAAGGTTTCGCCGCCCATCCACACCAGCGAGCCGCTGGCATCGGCCCAGCGCGTCATGGCCTCACTGCTGCCGTACACGCCGGCCTGCAACTGCACCGACTGCAAGCGCCAGGTCAGGTCGGCCTGTCGATAGCTGGGGGCATCGCCCTGGGCATAGCCGAGGTTGTAGCCCACCCCGCCTTCGCTGGGCACCGCGCGGCTGTAGTTGATGCGCTGGCGACTGGCGCCGTCCTTGCTGCGCTCGGTGCTCAAGGCCAAGCTGCCGTTGAGGTCGAACGGGATGACCAGTTGCGCCTGCATGGCCCAGTTGCTGTCACCGATTTCGCGGTTGGCTGACAGATAAAAGCTGGTGTTGCGCCACAACGGCTTGCTCCAGCTCAGGTTGAGCAGGCGCGTGCGCGAGTCGTCCGCCGCCTGCACGTCGAAATAGCCCAGGCCCAGGCTGCCGAAACGTTGGAGGTTGAGGCTCAGGGTCACCTGCTCGCTGCGCTTGCTGAGACTGGCGTATGGGGTATCGACCAGAGTCAGGTCGGCGTAGTCGTCGCGACGTTCCACCCGTTGGTACATAAAGCTGTAGCGCGTGCTGTTGTACTGGTAACCGAGGCTCAGTTGCTGGCCCGTGCGGCTGTCGAACTGGCTCTGGCTGAGGGCGGTATTGAGCACGCCGAAGTTGCCCAGGCGCAGGTTGCCACCGAGCCCGCCGAGGGTCAGGTCGCTGGAGGCTTCAGCGTGGCTCTCCAGAGTCAGGTTATCGGAATAGCCATAGCGGAACGTGCCACTGGCCACGCCCGGTCCGTAGCCGAAGTCCCGTAGGGTGTAGTCACGGCGCAAGGTACCGGCGGCCAGCGAAAAGTCCGTCAAGCCTTGTTGCAGCAAGGTGCTGGTGACGTAGAACGGTACCGTGGTCGACACTTGGCGGCCCAGGGCATCGGTGGTGACCACCACGGCCTCGCCGGCACCGTTGATGAATGGGATGTTGGTCAGGGTGTAGGGGCCGGGTTGCAGTCGCGCGCTGTCGGATTTGTAGCCGTTGATAAACAGGTCCACCGACGAGGGCACCGCCGCCTCACCGGCAAACTGCGGCAAGGGGTACGTGACCAGGTCGGGGCGCACGGCAAAATCCCGGGAAAGTTGCACCCCGCCCAGGCGCACCGAGCTACTCCAGGGCAGCGCGCCACTGATCACGTCGCCGGCCTCGTAGGTCAGCAGGCGCTCATCGTCGGAAAAACGCCAGGTGGTGTCGTAACGGCGGTAACCATTGTTGAGGGTGCCGCCGCTGATTCCATCGGACAGGGTCTGGCGCAGTTGCCCGGTGTTGGACAAGGTGCCCCAGGTGTCGAACAGCCGTACTTCGTTCCAGGCCGCGAGGTAACTGCCGCCATCGTCGGTGTCATTGAAATACACGTCATAGTTGAGCAAGGCGCCGAAGCTGCTCATGGCCTGGGTACGCGGATAGGTATTGCGGTTGCCGATGAACTGTTCCTGCAGCCAGGAGGGCGGCACATCCAGCAGCAGGCGCTGGCCGTTGCTGTCGTAGTCGCTGTGCAGGCCCGGCACCTGGTCCAGGGCCACACTGCCGACGGGCTCACCGGGCAGTTTCATGCCCACGTCCTGCAACGCGCTGGCCGGCACAAACAGCTGGCCGGCGCGCTGCTCGACCGCGATGACGCGGCCGGTGTCCATCTGGTTGACCACCAGTTCCAGAAACAGCTGTGCATCGGCAACTGCCTCCATGCTGCCGGGCGGCGGCGGCAGGTCGCCCGCCATCGCTGCGCCCCACAGCCCGCTTGCCACTGCCACCGACGGCCATAAAACCCGAGCCCAACCACGACTCACCATGGCGTTGTGTCCTTCAATGGACATCTCCATCCTGTTAAAACCCGGGCGTGTGCCCGTTGCGCTACATCACGGCTATCGCGTGGGCGCCAGGCTCTCCAGTTGCGGCGCGCCGTTGACGCGTACCTGCAACGGCTGGTCGGCCGATACGGCATCCGGCACCGGCCAGCGCATGCTCGCGCCCGGCAGCACATAGCCGAGCAAACCGTCCACCAACGGCCGGGTCTGCCCGCCCTGTTTGAATGACGCATCGGTAAGCCGCGCATGCACGGCGCCCTGGTTGCGCACCTCGATGTAGTTGCGCCCTGCCACGTTGACCTTCTGCCAACTCAACTGCGGCTTGCCCGCGCCCTTGGGGTCGCGCTGGCGGGTAGCGTCGTCCTTGCTCCACAGGCCGGCGCCATAGGCAAACAGCGGCACCGAATAACGCATCTGGAAGCGAATCGCCGCTGCCGTGTTCTTGCCCTCCGGCGGTGCTGGCACCTGCAGCGCCGAGGGGATTTCGTCAATGATGATGCGATAGGCCAACTCCTGCCCCGGCGGTACCTCCCGGGTGCGGGTCAGGCGCACCAGTTGCTTCTGGCCCGGCTCGATCTTGGCCACCGGCGGGCTGCCGATCACATCGCGCTGGTTCTGGTACTGCTCGTCGAAACCGTTCTGGCTCCAGGCAAACACGCGGATCTGCAGGTTGGCGGTCTCGGTGCCACGGTTCTCCAGCCACAGCGCGCTGGCCTGTTGGTCAGCCTCCAGCACCGGGTCGATGGGCCAGATCAGCACCGAACTGGCCGCCTGTACAAACCCCGCCGAGCACAACGCCCCCAAGGCGAAACCCGCGGTCCATAACCGTCGCAAAGCACAACCCATGACACCCCTCCTTAAAACCGTTAGCCCTACCACGTCAGCTGCACCTGCAGCGTGTCGCTGTACGTCCCCCCAGGCTGATTGCCCGGTAAAACCACCCGCCCGTAAATCGGCAGGCTGATGTTGCTCGCATCGCTGTAGGTCACGCTGACGCTCTGGTTGATCCCCAGGCTCTGGCTGAACGCCGCATCGCGAAACAATTGGTAAGCCACCCGCGCGCTACCACTGTTGAGCTGCAAGTTACGCCCGGTGCTGCTGTACAGGCCGCCATCCACGCTCATGCTCAGGGCCACGCCCGGCGTGCATTGCAGGGTTACGCCGCCAGTGAGAGCCGCTGTGACCGTGCTGGTGGCCAGGGCCGAATAACTGCCGTAGGCCAAGGTGCCGTAGTTGGCGCCGCCGCCCACGATCAGACAGCCCGGCGTGATGGTCGCACTCACCTGAAAGCTCTGGTTGACCACCGCCGACAGCGGCAACGGCATCGCCAGGCCGATGGCGAGCAACACCCTGGGCCACATCGTTAGAACGTCAGTTCCACGGCCACGGTGTCGGTGTAGGTGCCCGCCGGCAGACCCGCCTTGCCCACCGCCCGGCCGTAAAGGTTGACGGTCTGCGCCACGCCGGTACTGGTGGCGAGTGTCACCACGCCGTCAATCGCCAACAGCGCTGAACGCCCGCTATCAGTGTAGAAATCGTAGGGCACGAAGTTACCCACGCCATCGGCCAGCGCACGGGTGCCACCGGGGGAAGCACCGTCGTGGGCGCCGGCACGCACCTTGATCGTTGGCGCGGTGCCAGCCGAACACAGGATCGACAACGCGCCGCCGGTACCGGTGCCGCCGAGCAACTGGGCGTCGGCATTGGTAAACAGGCTGTTGGTGGTGCCGAAGTTCAAGCTACCGAAATTCAACCCGGTGGCCGCCCCGGAGCCGTTGACCTGGCAACTGGCGATCAAGGTCAGGCTGGAACTGATCTGCCCGGTCACCGTGGTCGCCGCGTTCAGGCTGGACGCCAGCCCCAGGCCCAGGGCACAGAGGCCGATTCGCGATACAAGTACATGCATGATATCCATCCTCATGGTTTACCAATCCAGAGTCACCGTCAGGGTGTCTGTGTAGATGCCGGCCGGTAGGGCCCTGGTATTCGCCACCACGGAACCGAATACCGGGATCGGTACCTGGGCGCCCTGGGTCACGACGAAATTGCGTTGCTGGCCGATCCTGTAGGCACTGCGCCCCTGGGGATCAGCCGACAGTCGATAAGGAATGGTCTGGCGGCCATTGCTCAGGCGCCGCGTGGTGCCGTCGCCATTAGCGCCGCCGTCGATGGTCACCGTGAAACTGCTGACCACCGAGGGGTTGCAGGACACCGACAGCGGCGCCTTGTCGGCATCGGAAATCGACGCGCCCAGCGTGTTGCTCCAGGTCGGCCCCTGGCTGCCGAAATCCATTAGCGCCGTGCCGCCCTCAGGCGTGACCGGCGCGGTTTCCACGTCTTTGCTCACTTCGCAACTGGCGGTGATCACCAAACGCGCGTGGACCTGGCCGTTGACCACCGCCGCCTGCGCGTCATCCGCCAGCAACAGCAGGCCACCCAGGGCCGTCACAGCCAGGTAGCGGCTTACCATGTGACCGTGACCTTGAGCAGGTCGGAATAACGGCCGACAGCGGGAATGCCTTTGAGCGGTTCGATGCGGCCATACAGCGGCAGGTCGACAGAGCCGGTGTCCGGCACGCGGCCGCTGATCGGCACGTCCACCGGCAAGGGGATCAGCCGCGCGGCGTCGGCATAGATTCGATAGGGGATGGGCCGACTGGAGGGCGCCGGATTGGCGAGATAACGTACTTCGCCGACGCCGCCATGCAGGCCGCCGTCAACGCGCACTTGGTAAGGCGTGTCGGGGTTACATTCCAGGCGCGGCTGGCGTTGGCTGATCAGGGCCGCACTCAGGGGGCCGGCCGGGTCATCCAGACGCGGGCCGCTGCCGAAATCCAATACGCCAAGTTGCTCGATGCCCGCATTGCGGGTGGTGCCCACCAACTGGCAACCCCGCTGCACGTCGATGCGCACCTCCACCTGGAGTTGCGCAGCAAACACCGTGTTGCAGAGCATCGTGCCCATGACAGCCAATACCGCCGGTCCCTTCACAGCCCCAATTCCTTATACAGGGGTGACAACTGTGTATGAGGTTAGCCAGTTAACGCGAAAGTGCCAGTTTGCATGGCTTGGGGTCCTTTCCTATTGGTCAAACGGCATCGGGCGTCCTACAGTGAGCGACCACCGTAATACAGAGTGTTTATTCTTGGCCGTGCTTGCCCTGCTCCAGCGCCTGCTGGGTAAAAAAACCGACGCCTCGGACGCCTCGCCTATCCCGGCGTATTTTCAAAAAAAGGCCGAACAACAGGGCTATACCCTCAGTGACGGGCAAATCCGGGCGATTACCGCCCTGAATCGCGAGGCACAACACCTGCTCAACGGCCAGGCCACGCGCAGCCTGTACCTGCACGGCCCGGTGGGGCGCGGCAAAAGCTGGCTGCTGGACGGATTTTTCCAGGCACTGCCCATCGCCGAGAAGCAGCGCGTGCATTTCCACACCTTCTTCGCCCGGCTGCACCAAGGCATGTTCCTGCACCGCGAGCGTGACGATGCCTTGGGCGCCACTCTGGACGAGTTGCTGACCGGCTGCCGCGTGCTGTGTTTCGACGAATTCCATGTGCACGATATCGGCGATGCGATGCTCATCAGCCGCCTGTTCAAGGCCCTGTTCCAACGCGGCGTGCTGGTGCTGGTGACCTCCAACTACCCACCCGAAGGCTTGCTGCCCAACCCGCTGTACCACGAACGCTTCAAGCCGGTGATCGAGCTGATCGCCGCGCGCATGGAGGTGCTGGAAGTCAGTGCGCCTCAGGACTTTCGCAGCCTGGCCCAGGCCCACGCGCAACAACGCTTCACGGGCGGCCAGTACGTCTGGCCAGGTACGGCTGGCCAGCGTGAAAGCCTGGGCCTGCCTGCCAAAGATTGCCCGGCGCAACCCCTGAAGGTCGGCACTCGGCAGTTACAGTGCCGAGGCCACCAGGCACGAACCATCGCGTTCACCTTCAACGACCTGTGCGAACAGCTCACGGCGGTCATGGATTATCTATTGTTGTGCCAGGACTTCGACCACTGGATCATCGACGGCCTGCCGCATCTGGCCGAATGCCCCATCGCCGTGCAACAGCGCTTTATCAACCTGGTAGACGTGCTCTACGACCAGGACAAGCAACTGACACTTATCGGTCACCAGCCCCTGGATAAATGCCTGGAAGGCCAGGCCATCGACCTCGCCCGCACCGCCAGCCGCCTGCGCCAATTGCACACGCTGTGCCCGCAACCCGCGCCCGAGCCGCTATCATGAGCGCCTTTTACGCCTCCTTCCGAGCACTGCGCCCTGCATGAATACCCTCGCCCAACTCAAGGCTGGCCAATTGGCTGGCGTTACGCGCCTGGACCTGGCCTGCGGGCTGACCGAGTTCCCCCGGGAAATCTTCGAACTGGCCGACTCGCTGGAAATCCTCAACCTCACCGGCAACGCCCTGAGCAGCCTGCCCGACGACCTGCACCGCCTGACGAACCTGCGTGTGCTGTTCTGTTCGGACAACGCCTTTACCGAACTGCCGCAATGCCTGGGCCAGTGCGCCAAGCTGAGCATGATCGGCTTCAAGGCCAACCAGATCAGCCAGGTAGCCGCCGCCGCCCTGCCGCCGCTGTTGCGCTGGCTAATCCTCACCGACAACTGCATCAGCCAATTGCCCGATGAACTGGGCGAACGCCCCTTGCTGCAAAAGCTGATGCTGGCCGGTAACCAGTTGACCGACCTGCCGCCAAGCCTGGCCCAGTGCCAAAACCTGGAGTTGATCCGCATAGCCTCCAACCGCCTCACCCAACTGCCGCAGTGGCTGCTGACCCTGCCGAGCCTGACCTGGCTGGCCTATGCCGGCAATCCGGTGGAAATGGCCGTGCAGGTAAGCGCTGACGAGGCGACGCCGAACATCGCCTGGCAGGAACTGGAAATGGGCGACGTCCTGGGCGAAGGCGCTTCGGGGATTATTCGCAAGGCGCTGTGGAAACCCCATGCGTTGCCAGTCGCGGTCAAGCTGTACAAGGGCACCATCACCAGCGACGGTTCACCGCTGCATGAAATGCAAGCCTGCATCGCTGCCGGCCTGCATCCCAGCCTGATCAAGGTTGAAGGACGCGTCGTCGGCCATCCCGATAACCAGGCCGCGCTGGTGATGGAGCTGATCGACCCGAGTTACCGCAACCTCGCAGCCCTGCCGAGCCTGGCGTCGTGCACGCGGGATGTCTACGCACCCACCACCCGTTTCAGCCTGGACGTAGCACTGCGCATGGCGCGGGGCATTGCTTCGGTGGCGGCGCACCTGCATCGGCACGGCATTACCCATGGTGACCTGTATGGTCACAATATTTTGTGGAACGCAGAAGGTGATTGCTTGCTGGGAGACTTTGGCGCGGCCTCCTTCCATGCCACGGCGGACACGTTGGAGACCCGTGCGCTGCAGCGTATTGAAGTGCGCGCGTTCGGAGTGTTGCTGGGGGAATTGTTGGAGCGGGTTGAGGCCAGTGACGAAGGCTTGCAGGCACTGCAACAACGCTGCTGCCAGCCGGAGGTGCTGGCGCGACCGAGCTTCGAAGAGATCGAAGCCTTGCTGAAGTCTATTCAGCGCCACTAAACCAGTGTGGGAGCGGGCTTGCTCGCGAATGCGGGGTATCAGCCGATAATACTTGGCTGAAGGGCCGCATTCGCGAGCAAGCCCGCTCCCACAGGTTGACCGCGTGTACTCAGATAGAAATCAGCCCGCCAGGCCGACAAACATATCCTGCACATCATCATGGTTGTCCAGGCCTTCCAGGAACGCCTCGACTTCAGCCATCTGCTCATCGGTCAAACCGCTGACCGGGTTCTTGGAGATATAGCCCAGCTTGGCCGACAGCACGGTAAAGCCCTGCTCCGGCAAGGCTTTCTGCACGGCATCCAGGTCGGTGGTTTCGGTAATGAACAAGGTGGCGCCTTCTTCACCCTCTTCAAAGTCCTGGGCGCCGGCTTCGATGGCGGCCATTTCTGGATCGGCGTCTGGCGTGTCCGGTGATGCTTCGATCAGGCCCACATGGTTGAAATCCCAGGCCACCGAACCGGAAGCGCCCAGTTGGCCCTTGCGGAAGGCCACGCGGATTTCCGCCACGGTGCGGTTGATATTGTCGGTCACGCACTCGACGATCAAAGGCACCTGGTGCGGCGCAAAACCTTCGTAGGTCACGCGGTGGTATTGCACGGTCTCACCGAGCAGACCGGCGCCCTTTTTGATCGCGCGGTCCAGGGTTTCCTTGGGCATCGAGGCCTTTTTGGCCTGCTCCACCACCAGGCGCAGGTGCGCGTTGGTTGCGGTATCGGCGCCGTTGCGGGCGGCGATGGTGATTTCTTTCACCAGCTTGCCGAAAATCTTGCCCTTGGCATTGGCTGCCGCTTCTTTATGTTTGACTTTCCACTGTGCGCCCATGACTCACTCTCTTATTTCCATCGCGCCGAAACGTCTACTGGCCGGCGCTTTGGGGGCAGAGTTTATAGCGCGAGAACGCTTCGTTCCACCAAAAAACCGGCCAGGGTACTCAGGTGCGCAAGGGTTTGATCACCGCATTGCGGTCCGGCACAAAATCCCCGGCCTGGGCCAGTACGGCGGGCCTGGCATTCCAGTAGGGCATCAGCACCAGCGACGAAAACAGTGCCGCACCGGCAAACACAATAAATACCGTAACGGTATCGAAATAGCCTGGCAGCAAACCACCCAGGATCGCTCCCACCGAACCGCAGCCGTTGACAAAGCCCGCAGCGGTAGCGCCGGCCTTGGCGGTGCCGAAGTCGATGGCCGCCGTGCTGCTGATCATCGAGTCCGGCCCATACAGCGTCAGCCCCATGACAAACAGCAACGTCATCACCAGCACCACACTGCCGGTGTGCAGCGCGCCCATAAACAACGCCAGGGCAACCGTCAGCGCCAACAGGCTGAGCACGCAGGCGGGCATGCGCCGAGCACCGAACAGTTTGTCGGAGGCCAGGCCGATCAACACCGGCCCCAATAAACCGGCCAGCTCAAACGCGGTGGGCACGATGGCGGCACCGACCTTGCCCACCGACGGCATCTGCTCGTAGACGATCACCGGCCCCCACAACAGAATCGCGTAGCGCGCCGGCTTGAGCAGGAAGTAAGCCAGCCCCAGGGTCAACACCGTACGGTTGCGCAGGATCGCGCGCAGGGGCTCGAGTACGCTCACGCGCTGTTCGGCGGCCAACTGCTCGGCGCTCAGCACCGGCTCGGGCTCGACTGTCGGCAAGCCCACATCCTGCGGGGTATTGCGCTGGAACATAAAGAAGAGCACGGCCACCACCGCGACCACTGCGGCGCTGGAAATAAACGCCGCATGCCAGCTGCCGATCAGCGTATAAGCCCACCAACCGGCAAACGGTGACGCGACCAACCCGCCAAATGCATAACACGAACTCCACAGCCCCAGCACCCGCCCCCGCTGCTGGGCCGGGAAGAAACTACCGAGGTTCTTGCACAACCCCGACCAGCCAGTGGACTGGGCCAAGCCCTGTACCAACATGCAGGTGACAAAAATCGGCAAAGTGGCACAGGTGCCCATCACCAGCGCCGCGCCTGCGGAAATCAACAAGCCACCGAGCACCACTACCCGTGGCCCGAAGCGGTCTGCAAGCATGCCCCAGGTGAACTGGCCCACCGCATACGCTGCGAGATAGAGGCCATCCAGGTTAGCCATCGTCATTTTGTCGAGGGGGAAACTCGGGTCGTCGCCAATCCCCAGCTTTGCCACCGAAAAGGCTTTGCGGGTGAAATAGAACGCGGCGTACGCCAGCCAGGTAATGGCGAAAATCTGCACGCGCCAACGCTTGATACTACCCATAGGGATATTCATGGTGGTTCTGACCTCAGGTGTGAGTGTGCCGGCAGAATCGAAAGAAAACGCCTGTTGTTCTTATGGTTGAGCACTGCAATGCCGGGCCTTGGATAGCGCGGTATTGGTCAGATGGGTGCGATGTGCCTGCGCCCATGGCCGCCGTGGTTGTAGGACTCAACCTACGGCGGCTGAGGTGCATCAAAACAATGGCTGACTCATAGGTAAAATCGATTTATCGTATTTCAAATATAAGCTCAGGTTTTAAGAGGACGTACCATGTCGGTTTCCCATGCCCAGCTCAAAGCCTTCCATGCGGTGGCCATTCACGGCAGTTTTACCGGGGCTGCAGAACGGCTGTTCCTGACCCAGCCTGCGATTTCCGACCAGGTGCGCAAACTTGAAGAGCGCTTCGGCGTATTGCTGTTTCACCGCAACAAGCGTTCGGTGCGCCTGACCGATCTGGGTGAACGCCTGCTGGGTATCACCCAGCGCCTGTTTGTGATCGAGGCCGAAGCCGAAGAATTGCTGCAGGATTCGCGTGCCCTGCTCACCGGCACCCTTACCCTGGCGGTGGATGCGCCCGTGCACGTCCTGCCGCAGATTGCACGCTTCTGCCAGCGCTACCCTGGGATCAGCGTGAAGATCGAAACGGGCAATACCGATGAGTCACTGTCGCGCCTCTACAACTACCAGGCCGATCTGGCGCTGTTGGGGCGCGATGTCGATGATGTGCGCCTGTTGTCAGTGCCGCTGCCCGACGACCAACTGCTGGCTTTTGTCGCACGGGACCATGCCTGGGCCGGGCGCGAGTCGATCTGCCTGGCCGACCTCGATGACACCCCGCTGGTACTGCGGGAAACCGGCTCGGTCACCCGTCAGACCCTGGAGCAGGAAATGCGCCAGGCCGGCCTGCGCATTCGTCCGGCGATCCAGGTGGAAGGCCGCGAGGCCGCCCGTGAAGCCGTGGTGGTAGGGATTGGCGTGGGCGTGGTGTCGGCGGCAGAGTTCGGTGCCGATGCACGGGTGTACGCCATGCCGATCCGCGATTGCACCCAACGCATGAAAGAAACCCTGGTGTGCCTGAAAGAGCAAAGTTCACGCCGTGTGGTCGCGACCTTTCTGGAGATTGTGCGTGAGAGCCTTCACGCCAACTCGAAAAACGCCTGAATCAAGCGCAGCGAGCGACGGCGCTCCATGCAGCCGAGCATATGCCGATTCAGCAGGCCATCGCCGAGGATCGGCACTGGCTGCACACGCGGGTCCGGGCTGACCTCCATCGACGACACCACGCCCACGCCCAACTCTGCCGCCACCGCCTCGGCCACAGCTTCCCGACTGTCCAGTTCCAGCAGCACTTTGGGCTGCACATTCGCCGCCAGGCAGGCGTCGTCAAAGGTGCGGCGGGTGGTGGAACTGGGCTCGCGCAGCACCATGATCACCTCATGCAACTGCGCCAGTTCAATACCGTCGGGTTGCTTGGCCCACGGGTGTGCGGCCGGCACCAAGGCGCAAATCCGTGACTGGTCCAGGGGTTGCAAGTGCAGGCCATTGCGCGGTTCCACCTCGGTGAGCACCGCCACATCCGCATGTTCGGACAGCAACGCCGCCAGGGTTTCCTGGGCATTGCCCAAACGCAGGTTCACGGTAATGCCGGGGTAGCGCGCACGCAGGCTGGCGATCATCGGCATCACCAGGTGGGGGCCATCCGCCGCCACTTCCAGGCGCCCGGTGAGCAACTGGCGGTTGGCCTCCAGCAGGGTTTGCGCCTCGTCGACCAACCCGAAGATAGCCCGCGTGATGGCCGCCAGGCGTGCGCCCTCCTCGGTCAATTCCACCCGACGTGCGGTGCGGCGCAACAGCGGGATCTGGTAGTGCTCCTCAAGCGCCTTGATATGCCCGGTCACCGCCGGCTGGCTGATAAACAGCCGAGCCGCCGCGCGGGTAAAACTGCCCTCACGGGCCACGGCATCGAATGCACGCAGTTGGAACAGATTCATAGCTATCGGCCTCACTGATAGCTCGCATAACAACAAACAATTTGATTGATGACAAGCCAAACTGCAATTTAGGCGCCGTAGCTTGAACCCCAACACCTTGCGAGGATTTGACATGCCCACTGCCGCGCCGATCCTGTTGACCCCCGGCCCCCTGACCACCTCGAACCGCACCCGCCAGGCGATGATGACGGACTGGGGCTCGTGGGACGACCGCTTCAACCAGCTCACAGCCAGTGTGTGCAGCCAGTTGCTGGCGATCCTCAACGGCGCCGACAGCCACCACTGCGTGCCGTTGCAAGGCAGCGGCACCTTCGCCGTCGAAGCCGCGATCGGCACCCTGGTCCCCCGCAATGGCAAGGTGCTGGTGCTCATCAACGGCGCCTACGGCAAACGCCTGGCGAAAATCTGCGAGGTGCTTGGCCGCGCATTCAGCACCTTTGAAACCGCCGAAGACGAGCCCACCACTGCGGCCGATGTGGATCGTCTGTTGCACGCCGACAGCGCCATCACCCATGTCGCACTGATCCATTGCGAAACCAGTACCGGCATTCTCAACCCGTTGCCGCAGATCGCCGAGGTGGTCAAACGCCACGGCAAGCGCCTGATCATCGACGCCATGAGTTCCTTCGGCGCGCTACCGATTGATGCCCGCGAAATCCCCTTCGACGCGCTGATCGCCGCCTCGGGCAAATGCCTGGAAGGCGTACCGGGCATGGGCTTTGTCTTTGCGGAAAAACACGCACTGGCCGCGGCACAGGGCAACTGCCATTCCCTGGCGATGGACCTGTTCGACCAGCACAGCTACATGACCAAAACCGGCCAGTGGCGCTTCACCCCGCCGACCCACGTGGTCGCCGCCCTGCATGAAGCGCTGTTGCAGTACGCCGAGGAAGGCGGCCTGCCCGCCCGTCACCAGCGCTATGCAAATAACTGCCAGGCCTTGCTGGACGGCATGGCCGAACTGGGCGTGCGCAGTTTTCTACCGGCGGCTATCCAGGCGCCGATCATTGCCACCTTCCACGCCCCCGACGATCCTCGCTATCAGTTCAAAGCGTTCTACGAACGGGTCAAGGCCAAGGGTTTCATTCTGTACCCGGGCAAATTGACCCAGGTGGAAACCTTTCGCGTGGGCTGCATCGGTCATGTCGACGCGGCCGACATGCGCGCAGCCGTCAAGGCCATCGCCGAGGTGCTGCAAGAAATGTGCAGGAGCGAGCTTGCTCGCGAAGAGTGTTAACGAAAACGCGGGCATCCTGAGTTAACGCGGCGCCTGGATGTTTTTCGCGAGCAAGCTCCTACATAGATGAATGTTATTACCCCACAGGATCTGAACCATGAACTATCAAAACCCCAACACCCTCCAGGCCGTTATCCTCGACTGGGCTGGCACCGTGGTCGATTTCGGCTCCTTCGCCCCCACGCAGATTTTTGTCGAGGCCTTCGCCGAGTTCGACGTGCAGGTGTCGATCGAGGAAGCCCGTGGCCCGATGGGCATGGGCAAGTGGGACCATATCCGTACGCTCTGCGACCAGCCGCAGGTTGCCGAACGCTACCGCAAGGCGTTCGGCCGCACGCCCACCGACGACGACGTGACCGCCATCTACCAGCGCTTCATGCCGCTGCAGATCGAGAAGATCGCCGAACACTCGGCCCTGATCCCCGGCGCCCTCGACACCATTGCAGCGCTGCGCGGCCAAGGCATCAAGATCGGCTCCTGCTCTGGCTACCCCAAGCAGGTGATGGACAAGGTCGTGGCCCTGGCCGCCACCAACGGCTACGTCGCCGACCACGTCGTGGCCACTGACGAAGTGCCCAACGGCCGACCATGGCCGGCCCAGGCGTTGGCCAACGTGATCGCCCTGGGCATTGATGATGTGGCGGCCTGCGTGAAGGTCGACGACACCGTGCCGGGCATTCTCGAAGGTCGCCGTGCCGGCATGTGGACCGTGGCCCTGACCTGCTCGGGCAACGCGCTGGGCCTGACCTACGAGCAGTTCCGCGCCCTGGACACCGACACACTGGCCAGCGAACGCCAGCGCATCGAAGCGATGTTCGAAGCTTCACGCCCACACTACCTGATTGACACCATCACCGATCTGCCACAGGTCATCAGTGACATCAACCAGCGCCTGGCCCGCGGGGAAATGCCGCAGGCCTACTGACCGAGGTCAAGACAACGGCATTGGCAACAAGCGCAGCGCTCAAAACAGGCATAGAGTTAATGCACTCCATCGCTAAAGAATGGAGGTATGCCCTGATGAGTGAGGAACACAGCGATGCCGTGGAAAAATTCCGATACACGCTACAGCACCATGTCGATTGCGTTGCACTGGTTGATGGTGGTGCTGCTGGCGGTGGTCTACGCCTGCATTGAACTGCGCGGCCAATTCCCCAAAGGCAGCGGCGCACGCACGCTGATTGTGGAAATGCACTTTATGCTCGGCCTTACCGTGTTTGTGCTGGTATGGCTGCGCCTGTTCGCACGCAGCCTGGGGGTGGCGCCGAAGATCGTGCCGGCACCGCCGCAATGGCAAAGCCTGCTGGCGACACTGATGCACGCTGCGTTGTACGCGTTGATGATCGGCATGCCGATTGCCGGCTGGTTGATCGTCAGCGCCGAAGGGCACTCGGTGATGTTCTATGGGATGGAGTTGCCGCCGTTGATTGGGGAAAACAAGGCACTGGCCAAGGAGATTGAAGGCTGGCATGTGCTGTTTGGCCAGATCGGGTACTGGCTGATCGGGCTGCACGCGGTGGCGGGGATCTTTCATCATTACGTGATGCGCGATAACACGGCGCTGCGCATGATGCCGGGTGGGAGGAGGCTTTAACCCAGCCAATTAGCTCCCCTGTGGGAGCGGGCTTGCCCGCGAAGGCGGTGTGTCAGTCACAGTGCCTCTTACTGCAAGACCGCTTTCGCAGGCAAGCCAGCTCCCACAAGGGGTTTGCGCCAGTCGCTGAAGCCTCGGCGGCCTTGCAGGCCGCCGGTATGGATGAAGATCAGGCGCATGCCGGGGGCAAAGCGTCCGGCCTCGATCTGCTGTTTCAACGCCAGCAGCGCCTTGCCGGTGTAAAGCGGTTCCAGCGGTAGACCGCACGCTTGTTCGGTGCGCTGAATGAAGTCGAGCAACAGTGGATCGGCTTTGGCAAAGCCGCCGCGACTGGCGTCCAGCAATGTATAACCGTCCTGCACGATGGCACTCACGTTCTGCGCCACACCGTGGTCATCCGGCACCGCCATGGCGCCATATACCGGATGCGCGCCCGCCTCCGCCAGTGCCAGCCCGGCCAGTGTCGTGCCGGTACCCGCCGCCAACCACCAGGCGTCGTAATCGCTCCAACCGAGGCTGTCCAGTTGCGCCCGCGCCTGCTCGACCAACACGCCACAGCCCTGCGCACCGGCCAGCCCACCGCCGCCTTCGGGTATCGGATGAAAGCCAGGATACTGCTCGCGCCAAGGCAACCAGAAACCCGCTTCATGCCGCGCCCTATAACCGCCATAACCGAGCCAATGCAGCTGCATGCCAAACGCTTTGAGGTCGAGAACCGTGGGGGTGTCTTGAGGATGGCCCCGCAGCAGGCCGACCGTGGAAAAACCAAAGCGCTTGCCCGCCGCCGCCAGCGCATGCAAATGGTTGGAGTACGCACCGCCGAGACTCATCACCCCGGTGGCTCCAGCGTGTCGGGCCTGGGCCAGGTGCTCGGTGAGCTTGAACCACTTGTTGCCGCTGATAAGCGGATCGATACGGTCCAGGCGCAGCACGGCCAGCTCGACACCGTTCAGCCAATCCAGCTGCAAAGGTTCAAGGGGCGCATAAGGCAGCCAATCGAAAGGGCCCATTGGCAGGTATCTGAATGAAAAAGGGGCGGTAGTCTAACACCGCCCCTCTCGTCGTCTTACAGCTCTGCAGCCAGGCGCGAGCCCTGGTTGATGGCGCGCTTGGCGTCCAGTTCGGCCGCCACATCGGCGCCGCCGATCAGGTGCACGTTCTGGCCGGCGGCGACCAGGCCGTCGTGCAATTCGCGCAGCGGGTCCTGACCGGCACAGATGACGATATTGTCCACCGCCAGGACTTGCGGCTCGCCCTCGGCGCCGATGCGGATATGCAAGCCTTCATCGTCGATCTTCAAGTATTCGACGCTGTTGAACATCTGCACCTGCTTGTTCTTCAAACCGGTGCGGTGGATCCAGCCGGTGGTCTTGCCCAGGCCATCGCCCACTTTGGAAGCCTTGCGTTGCAGCAGGAACACTTCACGGGCCGGCGCGTGGCGCTCGGGTTTGATCCCGGCCACGCCACCACGGGCTTGCAGTTGAGTGTCGATGCCCCATTCTTTCCAGAACGCCTCACGATCCAGGCTGGTGGATACGCCTTGGTGGACGAGAAATTCAGACACGTCAAAACCGATGCCGCCGGCGCCGATCACCGCCACGCGCTTGCCCACCGGCTTGCGCTCGAGGATCACGTCCAGGTAACTCAGGACCTTGGCGTTGTCGACACCGGGAATCGCCGGGGTACGCGGTGCGATGCCGGTGGCCAGGATCACTTCGTCATAACCGCCCGCTACCAGTTGCGCAACGTCGACACGGGTGTTGAGGCACAGCTCGACGTGGGTGGTCTGCAATTTGCGTTTGAAATAACGCAGGGTCTCGAAGAACTCTTCCTTGCCCGGCACGCGCTTGGCGATATTGAACTGGCCGCCGATCTCGCTGGCGGAGTCGAACAAGGTCACCTGATGCCCGCGCTCGGCGGCCACGGTAGCCGCGGCCAAACCCGCAGGGCCTGCGCCGACGACCGCGACCTTTTTGATCTGCTTGACCGGCAAGTAATTGAGCTCGGTTTCGTAGCACGCCCGCGGGTTGACCAGGCAGGTGGTGAGCTTGCCGCCAAAGGTATGGTCCAGGCATGCCTGGTTGCAGCCGATACAGGTATTGATCTCATCGGCGCGCCCGGCGGCGGCCTTGTTGACGAACTCGGGGTCGGCGAGAAACGGCCGCGCCATCGAGACCATATCGGCGTCGCCTTCGGCCAGGATCTGCTCAGCAATTTCCGGGGTGTTGATGCGGTTGGTGGTGATCAGCGGAATCTGTACCGAACCGCGCAATTTGGCCGTGACTTTACTGAACGCACCACGGGGTACCTTGGTGGCGATGGTCGGGATACGTGCTTCGTGCCAGCCGATACCGGTGTTGATGATCGTCGCGCCGGCCTGTTCGATGGCCTTGGCCAACTGCACGATCTCTTCCCAGACACTGCCGCCTTCCACCAGGTCGAGCATCGACAGGCGGAAGATGATAATGAAGTTCGGGCCTACGGCTTCGCGTACGCGGCGCACGATTTCCACCGCCAGACGCATGCGATTTTCAAAGCTGCCGCCCCAACGGTCGGTGCGATGGTTGGTATGGGCAGCGAGGAACTGGTTAATGAAGTAGCCTTCGGAGCCCATGATTTCGACGCCGTCATACTCGGCGACCTGGGCCAGCAGCGAGCAGGTGACAAAATCCTGGATCTGCTTTTCGATGCCCTCTTCATCCAGTTCCTTGGGTTTGAACGGGTTGATCGGCGCCTGGATAGCGCTCGGAGCCACCTGCTTGGGGCTGTAGGCGTAACGCCCGGCGTGGAGGATCTGCATGCAGATCTTGCCACCCGCGTCGTGCACGGCTTGGGTAACGATCTTGTGCTTGCTCGCCTCTTCTTCGGTGGTCAGCTTGGCTGCACCGGCGTACACGCCGCCTTCATCATTGGGGCCAATGCCGCCAGTGACCATCAGGCCTACGCCGCCACGGGCGCGCTCGGCAAAATAGGCCGCCATACGCTCGAAACCGCCGGGCTTTTCTTCCAGGCCGGTGTGCATCGAACCCATCAGGGTACGGTTGCGCAAGGTGGTGAAACCCAGGTCCAACGGGGCCAGCAGGTGCGGGTAGGCAGCAGCGGTCATGGTACAGCTCCACAACGGATCATCACGGGACGTGGCGCACTCGAACGGCGTGCCATCGGTTTATGTCCCACAGACTAAGAGGCGGTGGACCACGGCTCAATGACTGAAACTGACAAGTTATTGATCCAAATGCACAGCGCCCCTTGGCAAGCCACGCCATGGGCCCTACCCTAGTCGCGAACCCTGCACCTGGTCTGTTGTCTGTTGCCCCATGCGTAAACTTCTAGCGTTCACCGTCATCATGGCCCTGGTTGCCTCACTCGCCGCGTATCTGGTCTGGACCCAGGAGCGCCCCGTGGCGCATTACCTGTCCGACCTGCGCATCACCCTCGCCGTCAACGAGGGCGAACCAGCCGACCGGGGCAACCTGCTGGGTATCCAGCCGGAACTGTTCCCTGCCGATTACCAGAGCCTGGAACGCCTGCATCTGAAGCTGTCCGCCTACCTGCAAAATGCCCGGGACCTTGGGCTGATCAATGCCAAGACCGTTGTGGTGCTGCCGGAACATATCGGCACTTGGCTGATGCTCGGCGGAGAAAAGAATGAGCTGTACCAGGCCGCTCACCTCAAGGACGCCATGAACTGGCTGTCGATCAGCAACCCGCTGCAATTTGCCAAAGCCTGGATCAGCGCCACTGGCGACAACCGCATGGACGATGCGTACCTGCGCATGAAAGCCCCGGCAATGGCCCGCGACTATCAAGTGTTGTTTGGCGGCCTCGCCAAAGAATTTGGCGTGACCCTGGTGGCCGGTTCCATCGCCCTGCCCAACCCGAGCGTGATCCAGGGGCAACTGGAGATCGGCCACGGCGCGCTGTACAACGCCAGCGTGGTGTTCGCCGCCGACGGCTTGCCGCTGGGCCAGCCGCAGCGCCAGCTTTACCCGATCTACGATGAACGTGGCTTTATAGAACCTGGCGATGAGCATGTCGTCAACGTTGTCGATACCCCCGCCGGGCGCCTGGGCATTCTGGTCGGCAGCGACAGCTGGTACCCGGACAACTACCGCAAGCTCAACGAGCAAGGCGCGCAATTGATCGCGGTACCCGCTTTTGTCACCGGCCGCGATACCTGGGACCGTCCGTGGCGCGGTTTCAAGAGTGTGTCTACGCCCTCAGAAGTGAGCCTCAAGCCTGAAGAAACCAGTGAGGGCGCGGCCTGGCGTCGCCTTACCCTGATCAGCCAGCCGCCTGTCAGCGAAGCCACCGCGGGAATGAGCGTCTTTCTGCGCGGACAATTCTGGGACCTGGGCAGCGCCGGCCAAAGTTTTCTCAGTCGCAATGGGCAAGTCTTCGCCGATGGCGACGCCCATGGTGCGCGCCTGCTGAATATCTGGCTGTAGCGCCGTGAAGCCGGTGCGCCTGGGGGATCTGTCGGTGGGCTTCGTGCACACCCTGGCCGACGCCATCCACAGCCACGGCCTGGACCCACAGCCCCTGCTGCTGCAATACGGCCTCGATCCAGCTCGCCTGGCTGAGGCCGGCGCACGCTTGTCGATCCCGCGCTACATGCGCCTGGGCCACGCGGCCATCCAACTGACCGGCAACCCCGGCCTGGGTCTGCGTATGGGCCAGCTCAGCCGCTTGAGCCAGGCTGGTCTTGCCGGCGTTACTGCCGCCCAAGCGCCCACCGTGCGCGAAGCGGCACGCACGCTCACACGCTTTGAAGCACTGTACGGCTCCAACTATCGCGGGCAATCAAGCTTTCATGAAGACGCCGAAGGCGCGTGGCTGAGGTTTTATTCCATCAGCCCCTACAACACCTATAACCGCTTTGTGGTGGATTCGATCATCGCCGGCTGGCTGCAGCAATTGTCTGGCCTGGCCCAACAGCCGGTGCAGGCCCAGCGCATTGAAATCGAATTCGACGCGCCGGACTACCACGACCACTACAGGGTGCTGGGAGAGGGCGTGGTCCACTTCGGCGCCGAGGTCAATCAACTGCGCCTCAGCCAACCCACCCTGGCGCTGCGCAACCCGCAGCATTGCCCAAGCACCTGGCACCTGTTGCTACAGCTGTGTGAAAGGGAATTTGAGCAGTTGACCCGCACCCGCAGCCTGCGCGAGCGCATTACCCGGTTGCTCGGGCCGATGCTCAATGGCGGCCGGGAACCCGACCTGGAGGAAGTGGCGGCACGCTTGAAGCTGCCAACCTGGACATTGCGGCGCAAACTGGCCGAGGAAGGCACGCAGTTTCGCGCGATCCTCAATGACACCCGTCGCGACCTGGCCATGACCTACATTCGCGATACGGAACTGGCGTTCGGCGAGATCGCCTACTTGCTCGGTTTTGCTTCGGCCCAAGCCTTCCAAAGGGCCTTCAGACGCTGGAACAACCAGACCCCAGGGGAATTTCGCCGCAGTCAGCGCCACTCCGCCTGAAGTCGGTGTTACAGCTCGGTGGCATCGTCGGCAGGATCCAGTGGGTCTAGCTCGAATGCCTGATACTCCAGCAGCTCTTCCTGGTAATCGTCCATGGTGGACTCCTTTTCGTGTTGAAAGCGGTTGCAGATTAATGACCTGCGAACCCAGCCTAAAGTGCCGTCATGACGAAAAAATGTCGACGTCGTGACATTCCTGCTCTTCAGGATTAAACGTAGCGGCGATCACTGGATTTAACTCAACCGCAACCTCGATCAAAATGTGGGAGCGGGTTTGCTCGCGAAAGCGGTGGGTCATTGAACACACTTGGCGACTGTTACACCGTATTCGCGAGCAAGCCCGCTCCCACATCAGAACAGCATTGCGTTACTGCGCAGGCATCGGAAGCGGTGGAATCGCTTCCGTCGGCGCCGGCAAGGACGGATCAGTCGGCGCCGGTGCAACCGGAGCAGGCTCTGTCACCGGTGCAATCGGTGCAGCCTCAGGTGGCGGCGCAAGCGGCTCTGCAGCGGCAGGCGCTACCGGCACATCCTTCGGCGCTTCGACCTTCTCGGCTGCCGGAGCGGTCTTGGGCTCGGGCACGCCGAGGTCGGCCTTGGGCTGCTCGGGGATATGCTCGGCCTGCTTTACTTCCTGCGGCAGGAACACGTCCACCAACGCGAAGTAACGCTCGTAGAACTTCGGTGCAGAGACGGTCTCGCTCGCCACCTTCACCATCGAGTCGTCGGTGGAGCCAATCGGCATCGACACCGAGCCCAGCACGCCCACACCGAGGCTCGCGGAGTTGTTGACCTTCTTCAGCGCATAGCGGTCCTGCAAGGCGTTGGCAAACATCGTCGAGTGATTGCTGCCCTTGCCATCAGCAGCGCACACCACATTGAAACTGATCTGCAGGTGGGTCTCGCCGGTCTGCTGGAAGCTCTTGTTGCCGGCCACCAACTTCGGATCGCTGCTGGTGATGATGTAGCCCTGGCTCAGCAGGGCACGGCGCGCAGCTTCACAGGCCGCCACATCGCTGACCGGGTAATCGCGGGAAAACGTACCGGAATCGTCGAAATTCTCATGTTCATAGATAGCGGTCTTGGGTGACGAGCAGCCCGCGGCGCCCGCCAGCACCAGCGCCAACCCGAGATTGCGCAAGTGAAATGATGTCGACATTGAAAATCCTGAAGAAAACGGTCCGGACGGTATTGTGCAACAGAACGCGACATTGAAGCGCGATTCCTGTCGGTAAAACATCTCAAGCTCAGACAGCGGCGTCAGTAGGAAAAAGCCCGGCGCACATATGATCGATAAAGGCCCGCAGCTTGGCCGAAGCATGGCGACTGGCCGGCCACAGCAACCAGAAACTGCCGCGATGTTCGAGGTGCTCATCCAGCACCCGTCGCAAACGCCCATGCTGTACGGCCTGGTTGACCATGTAGTCCGGCAGGCACGCAATGCCCAGTCCTTCTTGCACCACATGATTGAGGGACTCGATGGTGGTGCTGACCAGCGGTGCGCGCAGGTTCAGTTCGGAAGCCCCCGGGACATGACGCAGCGGCCAAGGCTCCAGCTTGCCGGTGGCGCAGAATTTGTGCCGCAGGCAGGCGTGATGATTCAGGTCCTGTGGCCGATGGGGGGTGCCGTGCTGGTCGAAGTAGCCGGGCGTACCGACGAGGACCAACTGGTAATGCCCTAGATGGCGCATCATCAAGCGCGAATCTTCTGGCTTACCGGTGCGAATCACCGCGTCGAAGCCCTCCTCTATCACATCCACCATGCGATCGGAAAAATCCACATCCAACTCGATGTCCGGGTAGGCACGCATAAAATCGCTGATCACCGGCATCAACAAACCACGCACTTGGGGCACACTGATCCGCAGCTTGCCGCGAGGCTTGGCAGTGACCTCAGTCAATTCCTGTTCGGCCGCTTCCAGCTCCGCCAGGATGCGCCGCGAACGTTCCAGGAACAGCGCGCCCTCGCTGGTCAGAGTGATGCTGCGGGTGCTGCGATGAAACAACCTGACGCCCAGGCGCTCTTCCATCCGCGCAATGCTTTTACCCACCGCCGACGATGACACGCCCAGTGCGCGGCCCGCAGCGGTGAAGCTAAGCGTTTGCGCGACCTGCACAAAAACCGAGAGGCTGCCCAGATTGTCCATGGTGATGCCTTTGCCGATTGGGGACATCAACGTCCGATAAGTTCGGAACCTTAGCCTGTTTTTCCGCGCCTCGCAGCCCCCTACCCTTGGCTCCTTGACCCTTTCAAGGAGAGCCCCGATGAACGACAGCCCCCAATTGATCGATACAGCCCCCCACGCTGAACCGCTGCCACTGGCCGGTTTGCTGGCGTTGGCCTGCGCCGGCTTTATCACCATCCTCACCGAGGCAATGCCCGCCGGTTTGTTACCGCAAATCGGTGCTGGGCTCGGGGTCTCCCAGGCTCTGGTCGGGCAACTGGTAACGCTCTATGCGCTCGGCTCGTTGCTCGCCGCTATCCCGCTGACATTGCTGACCCGGGGTTGGCGCCGGCGGCCGTTGCTGTTGATCGCCATCGGCGGCTTTGCAGTGGTTAACAGTGTCACCGCCTTTTCCAGCCACTATGGCTTGACCTTGGCTGCACGATTTTTCGCCGGTGTGTTCGCGGGCTTGCTGTGGGCCTTGCTGGCGGGTTACGCCAGCCGTATGGTCGCACCTCATCTGCAGGGCCGGGCGATTGCCGTGGCCATGCTGGGTGCGCCGCTGGCCTTGTCCCTCGGCGTGCCCGCCGGCACCCTGCTGGGTACGCTGGTCGGATGGCGCGCCAGTTTTGCCATCATGACTGGCCTGACCCTGTTACTGCTGGTATGGGCGCGTTGGCAACTGCCGGATTTTGCCGGTGAACCGCCAAGCAAACGCCTCGGCTTACGTCAGGTACTGGCGTTGCCAGGCATACGGCCGGTGCTCTGGGTGACCTTTACCTACGTGCTCGCACATAACATTCTCTATACCTACATCGCCCCTTTGCTGGTGCCCGCCGGTATCGGCCGCGAGATTGATCGCGTGCTGCTGGTGTTCGGCCTGATGGCCCTGCTGAGTATCTGGCTGGTAGGCGTCTGGATTGACCGGCACCTGAGGCTACTGACCCTCATCAGTTGCGCGATGTTCGCCGTTGCGGCCCTGCTGCTCGGATTATGGTTCAACTGCGTAGTCGCCATTTACGTCAGCGTGGCGTTGTGGGGGCTCGCCTTCGGTGGGCTGCCCGCGCTCTTGCAAACCGCGCTGGCCAAGTCGGCTGGCAACTCGGCCGATGCCGCCCAATCGATGTTGGTCACGGTATGGAACCTGGGCATCGCCGGAGGTGGATTAGTGGGCGGGCTCTTGCTCGAACGTTGGGGCGTCGTGGCATTTCCATGGGCAGTTCTAGGATTGATCGTGTTGGCGCTGGGCGCAATCCGGGGTAAAGCGCTGCCCGCGCGATGACAAGTTTGTTTACAACTTATTCCTCACCTTCCTATCATCGCCCCTGGGTGCGTTGTTGCATAAAGCACGGCGCAGGTTAAAAGCCAAGCATTGGTCGGGCCGCCAATGGAGATTTGTCGTGCCTGATAAACACCCCGCCATCCCCCGCCCCCAGCGCTTGACTGAGGGCGCGCTGTCCGCCCTTGAGCGCTTTTCACACATCGAAGCCGTCAGCGGGATCGTGCTGCTGCTGGCCGCCATCGTCGCGCTGGTGTGGGCCAACAGCCCCGCCGCCGCGACCTACGAGCATTTCTGGAACACGCCCATCACCCTCGGGCTGGGTGATTACAGCGTGTCGCGCTCCCTGCATTTTCTGGTAAATGACGGGCTGATGACCATTTTCTTTCTGGTGGTCGGTGCCGAGATCCGCCAGGAAATCAAAGACGGCGCCCTCGCCAACCTTAAGCTGGCCACGCTGCCCTTGGGCGCGGCGTTGGGCGGTGTGCTGATGCCCGCACTCATCTACACCCTGCTCAACCACGACACCGCCGCCGCGAGTGGCTGGGCAGTCCCCACCGCGACCGACATCGCCTTTGCCGTGGGTGTGCTTGCGCTGCTGGGCAAATCGATTCCCAGTGGCGTACGCATCCTGCTGTTGGCCTTGGCGATCATCGATGACATCGTGGCGATCCTGATCATCGCGATCTTTTTCACCGCCAGCCTCGACTACATGGGCTTGGTGATTGCTGCCGGCGGGCTGGCCCTGGTGTTGGTGTTCCAACGCATGGGCATCAGCAAGGCGGCGATCTACCTGCTGCCAGGCGCTATCGTGTGGTTTGGCCTGCTCAAGACCGGCGTGCACCCAACGCTCGCCGGGGTGATCCTTGGCTTGATGACCCCCGTCAATTCCAAGCCCACGCGGGAACGCCCGCTGGAAACCATCGAACGCACCTTCAACGAGCTGATGGACCGGTTCTCGCAGCCAGCCGAAGGGACCCAGCAAGTCGCCACGCCCCTCAAGCAATTGCGCGAAGCTCAACGGGAAATACTGCCGCCGGTGCAGCGTGTTCAATCGGCGCTGCACCCCTGGGTAGCGTTCGGCGTGATGCCGCTGTTTGCATTGGCCAACGCCGGTGTGAGCCTGGACGGTTTCAATCTGGATGACCCGCTGGCCCACGGTGTGTTCATGGGCGTCATCTTCGCCCTGGTGCTCGGCAAGCCTCTGGGCGTGATGCTGGCGAGCCTGGCGCTGGTCAAGCTCAACATCTGCAAGCTGCCGGACGGTGTGACCTGGACGGGCGTTGGCCTCGTCGGCCTGCTGGCGGGGATCGGTTTCACCATGTCGATCTTTATCTCTTCCCTGGCATTTTCCGACCCGGCCCTGCTGTCGGCTGCGAAGCTGAGCGTATTGGCGGCTTCAACCCTGGCGGCGGTGATCGGGTTGACATGGGGCAAGCTCAAGTTTGCTGCCAAGCCTATCTGAGGCAGAGCACCAACCTGTGGCGAGGGAGCTTGCTCCCGCTGGGTCGCGAAGCGGCCCTAAAAAGCCGGGACTGCTGCGCAGTCAACGGGAGCAAGCTCCCTCGCCACAGTGACAGTCCCATTTAACTGAGTAGCCGCTTTATCAAGGGCAAAAAAAGACCCCGGCCTTTTCAGGTCGGGGTCTTTTTATTCAGGCCGGCATCAATACTTCTTGATGTCTGCCTGGGTTTCCAGCTGCTTGCGGTAGGCCGCGAAGTCCTGCTGGCCAATACGGGAAGCGAGGAAGCGGCGGTATTGCGCTTTTTCTTCGTCCGTAGGGGCCGCTGCTTCGTTCACGCCGTTCAAGCGCACGATCACCAGGCTGCCATCGCGCAGGGTCACGGTGGTGAAGGTCGGCTTGTCCTTGGCCGCAGGCTTGGGCATGCGGAACAAGGCTTGCAGCACGGCCGGGTCGATGGAGTCCTGACCACGGGTAGCTGCCTCAGTCACCTTCCAGGCCTGGCCGTCAACCGGCTGGTCCAGCGCGGTCTTGCCATCACGCAGGCTGGCGATCAACTCGTCGGCATGGGCTTTGGCGGCAGCGCTCGCGCGCTCCTTGGTCATCTGGGTGCGAATGGCCGCAGCGACGTTCTCCAGCGGCAACTGGGCCGGCTTGAGATGCTCTTTGGCACGCAGCACGATGATGGTTTCCGGGTCCAGCTCGATAGCGCTGCTGTTTGCACCTTCATCCAGCACTTCCGGGCTGAAGGCTGCAGTGACCACGGCACGGTTGGCCGCAACACCTTCGCCACCTTCACGGCCAAACGGCGCGGAAGTGTGGACGGTCAGCTTCAGGTCAGACGCCGGCTGGGCCAGGTCAGAGGCTTCGAATGCCGCATCTTCCAATTGCTTGGTCGCTTCGACAAAACGCTGTTCAACCTGCTGTGCCTTGAGCTCGCGGGTCAGCTTGTCTTTCAGGCTGGCGAACGATGGCACCTCAGGCGCTTCAACGCCCAGCAACTTGATCAGATGCCAACCGAAGGTAGTGCGCACTGGCGCCGACACCTGGTCTTGCTTCAAGCCGTACAGCGCGGTTTCGAAGTCCGGGTCATAAACGCCAGGGCCGGCAAAGCCGAGGTCACCGCCATTGTTGGCCGAACCTGGGTCCTGGGAGAACTCCTTGGCCAGGGCTTCGAACTTCTCACCCTTGGCCAGGCGCGCCTGGATGTCTTCGATCTTGGCCTTGGCTTGCGCCTCGGTGACCTTGTCGTTGACTTCAATCAGGATATGCGCGGCACGACGCTGTTCAGCGAGGTTGGCGGTTTCCTTCTCGTAGGCAGCCTGCAGCTCATCGTCCTTGACGCTGACCTGGTCGAAGAAGGAAGACTTCTTCAACTCCAGATAGTCGATGACCACCTGGTCCGGGGTCATGAACTCTTTGGCGTGCTGGTCGTAGTAGGCCTTGACCTCGTCGTCGGTGAGTTTCACCGCCGCAGGGTCAGCCTTGATGTTGACGGTAGCGAAGTCGCGGGTCTGTTTTTCCAGACGGGCAAATGCCAGCACCTCGGCGTCGGTCACAAAACCGCTGCCGGCGATGCCTGCGCGAACCTGGCCGATCAGCATTTCCTGGGTCAGCATTTGACGGAATTGCATGCGGCTATAGCCCAGCTGACGGATCACCTGGTCAAAGCGTTCGGCGTTGAACTTGCCGTCCACCTGGAATTCCGGCGTCTGCAGGATCACCTGGTCCAGCGCCGCTTCCGAGAAGCCGAACTTGGAATCGGCAGCACCTTGCAGCAGCAGCTTGCGGTCGATCAGGCCCTTGAGGGCAGCATCGCGCAGCAGTTTTTCGTCCAGCAGGGAAGCATCGAAATCCTTGCCCAACTGTTGCATCAGCTGGCGCCGTTGCATATCGACGGCCTGGCTCAGTTCGGTCTGGGTGATTTCTTCACCATTGACCTTGGCCACGTCCTGCTTGTTATTACCCGAAGCCTGGAAAATGGCTTCGATACCGGTGAACGCCATCAAAGCGACGATGATCCCGATAATGGTCTTGGCAATCCAGCCTTGTGAATTGTCCCTGATATTTTGCAGCATGCGTCCCCCAGAAACGGTTGAACTTCAAAAATTAGGCAACCGTGGAGCGTGGGTAGAGTCCGGATAGAAGAAAGGCGCATCCGAGGATGCGCCTTCTCGTAACTGGCGGAGCGGACGGGGGTTCGAATCTGCACCCCCGGCGTGGCGACCCGATACGTGGGTCAGCTACCGCTCCGCTGCCAGGCCAGACCTGCGTCCGACCCGGGTAAGCAAAGGCTTGAACGAAGCTTAGTTAACGGCTTCTTTCAGGGCTTTACCGGCTTTGAAACCTGGTTTCTTGGCAGCAGCGATTTGCAGTGCTTTGCCGGTCTGTGGGTTACGGCCAGTGCGAGCTGGGCGGTCAGTCACAGAGAAAGTACCGAAGCCTACCAGTACCACGGAGTCGCCGGCCTTCAGAGCGCCAGTGACGGATTCGATTACTGCGTCCAGCGCACGGCCAGCAGCAGCTTTCGGGATATCAGCGGATGCAGCGATAGCATCAATCAGTTCCGACTTGTTCACTCTAAGTCCCCTTATATATCTATTGAGTATGATTCTAAGTTTTTTGGTAAAAAGCAAAACCAGTGCTGAATGGCCTACAGACACTTAAGAGCCGCTTTATAACAAGGGCTCTAAAAAGCTGTCAAGGAAGCCCCCCAGGCTCCAACACATTAATGCGTGCTAATTCTTTCCTTGGAATCGGACTCGCGTTTTTCGTCCTTCGCGACTATCTCCGGGACCACATCCGGCAAGGGCTCCGGCGCGTATTGCAGCGCAATTTGCAGGACCTCGTCAATCCATTTAACCGGTTTAATCTGAAGATCCTGCTTGATATTGTCAGGAATTTCCTTCAAGTCGCGAACATTCTCTTCAGGAATGATCACGGTCTTGATTCCACCCCGGTGCGCAGCGAGTAATTTCTCTTTCAGACCACCGATCGCCAATACCTGACCACGCAGGGTAATTTCCCCGGTCATCGCCACATCGGCGCGTACAGGAATGCCGGTCAACGCTGATACCAGCGCCGTGCACATGCCTACGCCAGCGCTAGGGCCGTCTTTAGGGGTCGCCCCTTCCGGCATGTGGATATGGGTGTCGTGCTTCTCGTGGAAGTCCAGCGGGATGCCCA
Organism: Pseudomonas sp. NFPP02; assembly: GCF_900119355.1. Classification (NCBI taxonomy): domain Bacteria; kingdom Pseudomonadati; phylum Pseudomonadota; class Gammaproteobacteria; order Pseudomonadales; family Pseudomonadaceae; genus Pseudomonas; species Pseudomonas sp. NFPP02. Next base: position 211,651 of record NZ_FPJI01000003.1, read on the forward strand.
GGCTGCGGGCGCGGCTGCGCACCACGGTCTGCGCGGCGGTAATGGATTCGACCATCACGTCCCCCAGGGAACCGGTCTTGATCAATTGGCCTTTGCCCGGAATCACCGCAGCTTCGATGGTGAGCAATTCGCCACCCACCTGAGTCCACGCCAAACCAGTCACCTGGCCGACCTGATCCTGTTGCTCGGCTAGGCCGTAGCGGAATTTCTTCACGCCCAGGAAGTGTTCCAGGGAATCGGCAACTACCTTCACAGAGAAGCGTTTTTCCAGCGCGTGCTCCTTCACCGCCTTGCGGCAGATCTTCGCGATCTGGCGCTCAAGGCCCCGTACACCGGCCTCGCGGGTGTAGTAGCGCACGATGTCACGGATCGCCTCGACCTCGAATTCGATCTCGCCCTTCTTCAGGCCGTTCGCCGAAATCTGCTTGGGCGCCAGGTACTTGACTGCGATGTTGATCTTCTCGTCTTCGGTGTAGCCCGGCAGACGAATCACCTCCATCCGATCCAGCAAGGCTGGCGGAATGTTCATGGAGTTGGAGGTGCACAAGAACATTACGTCAGACAAGTCGTAGTCGACTTCCAGGTAATGGTCGTTGAAATTATGGTTTTGCTCGGGATCAAGCACTTCGAGCAAGGCCGACGCCGGATCGCCACGCATATCGCTGCCCATTTTGTCGATTTCATCGAGCAGGAACAGCGGGTTGCGTACACCCACCTTTGTCATCTTCTGAATCAATCTTCCTGGCATCGAACCGATGTAGGTACGGCGATGACCACGGATTTCCGCTTCGTCACGCACGCCACCCAAGGCCATGCGCACGAACTTGCGGTTAGTCGCGCTGGCAATCGATTCCGCCAGGGATGTTTTACCCACACCTGGAGGCCCGACCAGGCACAGCACCGGCCCGCGGATTTTTTTCACACGCTTTTGCACGGCGAGGTACTCAAGGATGCGCTCCTTGACCTCTTCCAGGCCGTAATGGTCAGCGTCGAGGATCTCTTCAGCACGGGCCAGGTCCAGGCGCACCTTGGTCTGGGCTTTCCACGGCACTTGCACCAACCAGTCGATATACGAGCGCACCACGGTGGCTTCGGCCGACATCGGCGACATCTGCTTGAGCTTGTTCAGCTCCGCGGTGGCCTTGGTCAGGGCGTCTTTGGGCAGGCCAGCGGCATCGATACGCTTCTTCAGCTCTTCGATTTCGTTGTGGCCCTCCTCGCCGTCACCGAGTTCTTTCTGAATGGCCTTCATCTGCTCATTCAGATAGTACTCGCGCTGGCTACGCTCCATCTGCTTCTTCACACGGCCACGGATGCGTTTCTCAACCTGCAGCAGGTCGATTTCGCCATCCAGCAACGCCAGCACGTGTTCGACACGGGCCGACAGGTCGATGATTTCGAGGATGTCTTGCTTCTGCTCGATCTTCAGCGCCATGTGGGCGGCCATGGTGTCGACCAGGCGGCTTGGCTCATCAATGCTGTTGAGGGACGACAGGACTTCAGCCGGAACTTTTTTGCCCAGTTGCACATACTGCTCGAACTGCGAGAGCAGGCTGCGCACGAACACCTCGGACTCACGCTCCGGGGCTTCGACTTCGTCGATCAGCGCCACTTCTGCACGCAGGTGGCCATCCACCTCCATGAAACGCTCTACGGCGCCGCGCTGCTCACCTTCGACTAACACCTTGACGGTGCCATCGGGCAGTTTGAGCAATTGCAGGACAGTGGCAATGGTGCCGACGCGATACAGGGCATCTTCACCTGGATCATCATCAGCAGGATTCTTCTGGGCCAACAGCAGGATTTGCTTGTCGCCCGTCATCGCGGCCTCGAGGGCTTCGATAGACTTCTCGCGCCCCACGAACAGCGGGATAACCATGTGCGGATAGACGACGACATCACGCAACGGCAGGAGAGGCAATTCGATGGTTGTCTTCATGATTTCGCCTCTATGACAGTTCAAAAATAAGCTTGAAACCAAGATGGGGGTTACATGCAAAAAAAACAAGCTCAATGCCAGTAGTTAAACGCATGAATACACGCGAATTTAACCACCGCTCCGAGAAAAGCCCCCAAAAAACAAGGGGCCCCTAGAGGCCCCTTGCTTGTACCGCAACTGCTGAACGCTTACGCGTCGGGTGCAGCCTTGGCAGCCGGCTCACTGTTTTCGTAGATATACAGTGGCTTGGATTTGCCTTCGATCACGCTTTCGTCGATCACCACTTTACTCACCTCGGACTGCGAGGGGATTTCGTACATGGTGTCGAGCAACACGCCTTCGAGAATAGAACGCAGGCCACGTGCACCGGTCTTGCGCTCCAGTGCCCGCTTGGCCACCGATTTCAGCGCATCGGTACGGAACTCGAGGTCTACACCTTCCATCTCGAACAATTTGCCGTATTGCTTGGTCAGGGCGTTTTTCGGCTCGGTGAGGATCTGGATCAAAGCCGCCTCATCCAACTCGTCCAACGTCGCCAGGACCGGCAGACGGCCAACGAATTCCGGGATCAGACCGAACTTGACCAGATCGTCAGGCTCGACTTCACGCAGGGACTCGCCCACCTTCTTGCCTTCTTCCTTGCTACGCACTTCCGCACTGAAACCAATGCCGCCACGGGTGGAACGCTGCTGAATCACCTTCTCCAGACCGGAGAACGCACCGCCACAAATGAACAGGATGTTGCGCGTATCAACCTGAAGGAATTCCTGCTGCGGGTGCTTGCGGCCGCCTTGTGGCGGAACGGAAGCAACCGTGCCTTCGATCAGTTTCAACAGGGCCTGCTGCACGCCTTCACCGGAAACGTCCCGGGTGATCGACGGGTTGTCCGACTTGCGCGAGATCTTGTCGATCTCGTCGATGTAGACAATACCCATCTGGGCCTTCTCTACGTCGTAGTCGCACTTCTGCAGCAGTTTCTGAATGATGTTCTCGACATCTTCACCCACGTAGCCAGCCTCGGTGAGGGTGGTGGCGTCGGCGATGGTGAACGGAACGTTCAACAGGCGAGCGAGGGTTTCTGCAAGCAGGGTTTTACCCGAGCCTGTAGGACCGATCAGCAAGATGTTGCTCTTGCCAAGTTCAACCTCGTCACCTTTCTTGTCACGCTGGTTCAAGCGCTTGTAGTGGTTGTACACCGCTACGGCCAGAACCTTCTTTGCACGCTCTTGACCAATGACGTACTGGTCAAGGATGCCGCTGATTTCTTTAGGCGAAGGTAATTTATGCGCACTGCTCTCGGCCTGGGCTTCCTGCACCTCCTCACGGATGATGTCATTGCACAGGTCGACGCATTCGTCGCAGATAAACACCGAGGGGCCGGCAATCAATTTGCGTACTTCATGCTGGCTTTTGCCACAGAAGGAGCAATAGAGCAGCTTGCCGTTGTCCTCGCCGTTGCGGGTGTCAGTCATTCGTTCGATCCAAATCCGATAGGCTTGCAACACAAGATGAAGGCTTATGCGGGCTTTTTCAAGCCCGCCAGTGGTCGGACATGCCGACCAGCCCTATTTTGAGCGGCTTATATTAAGCGGGGCGCTTGTCGATCACTGCGTCGATCAACCCGTATTCCTTGGCGGCTTCAGCGCTCATGAAATTGTCACGGTTGGTATCGCGCTCGATTTCTTCCAGGGTGCGCCCGCTGTGCTTGGCCATCAGCGTGTTGAGACGCTCACGAATGAAGAGGATTTCCTTGGCGTGGATTTCGATGTCCGACGCCTGGCCCTGGAAACCGCCCAGTGGCTGGTGAATCATCACACGCGAGTTCGGCAGGCAGAAACGCTTGCCTTCGGCACCCGCGGTCAGCAGGAAGGCGCCCATGCTGCACGCCTGGCCAATACAGGTGGTCGACACGTTTGGCTTGATGAACTGCATGGTGTCGTAGATCGACATGCCCGCAGTCACCGAACCGCCCGGTGAGTTGATGTAGAGATGGATGTCCTTGTCCGGGTTTTCCGCTTCAAGGAACAGCAATTGCGCACAAATCAGGTTGGCCATGTAGTCCTCTACCGGGCCAACCAGAAAGATCACTCGCTCCTTGAGCAGGCGCGAGTAGATGTCGTAGGCGCGTTCGCCACGAGCGGACTGCTCGACAACCATCGGGACCAGGCCGCCTGCGGCCTGGATATCAGAGTTCTGCTGAATATAGGAATTACGGAACATGCTCTGCAGTTACTCCCAAATAGTCATGTCTTGAAAACGCATAAGCCAGCGCGAGGCTGGCTTATGGTTGAATTTCCAACGAGTTGGACAATCAGTCGGCTTGTGCTGCTTCCGCCGGTTTGACTGCTTCTTCGTAAGAGACCGCTTTATCGGTCACCTTAGCCTTCTGCAGAACAGTATCCACAACTTGTTCTTCCAGCACAACCGAACGTACTTCGTTCATCTGCTGCTCGTTCTTGTAGTACCAAGCCACGACCTGCTCAGGCTCCTGGTAGGCCGAAGCCATTTCCTGGATCATTTCGCGAACGCGGTCTTCATCTGGCTTGAGGTCAAACTGCTTGACCACTTCGGCCACGATCAGGCCCAGCACAACGCGGCGCTTGGCTTGCTCTTCGAACAGCTCGGCCGGCAGTTGGTCAGGCTTGATGTTGCCACCAAACTGCTGAACCGCTTGAACGCGCAGGCGATCCACTTCGTTGGACAGCAGGGCCTTAGGCACTTCGATCGGGTTGGCGGCCAGCAGACCGTCCATGACCTGGTTCTTGACCTTGGACTTGATAGCCTGGCGCAGCTCACGCTCCATGTTCTTGCGAACTTCGGTGCGGAAGCCTTCGATGCCGGTTTCCTTGATGCCGAACTGGGCGAAGAACTCTTCGTTCAGCTCTGGCAGCTTAGGCTCGGAAACGCTGTTGACGGTAACGGTGAACTCGGCGGCTTTGCCAGCCAGGTCCAGGTTCTGGTAGTCAGCAGGGAAAGTCAGGTTCAGAACGCGCTCTTCGCCGGCTTTGGCGCCAACCAGGCCGTCTTCGAAACCAGGAATCATGCGGTTGGAACCCAGCACCAGCTGAGTACCCTTGGAGGAGCCGCCAGCGAAGACTTCGCCGTCAACCTTGCCAACGAAATCGATGTTCAGTTGGTCTTCGTTCTGGGCGGCACGGTCGGCCACTTCGAAACGAGTGTTCTGCTTGCGCAGGATTTCCAGCATGTTGTCCAGGTCCGAATCAGCCACTTCGGCGCTCAGACGCTCGATTTCGATACCGTCGAAACCGGCCACTTCAAATTCCGGGAACACTTCGAATACGGCAACGTATTCCAGGTCCTTGCCCGCTTCCAGGGACTTGGGCTCGATCGAAGGCGAGCCTGCCGGGTTCAGCTTTTGCTCGACAACGGCTTCGTAGAAGGAAGCCTGGATCACGTCACCTACAGCTTCCTGGCGCGCATCGGCACCAAAACGACGCTTGATTTCGCTCATAGGCACTTTGCCTGGACGGAAACCAGCGATCTTGGCCTTTTGGGCAGTCTGCTGCAGACGCTTGTTGACCGCAGTCTCGATACGCTCTGCCGGCACGGTGATGCTCAGGCGGCGCTCGAGAGCAGTAGTATTTTCAACAGAAACTTGCATGGATATTCCTCGTTGCACAGACATTAGCCGGCCATTTCCGACCCCAATCAAGGGCATGCATTCTAGTGGGTCAAACTCAAGAAGTCACCCTACTGAAAACACCGCGAAAAACAGCCGGCAATTTATCGGTACGAAAGCACTGAAGTACCTCGCCCCGGTGACAAATACAGCCAAATTGCGCCAGGGCTCTGCGCCGCCCCTCTCTATATATAGAAGGAACAACCATTCATCTCCCTGACGGCCCGCCCTGCGAACAAGGCGAGCAAGCAACGCGGCATCATCGAGATACATAAATACGACGACACGCCCTGCCGGGGCAGCCCAGCACCTGCAACCACCCAATCTCAAACCGCCAAAACCAAAAAAGGCGCCAGACTGTTAAATCTGGCGCCTTTCGAATATGGGGTGGACGAAGGGGATCGAACCCTCGACAACGGGAGTCACAATCCCGTGCTCTACCAACTGAGCTACGCCCACCATATTGCGTTAACAAAGAAACCAAACCACTTCTTTGTTGAGCCCTGCCCCGCCTGACGACCGGGAAAAGCTTTAATTGGTGCGGATGAAGAGACTCGAACTCTTACGCCTCGCGGCGCTGGAACCTAAATCCAGTGTGTCTACCAATTCCACCACATCCGCGCTTGAAGCTCTTAAAGCAAAGGCGCCAGACTGTTAAATCTGGCGCCTTTCAGAATATGGGGTGGACGAAGGGGATCGAACCCTCGACAACGGGAGTCACAATCCCGTGCTCTACCAACTGAGCTACGCCCACCATATAGCGCTACTTGTGCCAAAGCTGCCTAATGGCGCACCCGGCAGGACTCGAACCTGCGACCATCCGCTTAGAAGGCGGATGCTCTATCCAGCTGAGCTACGGGCGCCTTATTAATCTGTACTCTTGGAGGATTACAAACTAAGTGCTTCCAGCCTTGCAGTACAACTATTCTGCTCGACCTTCTTAACCAGTGCTAGGCTGTGCCCGACAAGTGCGACGAATAGTATAGATGCCCTGGAAACCCGTCAAATCTTTTTTGAAAAAAACTGATTTTATTTAAGGGGTTAGGGCAATTTGCAGACCAAGCGCCTTTGCCCTCGCGCCTTGGCATGCGAGAATGCGCGCACTTTTCTTCCCCCTCTCGATGGTTAATCACGCGTAATGACTGCACAACTTATCGACGGCAAATCAATCGCCGCCAGCCTGCGCCAGCAGATCGCCAAACGAGTCACCGAGCGCAGCCAGCAAGGCCTGCGCACGCCTGGCCTCGCGGTGATCCTGGTCGGCAGCGATCCTGCCTCTCAGGTTTATGTCTCGCACAAGCGTAAAGACTGTGAAGAGGTCGGCTTTATTTCCAAGGCCTACGACTTGCCTTCGGACACCACTCAACAGGCCCTGACCGACCTGATTGACAGCCTCAACGATGACCCGGGCATGGACGGCATCCTCCTGCAACTGCCGCTGCCTGAGCACCTGGACGCCTCCAAGCTGCTGGAGCGCATCCGCCCGGACAAAGACGTCGACGGTTTCCACCCTTATAACGTCGGCCGCCTGGCCCAACGCATTCCCCTGCTGCGCCCATGCACGCCTAAAGGCATCATGACGCTGCTGGAAAGCACCGGTGTCGACCTGTACGGCCTTGACGCTGTGGTGGTGGGCGCATCGAACATCGTCGGTCGCCCGATGGCCATGGAGCTGCTGCTGGCCGGCTGCACCGTGACCGTCACCCATCGCTTCACCAAGGACCTCGCCGGCCACGTCGGCCGTGCCGACCTGGTGGTAGTCGCCGCCGGCAAGCCGGGCCTGGTCAAGGGTGAGTGGATCAAGGAGGGTGCCATCGTCATTGACGTGGGTATCAACCGCCAGGAAGACGGCAAGTTGGTGGGCGACGTGGTGTATGAAACCGCCCTGCCCCGAGCAGGCTGGATCACGCCGGTCCCTGGCGGTGTCGGGCCGATGACCCGGGCCTGCCTGCTGGAAAACACCTTATATGCAGCGGAAACCCTGCACGGTTAATAACCAGACGTAATGAAAAAGCCCTGCCTTAGCGCAGGGCTTTTTATTACGCGTAAAAAAACCGTTTTTTCTTAGTTTTTAAGTACTTTCGTCTGGTTCTAGAAGAACATTCGACAGTTCTTCATCCATACTCCTAAAATGTAACGTCATTTTTCATAAGACCCGTTCTACAACGGCATTTCCTTACTTTTTAGCGAGTTCATCCGCGTGAAAATTCGTCTTTCTATCGTTAGCCTGTTTTTTGCGTTAACAGGCACCTTCGCCCACGCCGCCGAATCCACCCTGGCCCCGCGTGACGCCTCCAAGCTGCAGATCGCCTCCGGCAGCGCCATGCTGGTCGACTTGCAGACCAATAAAGTCATTTATTCCAGCAACCCTGACGTGGTGGTACCTATCGCCTCGGTGAGCAAGCTGATGACTGGCCTGATCGTCCTCGAAGCCAAGCAGAATATGGACGAGTACATCGACATCAACATCACCGATACGCCCGAGATGAAAGGCGTGTTCTCCCGGGTGAAGATCGGTAGCCAGATGCCACGCAAGGAAATGCTCCTGATCGCGCTGATGTCTTCGGAAAACCGCGCCGCCGCCAGCCTCGCCCACCACTATCCAGGTGGCTACGCGGCCTTCATTGCCGCGATGAACGCCAAGGCAAAATCCCTGGGCATGACCAGCACCCACTACGTAGAGCCCACCGGACTGTCGATTAATAACGTGTCGACCGCCCGCGACCTGAGCAAGCTGCTGGCCTATGCGCGCAAGTTTCCGATGCTGAGCCAGTTGAGCACCACCAAGGAAAAGACCGTGTCGTTCCGCAAGCCTAATTACACCTTGGGCTTCTCCAACACCGATCACCTGATCAACCGCGCCAACTGGGATATCAAGCTGACCAAGACCGGTTTCACCAACCAGGCCGGCCATTGCCTGGTGTTGGTGACGAGCATGGGCAATCGCCCGGTGTCGCTGGTGATTCTGGATGCCTTTGGCAAGTTCACCCATTTTGCCGATGCCAGCCGTATTCGTAGCTGGGTCGAGACCGGCAAAGGCGGCGCAGTGCCTGATGTAGCGCTGCGTTACAAGGCCGATAAAAACCTCAAGAACCGAGCGACCGCTACGGAAGTACGTCGATAAGCAACGGTTTTAGTGTGGGGGCGGGCTTGCCCGCTCCCACATTATTTGAGCTTCACTTCTTCTCTGCCAACACCTTGAGCGCTTGGGCCGCCGCTTGCTCCTGCCCCGCCTGCGCCGTGGCATTGGCCGCTTCGCGCCAGCGCTGCACGTCCACATTGGCCGGCAACTGGCTCGGGCGCTGGGTCAGAATGGCCCAATGGCCCGCGCTCGCCCACGCCGACTCGAAGTCGCTGAAGCGCATGATCAGCCGGCGCTCGTTGCCAGAGCGCAACAGCACCGTACTCTTCTGTTGGTTGAACCCCACCACCACGACATAGCGCGCCCCGGACCAATAACTGGCGTTGATCCGCGCCATCACTGGGTAACCCGCCGCCACCTGCGCCAGCACGGCGGTCAGCTTGGCCTCCAGTGGATACACCATCAGCCCGTATTCACGTGCCAGCACTTGCATGTTGCGCTCAAGGTCCGCCTCGGCGCCGGGCAGGTGCAGCGGTTTATCAAGCAAACCCGGTGTCATGACAATGCCTTGTTGCGACAGCATGCTGGCAAGTGCCGTAGGGCCGCTCTGATAAGCCTCGCTGCGAAAGGTCGGCACGCCAGTGAGTTCAACGCGCTCCGGCAAGCCTGGCAATTTCGATGGTGTGCTGCTGGCACAGGACGCCAGCCCAAGGGCAGCGGCGAGCAGCAAGGAGGTTTTAAGGTTCGACCGTAAGCGCAATTTTTTCACTCTCTTGATCAACTGCCGGTAAAGGCCTCCGATCATAGGGCGCCCCGCCCCGCCGGTATAGCCCACTGGCTCAGTAAAGCGGCGCTGATAGAGCAAAGAAGTTGGACCGACTCGACCATTGGTCAATAGCAGGCAACCGCCAGCTGACTAGACTGTCCATTGAGAAGACTGTGTGTGCCCCAAGTGGGCGAAAGGAGGCCCGAATGAGCCTTGCGACAACGATTTTCCTGTTGATCTGTGGTTGGCTGGCCGTAGCCGCCGCCATGCTGTGGGGGGTCATGCGCGTGACGCGCCGGCATCATCACCCCCACGTCAAACCTGCTGCACCCGCCGAACCGCACAAGGCGACGGCGCATCACGCCTAGCCAGGCATGCAATTGAAGTCCTGGGTCGCGGCAATTTCCTTGCCGTGGCCGTCCTCAAGAGACGCGCGCACCGTGGTGCCCAGGCTCGACTCCACCAGGGTGTAGTGCTCACCTGCCTTGAAATGCTTGTACTCGATGCGGCCCTGGCAGTCCTGCTGGTTGTCATCACCCGGCTCGTCTTCAAATAAAGTCACGTCCAGGCGATGGTCACCCGGGGTCACCTCAAAATAGCGCCCATCGTCCACCCGCTTGCCATCGACACGCTCGGCCATCAGGTCATTCGGCGCTTCTTCCTGCAAGCCGATCCAGGCTTCGCTGGGGTCCGCCTTGGGGATCGGGCCGGCGCAGGCCGACAGTAAACAGACAAAGCCAAGGACGGGAACTAACAACAGTGGTTTGAGTGACATGACAGGGCTCCAAAGGGCATGAATGAAAAGCTCGTATCCGATGGCTGACAAGCTTGATGAGCCGCCCTTCCTGGAACAAATGAATCCCTATGAAAGTATCTTCAGCCCTTGACTAAAACTTCCTTCACCTGGCTGAAAGGTGCGTGTTAGGTGGGTCGGTCAAGACTGCCGGGGTTTGCAATCCTGCTCTTCTCGGAGACTCACGCATGCTCGGGCTGGTAAAGACCGCACTGCACAAGCCGTACACCTTCATCGTGCTGGCTATATTCATCTGCATCATCGGGCCGATGGCGGCCCTGCGTACGCCCACGGATGTTTTTCCCGATATCGGCATTCCCGTGGTCGCCGTGGTGTGGCAGTACAACGGCCTGTCTCCGGACGCCATGGCCGGCCGGGTGATCTACACCTACGAACGCTCCCTGAGCACCACCGTCAACGACATCGAGCATATCGAGTCGCAATCGTTGCCCGGCATGGGCATCGTCAAGATCTTCTTCCAGCCTGGCGTCGATATCCGTACCGCCAATGCCCAGGTCACGGCGGTGTCACAAACCGTGCTCAAGCAAATGCCACCGGGCATCACCCCGCCGCTGATCCTCAACTACAGCGCCTCCACGGTGCCGATCCTGCAAATGGCGTTCTCCAGCCCCAGCCTTTCGGAAGCCAAAATTCGCGACCTGGTGCAGAACAATATCCGCCTGCCCTTGAGCGCCCTGCCCGGCCTGGCCATGCCCACCCCAATGGGTGGCAAGCAACGGCAGATCACCCTCGACCTCGACCCTCAAGCCCTGGCCGCCAAAGGCTTGTCGGCCCAAGACGTGGGCAACGCCCTGGCGCTGCAGAACCAGATCATCCCGGTGGGCACCGCCAAGCTCGGCCCCAACGAATACACGATCCTGCTCAACAACAGCCCCAAGGCGATTGATGAGCTCAACGACTTGCCGATCAAGACCGTCGACGGTGCGCTGATCACCATCGGCCAAGTGGCCCATGTGCGCGACGGTTCACCACCGCAAACCAATATCGTGCGGGTCGACGGCCATCGCGCCGTGCTGATGCCGGCGCTGAAAAACGGCAGCATCTCCACGCTGTCGATCATCGACGGTATCCGGCAGATGCTGCCGCGCATCAACGAAACCTTGCCACCGTCGCTGAAAACCTCGCTGCTGGGCGATGCCTCGGTGTTCGTCAAGCAGTCGGTGAGCAGCGTGGCCCAGGAAGGCATCATTGCCGCACTGCTCACCAGTGCGATGATCCTGCTGTTTCTCGGCAGTTGGCGCTCGACCTTGATCATCGCCGCGTCGATTCCCCTGGCAGTGCTGTCGGCCATCGCGCTGTTGGCCGCCAGTGGGCAAACCCTCAACGTGATGACATTGGGCGGGCTGGCGTTGGCGGTGGGCATCCTGGTGGACGACGCCACGGTGACCATCGAAAACATCAACTGGCACCTGGAGCAAGGCAAGGCGGTGAAGGCCGCGATTCTCGACGGCGCCGCGCAAATCGTCGGCCCGGCTTTCGTCTCGCTGTTGTGCATCTGCATCGTGTTCGTGCCGATGTTTTTGCTGCAAGGCATCGCCGGTTACCTGTTCCGGCCAATGGCGCTGGCGGTGATCTTTGCCATGGCCAGTTCGTTCATTCTCTCGCGTACCCTGGTGCCGACGCTGACGATGTATTTGCTCAAACCACATAGGCCGGAGGCAGGCGCGGGGCATCATCCGGAAGATGCATTCATCAATCACCACGAGGGTGAACAGCACTTGAGGCCGCGCAATGCGTTGCTGCAATCGGTGCTGAATTTTCAACAGGGATTCGAACGGCACTTTTCCAATATCCGCGACACCTACCATGGCCTGCTGACGCTGGCGCTGGGCGCACGCAAGCGCTTCATTGTCGGGTTCCTGGCCTGCGTACTCGCGTCGTTCCTGCTGTTGCCGAGCCTGGGCCAGGACTTTTTCCCGGCCACCGATGCGGGTGCCTTGGCCCTGCATGTGCGCTTGCCACTGGGCACGCGCATCGAAGAAAGCGCCGCGGCGTTCGATCGCATCGAAGCACGGATTCGCGAGGTTATCCCGGCCGAAGAACTGGACACCATCGTCGACAATATTGGCATTCCGCTCAGCGGCATCGACATGGCCTACAGCAGCAGCGGCACCATCGGCCCGCAGGACGGTGACATCCAGGTCAGCTTGAAAACGCACCACGCGCCCACCGCCGACTATGTGAAAAAACTGCGTGAAGCCCTGCCGCAAAGTTTCCCCGGCAGCCACTTTGCGTTCCTCCCCGCCGACATCAGCAGCCAGATCCTCAACTTCGGCGCTCCCGCCCCTCTGGACGTCAAAATCTCCGGGCGCAATGACGCGGAAAACCGCGCCTATGCCGTCGAGCTTGAACGGCGCTTGCAACATGTACCGGGGATTGCCGACCTGCGGATCCAGCAGTCCACCGGCTACCCCTCGCTGCAAGTAAACGTGGACCGTATGCGCGCCAATGGCCTGGGCATCACCGAACGTGACGTCACCAACAGCATGGTTGCCTCCCTCGCCGGCAGCTCGCAAACCGCGCCGACCTTCTGGCTCAACCCGGCCAACGGCGTGTCTTATTCCATCGTCGCGGCCACCCCGCAGTACCGCCTCGACAGCCTGCCGTCCCTGGAGGCGTTGCCGGTGACCGGTGCCGATGGGCAGGCGCAAATTCTCGGCGGCGTGGCAACCATCTCCCGGGTACAGAGCCCTGCCGTGGTGACCCACTACAACATCGAGCCTACCTTGGACCTGTACGCCAACGTGCAAGGCCGCGACCTCGGCGGTGTGGCCCGCGATGTGCAAAAGGTGCTGGATGACACTGCGTCCATGCGCCCCAAAGGCGCGACCATCAGCCTGCACGGGCAGATCGATGCGCTGCATGAGGCGTTCAGTGGTTTGAGCTTCGGACTGCTCGGCGCGGTGGTGCTGATCTACTTGCTGATCGTGGTCAACTTCCAATCATGGGCCGACCCTTTTGTGATCATCACGGCGTTGCCGGCAGCATTGGCGGGCATCGTGTGGATGCTGTTTCTCAGTGGCACCTCGTTGTCGGTGCCAGCACTCACCGGCGCCATCTTGTGCATGGGCGTGGCCACCGCCAACTCGATCCTGGTGGTGAGCTTCTGCCGTGAGCGCCTGGCCGAACATGGCGATGCGTTGGAAGCCGCGCTAGAAGCCGGCTATACGCGCTTTCGCCCGGTGTGCATGACTGCCCTGGCAATGATCATCGGCATGTTGCCCCTGGCCATTTCCGAGGAGCAGAACGCCCCGCTCGGCCGGGCGGTCATCGGTGGCCTGGTCTTCGCCACCATCGCCACTTTGTTGTTTGTTCCCGTGGTCTTCAGCCTGGTCCACGGTCGTCATCCTACTCGCGCAACTGCTGGAGAAACGCCCCATGTCGCCTGATCAAAAACCCTCGCGCAAGCGTCTGATGCTCCTGGGTGTCGGTGGCCTGACGTTGGCTGCCCTGTTAGTCGCCAGCGGCCTGCACGCGCGTACGCTGCACGAGCAGTCGGTCACCGCCTGGACCGAAGCCGCCGCCGTCCCCCAGGTAATGGTGTTCCAACCCAAGCCAAACGCCGGCGGTGAAACCCTGCGCCTGCCCGCCCACCTGGAGGCATGGAGCAAAGCGGCGATCAATGCGCGGGTCAGCGGCTACTTGAAGGACTGGAAAGTCGACATCGGTGCCCAGGTCAAGGCCGGGCAAATCCTCGCCGAAATCGACAGCCCAGACCTCGACCAACAACTGGCCCAAGCCCATGCCCGCCTGATCCAGCAACAAGCCAATGCACGCCTGGCAGCCACCACGGCGACCCGCTGGCAAAACCTGCTGGCCAGCCATTCGGTATCGCGCCAGGACGCCGATGAGAAAACCTCCAACGCCGCAGCCGCCAAGGCCAACACCGAAGCCGCGGCAGCGGACTACGCACGGCTGTGCGCCCTGGAAAGCTACAAGACCCTTCGAGCGCCATTCGCTGGCACCATCACTGCCCGCAACACGGACATCGGCCAGTTGATCAAGGCCGATAACGCCAGCGATCCGGAACTGTTCAACATTGCCGACACCCACCAATTGCGCTTGTACGTGCCGGTGCCGCAGAACTATGCAGCGGTCATTCATACGGGCCTTGAGGCCGAACTGACCGTCCCCGAGCACCCCGGCGAGCACTTCAAGGCACGCCTGATCGGTGACTCCACTGCCATCGACCGCCGCTCTGGCACCCTGCTCGCCCAGTTCGTTGCCGACAACCCCAACGGCGAACTGCTGCCAGGCGATTACGCCGAAGTCACCCTGCCGATTCCGGCCGATACCCATGGCGTGAGCATCCCGGCCAGCGCCTTGATCTTCCGCGCCCAGGGCACCCAGGTTGCGGTACTGGACGGTCGCAACCATGTGCACCTGCAAGACATTCATATTGGCCTGGACCTCGGCGAGCGCCTGGTGATCGACCAAGGCCTGAAGCCCGCTGACCGCATCATCGACAACCCGCCCGACGCCCTGCGCGAAGGCGACCCGGTGCAACTGGCCGACGCCTCGGGAGGTGCGCATGCGCCCAAGGCTTAATCCGCTGGCGGCACTGATGGTACTGGCGTTGCAGGGTTGCTCGATGGCGCCCACCTATACGGTGCCGTCGATTGACCTGCCCGCCCACTACCGCGAACAAACCAGCGATGGCCCCTGGCACAGCGCGCAACCGTCGGATCAACTGGCGCCCCAGTGGTGGCAGCTTTACAACGATTCGCGCCTGAACGCGCTGCAACAGCAACTGCTCAAGGCCAACCCGGACCTGGCCGCGGCGCTGGCGCATTTCGATGCGTCCCAGGCCTACGCCAGTCAACTGCACGCGGGCCTTTTCCCGCAAATCACCGCCAGCGCGCAACCGCTGCGCCAACGTCAATCGGATTCACGACCGCTACGCGGCACTGCACAGCCGTCGGTGTACAACAGCAATACCGTTGGGTTCTCCCTGGGTTACGACCTCGACCTGTGGGGCAGAATCCGCAACCAGGTCGCTGCGGGCGATGCCCAGGCGCAAGCGTCCTTTGATGATCTGGCGGTGGTGCGCCTGAGCCTGCAACAACAGTTGGCGAGCCTGTATGTGCAGCTCAATGGGCTGGATGCACAGGGCCGAATCCTCAACACGTCGTTGCAGGACTTCAGCCAAGCGTTGCAACTGACACGCAGCCGTTATGAAGGCCAGATTGCGTCGGAACTGGACCTGACCCGCGCGCAAAACCAACTGGCCGAAGCCAAGGCGCAGCTGGACGAAGTGCGTGGCCAGCGCAACCTCGCCGAGCACGCCATCGGCGAATTGGTGGGCGTGACGGCCAGTGATTTTTCATTGCCGCCCAGCCCGCAGTTAATGGCGTTGCCAAGCATTCCGGCGCAGTTGCCCAGCCACTTGCTGCAGCGTCGTCCAGACATTGCCGCAGCTGAACGTCGTGTGTTTGCGGCCAACGCAACGATCGGCGTGGCCAAGGCGGCGTGGTTCCCGGATTTCAGTTTGACCGGTGTGCTGGGCGGGCAGACCCAAGGCGTTGGCAACCTGCTGTCCGCCGGCAACCGGTATTGGGCACTGGGGCCGCTGATGAACCTGCCGATCTTCGATGGCGGACGCTTGAGCGCCGACGAGCGCCAGGCCAAGGCCGAATTCGAGGAAGCCTCGGCACAGTACCGTAGCCACGTACTGAAAGCCGTGCGTGAGGTGGAAGATAACCTCGCGCAACTGCGGGATTTGCAGCAGCAAGCCGAGGACGAGCAAGCGGCCGCAGAGGCGGCGCAACATACCCAGGCCTTGGCGATGAACAGCTATCAGGCCGGGGCGGTGAGTTACCTGGACGTGGTCACCGCCCAAACCGCCGCGTTGCAGGCACAGAGAACGTTGCAGGCGGTGCAGACCCGGCAGTTGCAGGCGAGCGTGGGACTTTTGACCGCACTCGGCGGCGGCTGGCAGCCGGGTTAATACCCACTGATCGTTCCCACGCTCTGCGTGGGAATGCACCCTGTGACGCTCCGCGTCACGATTTCAAGGGCGGACGCAGAGCGTCCTGAGCGGCGTTCCCACGCGGAGCGTGGGAACGATCATTCAGGCGGCTAACTTGCCGCTGGCAATGGCCGCTGAAGCGGCCACCATCGCGCGCAACAACACCGCACACCCTGCCGCCAGGTCATCCGGCGCGGCATTTTCGATTTCGTTGTGGCTGATGCCGCCTTCACACGGTACAAAGATCATCCCCGCCGGGCCCAGCTCAGCGACGAAAATCGCGTCGTGCCCTGCCCCGCTGACGATGTCCATGTTCGACAAGCCCAAGCCATTGGCGGCATCGCGCACCGCCTCCACGCAGCCTTTGTCGAAGTACAGCGGCGGGAAGTCCGCCGTGGGCTGCATGTCGAAACTCAAGCCATGTTTGGCGCAGGTGTCCTCGATCACCTGACGCACCTGGGCAATCATCGAGTCCAGCCGTGCCGGTTCCAAGTGACGAAAATCCAGGGTCATGCGCACCTCACCGGGAATCACGTTGCGCGATCCCGGATACGCTTGCAGGCACCCCACCGTGCCGCATGCATGCGGCTGGTGCGCCAACGCCGCCGCGTTCACGGCGGCCACCACCGCTGCCGCGCCTACCAGGGCATCCTTGCGCAAGTGCATGGGTGTAGGGCCGGCATGGGCTTCAACACCGCGCAGCTTCAGGTCAAACCACTTTTGCCCGAGGGCGCCGAGCACCACGCCGATGGTTTTGTGTTCATCCTCCAGAATCGGCCCTTGTTCGATATGGGCCTCGAAATACGCGCCGACCTTATGCCCGCTGACCGGCCGTGTTCCGGCATAACCAATCGCGTTCAACGCATCCCCCACGCTGACGCCGTCCGTATCGACCTTGGCCAGGGTATCGGCGAGGCTGAACTTCTCGGCAAACACCCCTGAGCCCATCATGCACGGCGGGAAACGCGAGCCTTCTTCGTTGGTCCATACCACCACTTCCAGCGGCGCCTCGGTTTCCACATTCAGGTCGTTAAGGGTGCGCAGCACTTCCACACCGGCCAGCACGCCGAAGCAACCGTCGAACTTGCCGCCGGTGGGCTGGGTGTCGATATGGCTGCCGGTCATCACCGGTGGCAGGTCGGGATTGCGGCCGGGACGGCGCGCAAAGATATTGCCGATGCCGTCGATGGTCACGGTGCAACCCGCCGCTTCACACCACTGCACGAAGAGATCGCGAGCCTTGCGGTCGAGGTCGGTAAGGGCCAGGCGACACACTCCGCCTTTGGGGGTGGCGCCGAGTTTGGCCAGGTCCATCAGCGACTGCCACAGACGGTCGCGGTTGATGTGCTGATGGGTCGATTGCAGAACGTCGAGGGCAGCGTTCATGGGGGTCTCCTCAGGCTACAGGTTCTTATGAATTAACGCGGTCAACTGTGGGAGCTGGCTTGCCTGCGATAGCGGTGTGTCAGGCGACACGGCTTTAACTGATA
Organism: Pseudomonas sp. NFPP02; assembly: GCF_900119355.1. Lineage (NCBI taxonomy): Bacteria > Pseudomonadati > Pseudomonadota > Gammaproteobacteria > Pseudomonadales > Pseudomonadaceae > Pseudomonas > Pseudomonas sp. NFPP02. The sequence goes on from NZ_FPJI01000003.1 coordinate 229,350, forward strand.
GTCCGCTATCGCAGGCAAGCCAGCTCCCACCTCGACCGTGGTTTACAACGGCGCCTTGGCGGTGATCGGGCTCGCCCCGCGCTTGGCGTTCAAGCCGTAATACAACACCCCGCCCAACGCCGAGCCGGTGAACCAGCCGTAGCTGTAGAACCAGCTGAACGCATCGCTGCCCAGCGACAGCAGCGTCAGCACCACCGGTACGCCAAAGGCGATAAAGCCGCTCCAGTTCCAGGCCGGGTACACGTCGTCGCGGTACAGGCCGGCCAGGTCCAACTGTTGTCTGCGGGTGATGAAATAGTCCACCACCATGATCCCGGCAATCGGCCCCAGCAGGCTTGAATAGCCCAGTAGCCAATTGGAATACACGGTTTCCAGGCTGACGTCCGAGACAATCAGCCCGAGTTTTTTCAGCAGTTCATGGGCCATCAACGCCAGCCCTACCAGGCCGGTGAGAATCACCGCCGTGGTGCGGTTGATCAGCTTGGGCGCGATGTTCTGGAAGTCGTTGGTGGGCGAGACGATGTTCGCCGCAGTGTTGGTGGACAAGGTGGCGACGATGATCAGCGCCATGGCGATGGCCACCCACACCGGGCTCTGGATATGACCAATCAGGCTCACCGGATCGGAGACGCTCACCCCCACCAGTTTCACCGAGGCGGCGGTCATGACCACGCCGAGGGCGGCGAACAGGAACATGGTCAGCGGCAAGCCGAAGATCTGCCCCAGAATCTGGTCTTTCTGGCTGTTGGCGTAGCGGCTGAAGTCGGGAATGTTCAGTGACAAGGTGGCCCAGAAGCCCACCATCGCCGTAAGCCCCGCCATGAAGTAACCGGTGAGGCTGGCGCCTTCGGGGCGCTTGGGTGGAATAGCCATCAGCTCGCTGAGGGACACGTTCGGCATCGCCCATACCAGCAACCCAACCCCCACAGCGACCAACAACGGCGCCGACAAGGTTTCCAGGCGCTTGATCGACTCGGCGCCACGCAGCACCACCCACAGGTTCAAGCACCAGAACAGCATGAAACCGATCACCTCCCCGGTCCCGCCGAGGGCTTTCCAGCCGTCGAAAATCGAGCCCAGGAACAGGTGGATCGCCAGACCGCCAAACATCGTCTGGATACCAAACCAGCCGCAGGCCACCAGCGCGCGGATCAGGCACGGTACGTTGGAACCGAGGATGCCAAAGGACGAACGCAACAGCACCGGAAACGGAATGCCGTACTTGGTGCCGGGAAACGCGTTGAGGGTCAGCGGGATCAACACCACGATATTGGCCAGCAGGATCGCCATCAGCGCCTCCCCCACCGACAGCCCGAAATACGCCGTGAGCACTCCACCCAGCGTGTAGGTGGGCACGCAGATCGACATGCCGACCCACAGCGCAGTGATGTGCCATTTGTTCCAGGTGCGCTCGTGCACTTTGGTAGGTGCCATATCGTGGTTGTAGCGAGGGCTGTCGAGGACGTCGGGGCCGGCGTCGAGTTCGTACAGGCCGTTGCGCTCGATGACTTGCGATCTGTTCTGTTGCATGGCCGCTCCACGGTTTTTTTAAAATTATTGTTGCTCACCTGCACGCTAGGTTCAGGTGGCCGGAGTACCGCATCAACAACATGACATCCAGGGTTCCGGCCAACTGCCCGTGCACTCAATAACCGTGCCGACAACCGCCTCTGAACCCGCACCGCTTGTATAACTTGCTGATGTTTATCAGCTTTCCAATTGAGCCTGCGCTACTTGCCGCACGCGTCAGGCTAAACAATACGCAAGTTGCCAGAACCTGCAGGTCTCAAACTGGTGCATCACAATTATTTTTATTTCTCGACGCCGTCAAGCGGCATATCTCAAGCGCCTGATTTGCAATAAGAAATATTGAACAGATCAAGAACCTGTCAAGTGCGTCAAAACAGGATGGGCGTGCTTCATTTTGGTGAAAATAGTATTTTTACCTTATAAATCAATTAGATAAAAAACATTAAAGGCTTGATAAAAATCTTCTTGCTCATTCGAAAAACTCGGGCTAGTTTCTATTCCTGTCACCGATGACAGGAATTAACCGACCCTCGGTACGCAGCATTACAACACTTAGAACTGGCACAAGCCGGTCAAGCCTGTGAGGAACTCGACATGTCGCTGTTGATCCGTGGCGCCACCGTTATTACCCATGATGAAAGTTACCGCGCCGATGTGTTATGCGCAGAGGGTCTAATTCGCGCCATTGGCACGAATCTGGATATTCCCGCAGGCTGCGAAATACTCGATGGCAGCGGCCAATACTTGATGCCAGGCGGCATTGACCCCCATACCCATATGCAACTGCCCTTCATGGGCACCGTGGCCAGTGAAGACTTTTTCAGTGGCACGGCGGCAGGCTTGGCCGGTGGTACCACGTCGATCATCGACTTCGTGATTCCCAACCCACAGCAATCGCTGATGGAAGCTTTCCACCAGTGGCGCGGCTGGGCCGAAAAGTCTGCCGCCGACTACGGGTTTCATGTAGCGATCACTTGGTGGAGCGAGCAGGTACGCGAGGAAATGGCCGAGCTGGTCAGCCATCACGGCATCAACAGCTTCAAGCATTTCATGGCCTACAAGAACGCGATCATGGCTGCCGATGACACCTTGGTCGCCAGTTTCGAACGCTGCCTGGAACTCGGCGCGGTGCCCACGGTGCATGCCGAAAATGGCGAGCTGGTGTACCACCTGCAACGCAAGCTGATGGCTCAGGGCATCACCGGGCCGGAAGCCCATCCGCTGTCGCGCCCGTCCCAGGTGGAAGGCGAAGCGGCCAGCCGTGCCATCCGGATTGCAGAGACCATCGGCACGCCGCTGTACCTGGTGCATGTGTCGACGAAGGAAGCCCTGGATGAAATCACTTATGCCCGTGGCAAGGGCCAGGCGGTGTACGGTGAAGTGCTCGCCGGCCACCTGTTGCTCGATGACAGCGTGTACCAACACCCCGACTGGCAGACCGCCGCCGGCTATGTGATGAGCCCGCCATTCCGCCCACGCGGGCACCAAGAGGCGCTGTGGCACGGCCTGCAAGCGGGCAACCTGCACACCACCGCCACCGACCACTGCTGTTTCTGCGCCGAGCAAAAAGCCGCCGGGCGTGACGACTTCAGCAAGATCCCCAACGGTACCGCCGGCATTGAAGACCGCATGGCGCTGCTGTGGCACGAAGGCGTCAATACCGGGCGTTTGTCGATGCAGGAATTTGTCGCCCTGACCTCCACCAACACCGCGAAGATCTTCAACCTCTACCCACGCAAAGGCGCGATACGCGTAGGCGCCGATGCCGACCTGGTGCTATGGGACCCCGAGGGCACGCGGACCATTTCCGCCAAGACCCACCATCAGCAGGTGGACTTCAACATCTTCGAAGGCAAGACCGTGCGCGGCGTGCCCAGCCACACCATCAGCCAGGGCAAGCTGGTGTGGGCCGATGGTGACCTGCGCGCGCAGCGAGGGGCCGGGCGGTATGTGCAGCGGCCGGCGTATCCCTCGGTGTTCGAGCAGTTGAGCAAGCGGGCAGCGCTTTGCAAGCCAGTGGCCGTGAAGCGCTGAGTCCAAAAAAAGCGGACGCGGAGCGTCCACTGAGGCTTTCCCACGCAGAGCGTGGGAACGATCGCCCATCAGAGGCAGCACCTCAATAACCGTGAGGCCAACACCGTGATCCAGACCCTGACCCATCTCCCCCACCCCCGCGAAGACGGGGCCACCCTCGCCAGCCAGTTCACCGACCTGGCACCGCCCCTCAACGCCCGCCAGGCCCAACTGGAAGCCTCGCGCTGCCTGTACTGCTACGACGCGCCTTGTGTGAATGCGTGCCCCAGCGAGATCGACATCCCTTCATTCATCCGCAATATCCACACCGAGAACGTGCAAGGGGCCGCGCAGAAAATCCTCTCGGCCAACATCCTCGGTGGCAGTTGCGCACGGGTGTGCCCGACGGAAATCCTCTGCCAGCAAGCCTGCGTACGCAATAACGCCGAAGAATGCGCCCCCGTGCTGATCGGCCTGTTGCAACGCTATGCCATCGACAACGCGCACTTCAGCGAACACCCGTTCCAACGCGCCGCGCCCACTGGCAAGCGCATCGCCGTGGTCGGTGCCGGGCCTGCCGGTTTGGCCTGCGCTCACCGCGCCGCCTTGCACGGTCATGACGTGGTGATTTTCGAAGCGCGGGAAAAAGCCGGCGGCCTGAATGAATACGGAATCGCCAAATACAAACTGGTGGACGACTTCGCCCAGAAGGAACTGGATTTCCTCCTGCAGATTGGCGGCATCGAGGTTCGCCACGGCCAGCGCCTGGGCGACAACCTGACCTTGAGCGAACTGCACCAGCAATTCGATTCGGTGTTCCTCGGCCTGGGTCTCGCTGCCAGCAAACAGCTGGGCCTGCCCTTTGAGGATGCCCCCGGCCTGCTCGCCGCCACCGACTATATCCGCGAACTGCGCCAGGCCGATGACCTCAGCCAACTGCCCCTGGCCGACCGCTGCATCGTGCTCGGCGCCGGCAACACCGCCATCGACATGGCCGTGCAGATGGCCCGCCTCGGTGCCCGCGATGTCAACCTGGTATACCGCCGTGGCCTGGTCGACATGGGCGCAACCCACCACGAACAGGACATCGCCAAGGCCAATCAAGTACGGCTGTTGACCTGGGCCCAACCCGACGAGGTCCTGCTCGATGACCAAGGCCGCGTACGCGGCATGCGCTTTGCCCGCACCCGCCTGGAAAACGGTCACCTGCTGCCTACCGGGGAAACCTTCGAACTGGCCGCCGACGCGATCTTCAAGGCGATCGGGCAAGGCTTCGACAACGACGCCCTGCACGATCCGCTGGCCCAGCAACTGCATCGCGTCGGCGAGCGCATCTTCGTCGATGAGCAACTGCGCACCAGCATCCCAGGGGTGTATGCCGGCGGTGATTGCGTCAGCCTCGGCCAGGACCTCACCGTTCAGGCGGTACAACATGGCAAGCGGGCCGCCGAAGCCATGCATGCCCAACTCATGCTGACTGTGGAGGCTGCGTAATGGCCGATCTCTCGATTGTATTCGCCGGTATCAAAGCGCCCAATCCGTTCTGGCTGGCCTCCGCGCCGCCCACCGACAAAGCCTACAACGTGGTGCGCGCCTTCGAGGCCGGCTGGGGTGGCGTCGTGTGGAAAACCCTGGGGGAAGACCCGGCGGCGGTGAACGTGTCGTCGCGTTACTCCGCGCACTATGGCGCCAACCGCGAAGTGCTGGGCATCAACAATATCGAACTGATCACCGACCGTTCCCTGGAGATCAACCTGCGGGAAATCACCCAGGTGAAAAAGGACTGGCCGGACCGCGCACTGATCGTCTCGCTCATGGTGCCTTGTGTCGAAGCGTCCTGGAAAAACATCCTGCCCTTGGTGGAGGCGACCGGCTGCGACGGCATCGAGCTGAACTTCGGCTGCCCTCACGGCATGCCCGAACGGGGCATGGGCGCTGCCGTCGGCCAGGTGCCGGAGTACGTGGAGCAAGTGACGCGCTGGTGCAAGACGTATTGTTCGCTGCCGGTGATCGTCAAGCTCACGCCGAACATCACCGACATCCGCGTGGCGGCGCGGGCGGCCTATCGCGGCGGCGCCGATGCGGTGTCGCTGATCAACACCATCAACTCCATCACCAGCGTGGACCTGGAGCGCATGGTCGCGCTGCCGGTGGTCGGTACCCAGAGCACCCATGGCGGTTACTGCGGCTCGGCGGTCAAGCCGATTGCGTTGAACATGGTCGCCGAAATCGCCCGTGACCCACAGACCAACGGCCTGCCGATCTGCGGCATCGGCGGTATCGGCACCTGGCGCGACGCCGCGGAATTCGTCGCCCTGGGCTGCGGCGCGGTGCAGGTGTGCACGGCGGCGATGCTGCATGGGTTTCGCATCGTTGAAGAAATGAAGGATGGCTTGTCGCGCTGGATGGACAGCCAAGGCCATGCCAACCTGCAGGCGTTTTCCGGGCGGGCGGTGGGCAACACCACGGATTGGAAGTACCTGGACATCAACTATCAGGTCATCGCCAAGATAGACCAAGAGGCGTGCATTGGCTGTGGTCGTTGCCATATTGCCTGCGAGGACACCTCGCACCAGGCCATTGCCAGCTTGAAGCAGGCCGATGGCACGCATCTGTATGAGGTGATCGACGATGAGTGCGTGGGCTGCAACCTGTGCCAGATCACCTGCCCGGTGGCCGACTGCATCGAGATGGTGCCGATCGATACCGGCAAGCCGTTTTTGAACTGGACGCAGGACCCGCGCAATCCTTACCGGGAAGCGGTGTAACCCTAGCCCCTCGTTCCCACGCTCCGCGTGGGAACGCATCCTGTGACGCTCCGCGTCACGCTGGCAAGAGCGGACGCGGAGCGTCCAGGGTGGCATTCCCACGCGGAGCGTGGGAACGATCAGCTCAAGGCTCCAAACCAATCCCGCGCAAAATCACACTGGTCACTGTCTGAATGGCCTTCTCGAACTGCCTGTCCGACAACGGCTGGTGATCATTCAGAATCTTCACCTGGTGGTCGAAGTCGGCATAGTGCTGGGTCGAGGCCCAGATCATGTACAGCAAGCTCGAGGGCTCCACCGGCAGGATGCGTTTGTCTTGCACCCATTGGCGAATCTTCGCTTCCTTCATCTTGGCCCAGTCGTACAGGCTTTCATCCAGGGCCTCGCCGAGTGTGGGCGCGCCGTGGATGATTTCATTGGCCCAGACCTTGGAGCCATACGGGCGCGTGCGCGATCGCTGCATCTTGGCGCGGATGTAGCTGCTGAGCACCACCCGAGGGTCGTCGAAGGTTTCAAAGCTCAGGGCGTCCTGCTTCCACAACTCCAGCAGGTCGAACAGCACCGCGCTGTACAGCTCGCTTTTGGTGGTGAAGTAGTAATGCAGGTTGGAGCGCGGCAGTTGCGCTTCTTCGGCGATGTCTGCCATGGCGGTGCTGCCATAGCCTTTGTTGGCGAAGACCTTCTCCGCCGCCAGCAGGATTTTCTCGACGTTGACCCGACGAATTCCGATCTTGTGATTGCCCATAAGGGCTCCCTGACAACAACACGGCCTAAAGACTACCACCGGCTCTAGATCGGGGCGACAGGCCAAGCCGAAACTTCGTACACTGCCGGCTCCTATCCTCTGATCGGTATTGAACAATGTTGCTCAAGAAGTCCCTGACCGCTGCTGTCCTGTTCACTGCCCTGCTGGGCGCCTCCACGGCGTTTGCCCACGCCCACCTCAAGAGCGCGGAGCCTGCGGCTGACAGCAAAGTCGCCGCACCCAAAGACCTGCGCCTGACCTTCAGCGAAGGCGTCGAAGCCACCTTCACCAAGGTCTCCCTGAGCAAGGACGGCACCGAAATCGCCATCAAGGGCCTGGAAACTCCGGACGCCGACAAGAAGACACTGGTGGTCACGCCTGCCGCTGCGCTGGCAAACGGCACCTATAAAGTCGAATGGCATGCAGTGTCCGTCGACACTCACAAAAGCGAAGGCACTTACAGCTTCAAGGTCGGCCAATAACCCATGGCAACCCTGCTGGTGCTGTGCCGCTTCCTGCACTTTTGCGTCGTGTTGCTAATGTTCGGGGCCTGGGTATTCAGGCCCTGGCTGCTCGGCGCTCATGTGCAGCCGACACTGGACCGGCAATTGCTACGCATCACCCGTGGCCTGGCCGGCTTGGGGCTGTTCACCGGGGTTGTGTGGTTGCTGTTGATCACCGCCAGCATGGCCGGCAGTTGGGATTCGGCGCTGCAACCGGCCACGGTGCAGTTGGTGCTGGGCAAGACCTTTTTTGGCCAGGTATGGGCCTGGCATCTGCTGCTGAACCTGCTGCTGGTGATCGTGCTGATCAAGCCCTGGCCGGCCTTGCGCTTGCCGCTGCTCGCCCTGCTGCTGGCGACCCTGGCCCCCGTAGGCCATGGCGCCATGCTCGACGGGCTGAGTGGGCGGTTGCTGATCCTTAACCAGGTAGTGCACCTGCTGTGCGTTGGGGCCTGGCTCGGTGGGTTGCTGGTGTTGGTGCTGATCCTCCGGCAGGCGCAAGACCACCACCTGGAGCCGATTCTGCGTCGCTTCAGTGGTGTGGGATATGGCTTGGTCGGCGGCCTGCTGGTAACCGGTCTGATCAACGTGCGCGTGCTCACCGGGCAACTGTGGCCCACGCCGCTGTTCGAGGGCTTCGCCTTGATCCTGCTGATCAAGGTGGGGCTGGTGCTGGGCATGCTGGGGTTGGCGCTGTTGAACCGGTTGCGTATCAAGCGCTGCGAACAACGCCTGGGCAGTTTGAGAGCCAGTGTGATGATGGAGTGGCTGTTGGGCGTTGCAGCAGTGGCTGCGGTTTCCCTGCTTGGCACCCTGCCGCCGATGGTCATGGCTGGCTGAAACCTGCGTTGCAATGCAATCCATGTAGGAGCGAGCTTGCTCGCGAAAAACTCACAGACGCCGCGTTCATTCAGGAAGCACGCGTTATCGTTGACGTTTTCGCGAGCAAGCTCGCTCCTACAGGGGGCGACCGTGCCGCTGCGTTGAATCGTTTCACCCAAGTCATCGTATAACTTCTGCTTGACATGCCCTCAAAACCTCGCAAATATCGCGCTCAATGTTGTACGACAACGTATGACAAATAATAAAAACAACAAAACAAAGGGAGCCTCACTGTGAGTCAATCCGCCCGTCATTCCTGCACTCGCCTGGGCCTTCTCGGTCTCGGCAGCCTGGCCGTCACTCTGCCGCTGGGTGCCAACGCCGAAGGCTTTATCGACGACGCCAAGGCCACGCTCAACCTGCGTAATGCCTACTTCAATCGCAACTTCACCAACCCGACCAACCCCCAGGGCAAGGCCGAAGAGTGGACGCAGAATTTTATCCTTGATGCCAAGTCCGGCTTTACCCAGGGCACGGTCGGTTTCGGGATTGACGTGCTGGGCCTGTATTCGCAAAAGCTTGATGGCGGCAAAGGCACCGCCGGTACCCAACTGTTGCCGGTGCATGACGATGGCCGCCCCGCCGACAATTTCGGGCGTCTGGGTGTCGCGCTGAAAACCAGGCTGTCGAAGACCGAGTTGAAGGTTGGCGAATGGATGCCGGTGCTGCCGATCTTGCGTTCCGATGATGGCCGCTCCCTGCCCCAGACCTTTCGTGGCGGCCAGGTCACCTCCAATGAAATCGCCGGCCTGACGCTCTACGGTGGCCAGTTTCGGGGCAACAGCCCACGCAACGACGCGAGCATGGAAGACATGTTCATGAACGGTAAAGCCGCGTTCACTTCGGACCGTTTCAACTTCGGCGGCGGCGAATACACTTTCAACGACAAACGTACCCAGGTCGGCCTGTGGTACGCCGAACTGACTGATATCTACCAACAGCAGTACCTCAACCTCACCCACAGCCAGCCGCTGGGAGACTGGACCCTGGGCGCCAACCTCGGGTTCTTCAACGGCAAGGAAGACGGCAGCGCCCTGGCCGGCGACCTCGATAACAAGACCCTGTTCGCCCTGCTCTCGGCCAGATACAACGGCCATACCTTCTATGTTGGCCTGCAAAAACTCAGCGGCGACAGCGCCTGGATGCGCATCAACGGCACCAGCGGCGGCACTCTGGCCAACGACAGCTACAACGCCAGCTACGACAACGCCAAGGAAAAGTCCTGGCAGGTGCGCCACGACTTCAACTTTGTGGTGCTCGGCGTTCCGGGGCTGACCCTGATGAACCGCTATATCAGCGGCAGCAATGTACACACCGGGGCGATCACCGACGGCAAGGAGTGGGGGCGTGAGTCGGAGTTGGCCTACACGGTGCAGAGCGGTGCGCTGAAGAACCTCAATGTGAAGTGGCGCAACTCGACCATGCGTCGGGATTTCAGCAATAACGAGTTCGATGAGAACCGGATTTTTATCAGCTATCCGATTTCGTTGTTGTAGTTCCAAAGGCAAATCCGATCTCTAAGGTGCCACCTATCCATGTGGGAGCTGGCTTGCCTGCGATAGCGGTGGGTCAGTTACCACATCCTTTTCAGACTCACCGCTATCGCAGGCAAGCCAGCTCCCACCTTTGATCTCATGTGCCTGGAAGGACGTTGACAACACCAGGAATCCCTAACACTATTTCCCCATAGTCATACGACAACCTACAACAAAAATCTGGAAGGCCCATGACCACCACCACCCCCGCTCCCTTCAACCGTCTGTTGCTCACTGGTGCCGCCGGCGGCCTGGGCAAGGTCCTGCGTGAACGCATGCGTCCTTATGCCCAGGTGCTGCGCCTTTCGGATATCACTGAAATGGCCCCCGCCACTGACGCTCGCGAAGAGGTACACATCTGCGACCTGGCCGACAAACACGCCGTGCATCAGTTGGTAGAGGGCGTCGACGCCATCCTGCACTTTGGCGGCGTTTCGGTGGAGCGCTCGTTCGAAGAGGTGCTGGGCGCGAACATCAGCGGCATTTTCCATATCTACGAAGCGGCCCGCCGCCACGGGGTCAAGCGGGTGATCTTCGCCAGCTCCAATCACGTGATCGGTTTCTACAAACAGGGCGAGCAACTCGACGCCCATTCCCCGCGCCGCCCGGACAGTTACTACGGCCTGTCCAAGTCTTACGGCGAAGACATGGCCAGTTTCTACTTCGACCGTTATGGCATCGAGACCGTGAGCATCCGTATCGGCTCCTCGTTCCCGCAACCGCAGAACCGCCGGATGATGCACACCTGGCTGAGTTTCGACGACCTGACACAACTGCTCGAACGCGCGCTGTACACGCCCAACGTCGGCCATACCGTGGTGTACGGCATGTCGGCCAACCTCGACACCTGGTGGGACAACCGCTACGCCGCGCACCTGGGCTTTGCCCCCAAAGACAGCTCCGAAGTGTTCCGCGCCCAGGTCGAAGCCCAACCGCCCGTGGCCGCCGATGACCCGGCCAAGGTCTACCAGGGCGGTGCGTTCTGCGCGGCGGGGCCGTTCGGTGACTGAGTGCCCCGCAACCCAAGGGAATGACCATGACTGCTGAACTGATTGTCGATGCCCGCAATGCGGTGGGCGAATGCCCGGTGTGGGTGCCCGAAGAAAACGCCCTGTATTGGGTAGATATCCCCAACGGCGGCCTGCAACGCTGGAACGCCGCCACCGGCCATCTGGCGGCGTGGAAAGCCCCAGAGATGCTCGCCTGTATTGCGCGCACCCAGGCAGGCAATTGGGTCGCTGGCATGCAAACCGGCTTCTTCCAACTCACGCCCCACAACGACGGCAGCCTCGACACCGTGCCGCTGGCCAGCATCGAGCATTCGCGCAAGGACATGCGTTTGAACGATGGCCGCTGCGATCGCCAGGGCCGTTTCTGGGCCGGCAGCATGGTGCTGGACATGGGCTTGAATGCCGCCGAAGGCGTCCTTTATCGCTATGGGTCCGGGGCTGCGCCCCACGCGCTACTGGAGGGGTTCATCACCCTCAACGGCCTGGCCTTCAGCCCCGATGGTCGCACGATGTACGCTTCCGATTCGCACCCGAAGGTACAAAAGGTCTGGGCGTTCGACTACGACATCGAGACCGGCACGCCGTCCAATCGCCGCCTGTTCATTGATATGAACGACTTCCCCGGGCGTCCCGACGGTGCAGCCGTGGACGCCGAGGGCGGATACTGGATATGCGCCAACGACGCCGGGTTGGTTCACCGTTTCACCCCGGACGGTCGCCTGGACCGCTCCCTGAGCGTGCCCGTGAAAAAACCCACCATGTGCGCCTTCGGTGGCAGCCGCCTGGACACTCTGTACGTCACCTCCATCCGCGACGACCCGAGTGAACAGTCGCTGTCTGGTGGCGTGTTCGCCCTCAACCCCGGCGTCCAAGGACTGCCCGAACCCCGCTTCATCGTTTAATCGCTGTGCCTTGAATACAACAATAACAAGACAGGAGTGACTTCCATGGACTTCAAACGCACCTTGCTCGCCGCTGCAATCTTCACCCTCAGCAGCGCAGCCCACGCGCTGGAAATCAAGTTCGCCGACATCCACCCCGCTGGCTACCCCACCGTTGTCGCAGAAGAAAACATGGGCAAGGCCCTGACCAAGGCGAGCAACGGCGAGCTGACCTTCAAGTATTTCCCCGGCGGTGTGCTGGGCTCCGAGAAGGAAGTGGTCGAACAGGCCCAGGTCGGCGCCGTGCAAATGACCCGCGTCAGCCTCGGCATCGTCGGCCCGGTGGTGCCGGACGTGAACGTGTTCAACCTGCCGTTCGTATTCCGCGACCAGGCGCATATGCGCAAGGTCATCGATGGCGAGATTGGCGACGAGATCCTCGCCAAGATCACCAACTCCGAGTTCGGCCTGGTGGCCCTGGCCTGGATGGATGGCGGCACGCGCAATCTCTATACCAAGAAACCGGTGCGCAAGATCGAAGACCTCAAGGGCATGAAGATCCGCGTGCAAGGCAACCCGATTTTCATCGAAGCCTTCAACGCCATGGGCGCCAACGGCATTGCCATGGACACCGGCGAGATCTTCAGCGCCCTGCAGACCGGGGTCATCGACGGCGCGGAAAACAACCCGCCGACCTTGCTGGAACACAACCACTTCCAGAACGCCAAGTACTACACGCTCACCGAACACCTGATCCTGCCTGAACCCATCGTGATGTCGAAAATCACCTGGAACAAGCTCGACCCCGCCCAGCAGGACATGGTCAAGGCCGCCGCCAAGGCCGCCCAGGCTGATGAGCGCGTGCTCTGGGACGCCAAGTCCGCCAGCAGTGAAGAGAAACTCAAGAAGGCCGGCGTGGAGTTCATCACTGTCGACAAAAAGCCCTTCTATGAGGCCACTGCGGCGGTGCGTGCCAAATACGGTGCGCCGTATGCGGACATGATCAAGCGCATCGACGCGGTTCAATAACCTCCCCTGCCCCTGCATAAGGCCCGGCGCGGTCGGCATCGACGCGCCCGGTCACGGTGAACGCCATGAAGACTTTACTGCTGCGCTTCAATGACCGCCTTTACATGACCTGCATCTGGGTAGCCGGTCTTTCCGTCCTGGGGGTCGCCTTGATCATTCCCTGGGGTATCTTCACCCGCTACGCCCTCGGCACCGGTTCCAGCTGGCCGGAGCCCACCGCCATCCTGCTGATGCTGGTGTTCACCTTTATCGGCGCCGCTGCCAGTTATCGTGCCGGTGCGCACATGTCGGTAGCGATGATCACTGACCGCTTGCCGCCTGTCCAACGCCGCCTCGTCGGCATCCTCTCGCAACTGCTGATGGGCACCATCTGCGTGTTCATGACGATTTGGGGCACCAAGCTGTGCCTGTCCACCTGGAACCAATTCATGAGCGCCATCCCTACCCTGCGCGTAGGCATCACCTATATGCCGATCCCGATTGGCGGCGTGCTGACCCTGGTGTTCGTGGTCGAAAAGCTGCTGCTCGGTGATCAGAGCAACCGCAAGGTGGTGCGTTTCGATCTGGTTGAAGAAAACGAAGGGGCCGCCTGATATGGACGCATTGATTCTGTTGGGCAGCTTTGTTGTATTGATTCTGATCGGCATGCCGGTGGCCTATGCATTGGGGCTGTCGGCGCTGATTGGCGCGTGGTGGATCGACATCCCGTTCCAGGCCCTGATGATTCAGATTGCCGGTGGGGTGAACAAGTTTTCGCTGATGGCGATTCCGTTCTTCGTGCTGGCCGGGGCGATCATGGCCGAGGGCGGTATGTCGCGGCGCCTGGTGGCCTTTGCCGGGGTGCTGGTGGGCTTTGTGCGTGGCGGGCTGTCCCTGGTCAACATCATGGCTTCGACGTTTTTTGGCGCGATTTCCGGCTCATCCGTGGCCGATACCGCCTCGGTCGGCTCGGTGCTGATTCCGGAAATGGAACGGCGGGGTTATCCGCGCGAATTCGCCACCGCCGTGACCGTCAGCGGTTCGGTGCAGGCGCTGCTGACGCCGCCCAGCCATAACTCGGTGCTGTACTCCCTGGCGGCAGGCGGCACCGTCTCCATCGCCTCGCTGTTCATGGCCGGTGTGGTGCCGGGCCTGTTAATGAGCGCGTGCCTGATGGTGCTCTGCCTGATCTTCGCGAAAAAGCGCGACTACCCCAAAGGCGAAGTCATCCCCTTGAAGCAGGCGCTGAAGATCGCCGCCGATGCGCTCTGGGGCTTGATGGCCATGGTGATCATCCTGGGCGGCATCCTCTCGGGCATCTTCACCGCCACCGAGTCGGCGGCGATTGCGGTGTTGTGGGCATTCTTCGTGACCATGTTCATCTACCGCGACTACAAATGGCGCGAGCTGCCCAAGCTGATGCATCGCACGGTGCGCACCATTTCCATCGTGATGATCCTGATCGCTTTCGCCGCCAGCTTCGGCTACATCATGACCCTGATGCAGATCCCGGCGAAGATCACCACGCTGTTCCTGACCCTGTCGGACAACCGCTACGTGATCCTGATGTGCATCAACGTCATGCTGTTGTTGCTCGGCACGGTGATGGACATGGCGCCGCTGATTCTGATCCTCACGCCTATCCTGATGCCGGTGATCCTGGGCATCGGCGTCGACCCGGTCCACTTCGGCATGATCATGCTGGTGAACCTGGGTATCGGCCTGATTACCCCGCCGGTGGGCGCGGTGCTGTTCGTCGGCGCGGCGGTGGGCAAGACCAGTATCGAGAAAACCGTAAAGGCCCTGCTGCCGTTTTATGCGGTGTTGTTCTTGGTGCTGATTGCGGTGACCTACGTTCCGGCGTTGTCGCTGTGGTTGCCCCACTTGGTGCTGTAAAGGCAAACCAATGTGGGAGCTGGCTTGCCTGCGATAGCGATCTGTCAGTCAACGCATTCGTGACTGATACACCGCTATCGCAGGCAAGCCAGCTCCCACAGTTGAATCCTCAGTGTTTGTTTTGACTTCACTAGGCAGGTCAATCGTGATTGAGCTTTCGGATCAATTCACCCATCTGGTGCTCGCCCCCGCCATCGGCGGCAGCCTCGTCAACTGGACGGTACGCGACACCGGGCAACCGCTGTTGCGGCACAGCGACAAGCACGCGATCAATACCGGGCTGCCGGGCAAGCTAGGCTGCTATCCATTAGCGCCCTGGTCCAACCGCATCGCCCACGGCGGCTTCGACAACCCCGATGGCTGGCTGGCACTGGCACCCAATAGCCTCACTGACCCTTTTCCGATTCACGGTTCGGCCTGGCAGCAGGCATGGCAGGTGACAAGCCAGTCAGAACATGAAGTGGTGTTGGAGCTGCGCTGCGAAACGCCCTTCGCCTATCACGCCCGCCAGCGGTTTCGCTTGAACAGCGGTGAGTTGAATATCCAATTGTGTGTAACTCACTTGGCCGAGCAACCCGCCTGGCATGGGCTGGGCTTGCATCCGTACTTGCCGCGCCGGCCGGGTACGCGGCTGCAGGCCAAGGCTAGGCAAGTGTGGATGAGTGATGCAGCCAAGCTGCCCACAAGGCTGGAACCTGTTACCGAAGCCTGGGATTTCCGGCAACTCAAAGGATTGCCAGAGGGGCTGGTGGACAACGGCTTTTGCGGCTGGGATGGGCACTGCGTGATCGAACAACCGGAGCTTGGCTACCGCCTCGAATGCCAGGCCAGCGGCGCCGATTACTTCCTGCTGTACTGCCCGCCGGGGTTGGAGTTTTTCTGCATCGAGCCGGTGAGCCATCCGGTGAATGCCCATCACCTGGCGGGCAAGCCTGGCCTGAAGCTGCTGGAGCAAGGCCAGTCAACCCACCTGGCATTCAACCTGAAATACACTCCAAATGCCTGAACTGTAGGAGCGAGCTTGCTCGCGAAAAACTCACAGGCGCCGCGTTCATTCAGAAAACACGCGTTATCGTTGACGTTTTTCGCGAGCAAGCTCGCTCCTACAGTCAGAGGATGCGTCAACGTCAGGGTGGGCTGTTTTTCAGGCGCCCTGCCGTATCGATACTCACCACCACCGACAACCCCGGCCGCAAGCGCTCACTCTCGGCTTGATCCGGATCCACGGTGATGCGCACGGGCACCCGCTGGGCGATCTTGACGAAGTTGCCGGTGGCGTTGTCCGCCTGCAACAGGCTGAACTCGGAACCGGTGGCCGGGGAAATATGCTGCACCGTGCCATGGAATTTGCGGTGGTTCAGCGCATCCACGGTGAACGTCACCGGCTGGCCGACCTGCACATTGTCCATCTGGGTTTCTTTCATATTGGCAATCACCCACAACTGCTTGGGCACCAGCGCCATCAGTTGCGCGCCGGAATTGACGTAGGCGCCGAGGCGCACGCCGATCTGCCCGAGCTGACCATCCCGTGGCGCCGTGATGCGTGTATTGGACAGGTCAATGCGCGCCAACTCCACCGCCGCCTCGGCACTCGCGACAGCTGCCTCCAGGGAGCCGCGGTTGACGATTACCGTCTGCAAATCCTGGCGGGCGATTTCCAGGCTGGCCTGGGCCTGGGCCACGGCAGCGATGGTCTGTGCGTTGGCCGCACGGGTCACGTCCAGTTCGCGTTTGGACACCGAACCGTCACTGATCAACTCTTCATTGCGGCGCAAATCCGCAGTGCTCTTGCGTGCCTGGGCCTGGCTGTCGACCAATGCGGCCTGGCGCAGCTTGATGGTCGCTTCGGCGCTGTTGCGTTGCTGCACCACGTTGGCCAACGAGGCCTTCTGCACCGCCAGTTGCGCCAGGGCCTGGTCGAGGCGTTGCTTGTAGATACGGTCATCCAGGCGCACCAGCAAGTCTCCGGTCTTGACGTACTGGAAGTCCTGCACCGGCACTTCGAACACATAGCCGCTGAGCTGCGGGCCGATAATCGTCACCTGCCCACGCACCAAAGCGTTCTCGGTGGTTTCCACCGCACTGCTGAACGGCGGCAGTTGCCAGGCGTACAGCACGATCAGCACACCGATGATGGCGATGGCGGCAAAGCCCAGGGACGAGACGATACGCACGCGCAAGGGCCGCAATTGGGTAGGCACCGCGCCCGGGGGCGTGCTGCCTTCCGGCGTGGCGGCGATGGCGGTCGTGGTGGTGGTTGAAGGTTCAGTCATGAAGTTGCGCCGCTGGGTTGAACAGGAGGAATTGCCTTGGTGGTGCTCATCAACCACAGGCTACGGGTGAAGATCCACAGCATGGTCAGGATCGCGATAATCGCGATCAGCATGAAGACATCGTTGTAAGCCATGACGTTCGCCTCGCGGGTGGCCGCCGTGGCCAGGCTGCGGATGCCCATGAGGTTGCGCAGTTCCGGGTCAGCGACGATCTTGCCATAGGCCGCCCCACCACTCTGCACACGCGCCGCCACAAGCGGGTCAATCAGGGTCAGGTGCTCGACGATCATGCTCGAATGGTACTTCTCGCGCACGATCTGGAAGGTGCCTAGCAACGCCGCACCGATCAGGCCGCCGAGGTTCTGGCAGATCCCGAACATCACCGAGAAGCTCACCAGGTTGCGCGGGTTGGTGAGTACGTTTTTGGTGCCCAGCACCATGGTCGGCCCCAGGAAGAACGTACCGCCGAAGCCTAGCAGGAACTGGCTGATATAGAGGTTCTGCGGACGGGTGAGGTTGCTGGAAAAACTGTCCATCACCGAACCGGTCGCCATCAGCGCCAGGGAAATGATCAGCGGCATCAGCAAATGCGCCGGGTTGATCGTCAGCGCGCTGACCACCAGCCCGGCAATCGCCCCGGCCAGCATCACCACGTACAGGGTGTGCATCTGCTGGTAGCTCATGTTCAACATCTGCATGAACCCCACCGCACCGGTGGATTGCTCGGACAGCACCATGCGAATCAGCACCACCGCCAACGCCAGGCGGATCATCACGCCGCTGCCCAGCCAGCGCGTCATCAGCATCGGGTTGCTGCGGTTATGCTCGATGGCGAGCCCCGCCATGATCAGCACCAGGGAACAGGCCGAGGCTACGCCGATCCACGGCGCTTCCAGCCACCAGTCGATGCGCCCAAGGGACAGCACCGCACAGAGCAAGGCCACGCCGCTGGCGAGGATGGCGAAGGTGAGAAAATCGAGTTTTTCAAAGGTCTTGAAGCGATCGCCCGGCGGCAGCTTGAGCAGGAACACGCAGCCCAGGCAGATCAGCGCCAGGCCCAGTTCGAACAAATACAGCCCGCGCCATTCGGCAATTTGCAGCAAGTCTTCGGAAAACAGCCGCGCGAGGGGCAGCGCCAACTGCGCGGTACCCAGCCCCAACACCAAAGCTTTCAAACGCCACTTGGCCGGGAATGCCTGGATCATGTAGTACAAGCCCAACGAACTCAGCGCCGCACCCACCATGCCATGGGCGGCCCGTACCGCAATCGCCGAACTGAGGTCATTGACGAACAAGTGGCCGAAGGTCACCAGCGCGTAAAGCACCAGGAACACCTCGGTAAACGCGCGCAGGCCGAACTGTTGGCGAAACTTTACCAGCAGCAGGTTCATGCACACGTTAGTCATTACATAGGCGGCGGGCAGCCAGGCCATTTCCGCGGTGGTCGCGCCCAGGGCGCCTTGCAGGTATTGCAGGTTGGCGATGACCAGGGCGTTACCCAAGCCGCCGGTGATTGCCACCAGCACGCCGACCAGCGCGAAAAGCCAGCGCTTATGCGTAGGATGCAGCGGCGTCGACGGCGAGCCAGGCAGGCTCGGCCGCTCGTGGGGTTGCCAGGTGTGGGGGGTGTATTTATCCATTCGGTGACCTTGGTAAGCCGGGGTGCAAGGCCGGTGAATCCGTTATACAGAGGAACAGTAACCTGAGAGGCGTTCATGTTGCCATCTTGAGGACGCAATTGATCGTCAATGGGGCACAGTCAAATGGCGCCCACTGCCCGGCATCATTTGTCTTGCCCCTTCGCCCAGCGCTTGAACTCAGCGATCAGGGTCCGGCTTGATCGCTATATCAGGCACCGGCTTATAGAACGGTCCATAGTCCAGCAGTAGCTCCTCGCCTCTCTTGATGTCCTTGAGCGCCACATAGAACGTCAGGTTTTTCCCGACCGCGATGGACACGACATTGTTGGACATCCACGCAGGCCCCTCGCCCAGTTGCGAGGTATTGATCAGGCTCAGGGTGTTGCCAGTGTGCAGGCCGCTCACCGTCCGGGTACCCGAGCGCGTACCGAACAGGTAAGTCATTACAGCTCGCGAACCTTGCTTGCGCTGCTCCTCGAACAGTGACGCTTCGTCTGCATGGTATTTGCCTGCATAAGGGCCAAGCACTTCAAATTGGGGGATATCGCGCCGCGCCCATACCGAAGCGCCGCGAGCCGGCCCCCCATCGTCCAACGGCGTGACCACCTCCAGGGCATCGTCAAATCGGGTCTGATGCTGGCCTTCGGTGCGCAGCCAGTCTTTGATCGACGCCTTGATCTGTGCTGAAACCCTCGCCTTAGTCGGGCTATCAAGCCCATCGAGCACGCCATTCCAGTGGGAGATGCGGATGTCATCGATCGGGCCTTCGAGTGATTGGGTCAAGCTGATTCTGGGGTTCACCGGGTCCTGCAGAATCGGCAGCGTGTTGTCGATCTGATGACGAGGCAATGTTGGGAAATCGCTGGGTTCAACCTTGATCACCACGGGCGGGACTGTCGAAGCGGGGGCTGGGGCCTCCAGGCCTTGCGTTGTGCCGGCGCCGACCTTTGATGGTGGCGGGTCCAAGGGCTCTGATGCGGGGCGTTTTCGTGGGGTATCCGTAACCGATTGCCCAGGAACGGGGCGCGGCCCAGTGCCTTGCTGTAACCGTCCCAGACGTTGCGAGGCGTTCGCTGTAAACGAGCCGTCCGCTCTCACGTACTTACTCCAGAGGTCTGGACTAAGCCTGTGCTGTTGCACAAACTGCGCCTGCGTGACGGAGTTGTCTGCGCTCTCGGCAAGCGCTTGCCACTGGCGCAAAAGGTCACCGGTAATCCTGCGATAGGCGCCATCGGTTACATTCTTCATCAGGGCTTCGCCGGCCGCCGACAGGCCACCATCAGGACGGACATACGCTCTGAACGAATGCACACTCAGGTTATGCTGAACGGCGAACCCCTCCATGGTCATGGTCTCACGCGCCTGCTGAGTCAGCTTTTGCCACCTATCGATATGCGT
This sequence comes from Pseudomonas sp. NFPP02, assembly GCF_900119355.1. Lineage (NCBI taxonomy): Bacteria > Pseudomonadati > Pseudomonadota > Gammaproteobacteria > Pseudomonadales > Pseudomonadaceae > Pseudomonas > Pseudomonas sp. NFPP02. Next base: position 249,432 of record NZ_FPJI01000003.1, read on the forward strand.
TTCGGTCACCCTGCCCGCCGCCATGTTGGCAGAGCGGTCGCGCACCGTCACACCGGCAGGGCTCAGTTTGCCGTCAGGCTGCACGTAATACTCAAAGGTTCTCGGGGATAGATGTTTCTGGCGAGCAAAGCCCCTGCGTGTAAGGCTTCGTTGCTGCGCGGGCGGCAACGCCTCCCACTCGCGCAAATGCCCAGCCGTGATCAACTCCATGCGCGCCCTGGGAACATGGGTGATCGGGCCCAGTGCGGCGCGCTCAAGGCGTTCGCTGGCGGTCTTTTTCAAGGAACCATCAGCGTTGACCCAGTCTCTCCAAGTGGCTGGATGGAGCCCGTTCTCGCTTGTGAACTGCGCTTGCGTGATCGCATTATTCGGGTCCTCGAAATAGGCTTTCCACTGGCGAAGGTGGTCGTCGGTAATCTTGTTAGGGGCAATACCGACCACCCTGTCCATCAGTTCTCTACCGACCGGCCCCAATGTACCGTCTCGCCGCACATGGGTTTTGAACGAGCCTGGATTAACGTGATAAAGCTCGGCAAACCCCTCGAGCGTCATTTCGTCACGCTCCGTCTGTGGCATGTCTTGCCAATCACGGATATGGGTTTCAGTCACGGTATAAAATGGCGTATTGGGTGCACGGTCGCGCACCGCCACGCCGATAGCGGTCAACTGACCATCTGGTTTTACATAGCGATTGAACACTTTCGGGTGCAGATGTTGCTGCCGGGCGAAGCCTGCGGGGGTAAGGCTTTGCTGCTGCTCCAATGATAACGCCTGCCAAGCGCGCAAATGATCGGCCATGGGGGTCTGGGCCTGAACAGCGGACGCCCGTGCGGCGCTTTGCAGTGCGCGTTCCAGACGCTGCGCGCCCGCCCCCTTCAACGAGCCGTCCGCGTTGACGTACTGCGCCCAGCTACGTTGGCTGAGCCCGTGCTGGCTCACGAACTGCGCTGACGTCAATGAGTTGCCTGGTTGCCTGAAAAGCTCATCCCACTGGCGTAAATGATCATCGGTAATCTGGTTACTTTTGGTGGGAACAGAGGAGTTGATCAGCGTTTCCCCGCGGGTCATCAGGGTACCGTCCTTGCGCGCATACGTTTTGAACGTACCCGGCCGAAGGTTATGAAGAACAGCAAACCCCTCCTGGGTCATTTCGTCACGCTGCGCCTGGGTCATGTTTTTCCACTCACGCACATGCGTTTCGGTCACCTTTGCGGTGAATGCGTTGGCAGGGCGATCACGCACGAGCACGCCGCTATCGGTTAACTGACCGTCTGGCTTTACGAAAAACTCAAAGGTTTTCTGTGTGAGTTTATTCTGCTTGGCAAAGCCCTTTCGGGTCAGCCTTATCTGCTCCTGCGGCGACAAGGCCTCCCAGGCCTTCAAGTGCTCAGCAGTGATCTGCCCGCCGCCGGGTGCCCCCAGGCGTTGCCATTCGTCGCCCTGTACATGCTGGACCAACAACTCGGTTTGCCGGTTGTTGTGATAAACCCGGGCCTGCACGGTGCCGTCTTCCGTGCGCGACACCTGGCGCACCTCATACACCGCTGTGTCACCGTTGCTGTCGGTATGGCGTATGTGCGAGGAGTGCCCATCGGCTGCCACATATACGCCCTGGCTGTTGCGTGTGAGCCCTGCGATTTTGGATTCAGGCACTTTGAAGTGCCCGAACAGCTCATGGCTCAGCTCACTTGGCCCATCGAAGCTCGCAGTGTCCACCTCACCGTCGACAGCCTGGGTTGCGGCCTTGAACTCATCGAGCGGGCCGCCATAAGGCCGCATCGCGTCGGCATCGAATGCATACCACTTGCCACCCTTGAGCACCGCGGCCCCCTCCACCGTCTGGCCTGCCACCTTCACGGTGCCGGTTGCGGCGGCCTCGTACTGTTTGCTGATCGCCTTCAACACGTCATAACTGCCGGTGGCGCCCCTGAGCTTGTTGACGGCCTTGACGCCTTTGGACAATACATAGAGACCAGCGCTACCCACCAACCTGGGCAAATCGCCCACCCCGCCGACGGGGTTGAGTACGTCAATGGCCGCCACGCCGATGACCTTGACCGCCCGCAATGCCTTGGCCCCGGCAGACAACGCAGAACGGCCGACCTTGAGCAACTTTCCTGCGGTGGCGGTGCCGGCGGTAAGAAAACCGAATACATCCAGCAAGAGGTCAAAAGCACCCGCGCCATACTGCCCGTTCTGAAAATTGACAATGGCGGACCTGAACGGGATCAGGTTCAACAAAAACTCGCTCAGCTGTGCGTTCGCCTTGTCCAAGGCGGTTTGCCCACGGGCCTGCTGTTTGATAGCGGGATCGTCGAGGTCCAAGTGTTCGACAAACGCCGTGGCAATCCCATGGGATCGAGCGCTGGTAAAGCTATCCCAAGGCGCGTTATTCAGCGGTCGCTCACGTCCCAGATCATCGGCTTTATGGCTGGGCGTGAATACTTTGGTCGTCGAAACCTTGTTGCCATCCCTGTCTTCCTTAACCTTTGTACTGTAAAGGCTCGTCTTTTCAATCGTGCCTTTGTTGAAGTCGATGACGTAGGCGTGCGACGTGCCTTGCAGCTCGGTTTTGACCAGCAGCCCCGGTTCATTTTGAGCATACGTATTATTGAAATGCCCATCCATGACGTATGAGCCTTCCTGGAAAAAACTGACCTTTCCAAACTCGAAATGCTTGCGATCCTGTAAGGGCAGTTGCGAGATCATGTGCCTGACCGTTGTATTGACGGCGACCTTTTTTTCCTCCATTGCACGGCTGAACTGCCGTTCGAATTCTGCCGGCACGCCAAATTGCCGATTGGCGTTCAAACTCGTTAGTGCCCTTTGCAGGTCGTTGCCCTTGAGTGAGCTGCTGGGTTCGTGCGCCTTGAAAGGCCGGGACTCCAGCCAGTCGTCCATGGCGACATCCAAGAGCGAAATACCTCCCCCTTCAATCTTCACGTAGTGCTGATCGACAGCAAATACTTTCTCCTCGAAAAACGCGCCAAGGTCGCCAAATCGCTCCTTGAGCTTGGTCAGGGCGATCTCTTTTCGCGTGGGCAATGCCTTATCCAGTGCATGGGAGGCAGTGAGCCGGGTGTCCAGCTGGGCGTTGAATGCGGCCCTTGCCGATTCAAGTTGCGCGGGTGGATAGTCGCCATTCTGTCTTTTTGTAAGAACGCCACTGGCCACGGCCCAGTCCAGCAATGCCACCGTCTCTGCCGCTTGGGTAACTCCTGGGTCAACCCGCCGTGCTTCTTGCGCCTCGCTCATGACCTGGGCAAACGTCATGCCGGGGACTTTGCCCGGCGTCTGCGCCTCAATCGTCATCGCAGCAATCGCCAGGCTGGCCCATGCCTGGCTGCCGACTTTCACCGTCGCAGGAATGTCTTTGATCAGAAACTGCGGCGCCGACTTGGCCAGCAACAGGTACGCGCCGACACTTGCCAGTGCAGCGCTGGTTTTGCCAGTACGACTCAAATGTTCGGCCAAGCCAGCCATCACCGTGGCTGCGTGGTGTCCCCCATGCGTGTCACCGCCCAGATCAAACCCGGCGACGCTGTTGCAATCGGGTGCGGTGATCGACTCAGGGTCCATCTGCAGTGCGATAGCGGCCAGTAGGTAATCGCTCGCGCTGCTTTCGCTGTCAATGCCCTGCATTGTTTGCTGCAGCGCGTTGCCCATCCGTTGCCCTTGCGGGGAATTGACCAGCGCTTCGAGTATTTTGGCCGGGTCGCTCCCCACTTCTGCCGGCAGCGGCTGGCGATACCGCAGAAACTCCAGTACGCCACCCTTGGTTTGCATCACCAGCGGCTGGTCGCCCAAAGGGTGTGCGTAATTCATCGTCGCAAGGCGCAAGCGCCGCTGCTCGTCTGCACTCAAGGGATTTGGCCAGGATAATGCCCCGCCCAAATGGCCCAGTGAGAAGACAGGACTGTTGGGTAATGGCAAATTCTGGCTGGGACGCTGGGGCGTCAACGACGGTTCAAGGTCATCGGCCACAAGCGGTGGCCGTTTTTCAGCTGCTGCCAAGGGAAGCGAAAAATGCGTATGTGCTGCGGTAATTGTCATAAAGCGCCTGTGCATAGTCGAAGAATCATCCAGGCAAAAGCGCGTTTCGGCGCTTGCGGCCGTTCACTGAGTGTCAGCGCTCAATGAGGAGGTTCCTGACCAAGTACAAGATTTCGTGACAGCGCACAGGTACAGCGTCAGAGCAACGCGCTGGCTAGCATCCCAATCGCCACCACTCCACACAGGCTGGCGAACCCCACTTGCAACACCCGCGCGGGGATCACCGAACACAACCGCCTTCCCGCCAACATGCCGACGACGCTCGCACCAATAAACACCCAGCCCACCGGCTCGATGCTCACGCCCGCATGAAACGCACCGGCCACGCCGATCAGCGACAGCAGGCTGACCACCATTAACGACGTGGCGACGATCCCGCGCATCTGCACGTCGGTCAGTTGCTTGAACGCCGGCACGATCAGGAAGCCGCCGCCCACGCCCAGCAAACCTGAAACGGCGCCGGTCACCGCTCCCAACGCCGCCAGGGTGGCGCTGCATTTGGCGGTCCAGGCCAGGCGACCGGTCTGCTGGTTGAGCATGCAGTTTTTCTGGCCCCACGACGCCGCACCATGGTCACTCGGCCCGGCCTCGCGCTTTTCCCGTTGCAGCATGCGCCAGGCCACCAGCACCATCAGCGCACTGAACAGCCCCATTAGCACCGGTTCCGACAGTTGGTGGGCGACAAACACGCCCAACGGCGAAAACAGCGCGCCGAGCAAGGCGATCAGTAACGCCGCACGGTAACGCACCAAGCCATGACGCAAGCCATCAATGGCACCAACCGCTGCCGCTGCGCCCACCGCCAGCAACGACACCGGCGCGGCCTGGGTCATGGTCAAGCCCAGCCCCAGCACCAGCGCCGGCACCCCAAGGATGCCGCCGCCCGCGCCAGTCAGGCCCATGACCAGGCCCATCAATACACCCAACACACTGGCCAGCAGCATTCAGTCCACCTTGCTCAGACGGGTCAGCCACTCGCGGCCCTTGAGCATGCCGTTCCAGTAGAACCACGGCAGCAGCGTGGCCTTGAGGAACCACATCGAACGGCGTGCTTGCGTGGGATCGAGGGGAAAGGTCGGCAGCAACGTGCCGCCGTAGCCAAACTCGGCAAGCACCACCTTGCCCTTCTCCACCGTCAGAGGGCAGGAACCATAGCCGTCATATTTGAGCGGCAAAGGTGCCTGCTTGCGCAGGGCCAGCAGGTTTTCGGCCACCACCACAATTTGCTTGCGCACCGCTGCCGCCGTCTTGGCGTTGGTGGTGCCGCACACATCGCCCAGGCCGAAGATATGCGGGTAGCGCAGGTGTTGCAGGCTATGGGGGTTCACTTCGCACCAGCCGGCGGCGTCGGCCAGTGAGCTCTGGCGGATAAAGTCCGGGGACAACTGCGGCGGTACGACGTGGAGCATGTCGAAGGTTTTCTCTTCGACCGTCGCGTTGCCTTCGGCGTCTTTGACTTCAAACCAGGCTTTGCGCGCCGGGCCGTCGACTTTCACCAGGTTGGAGTTGAACGCCAGGCGAGCGTTGTATTTTTCGACGTACTTCATCAGCGGCGGCACAAAGGTTGGCACACCGAACAACGCCGCACCGGCCAGGTTGAACTCGACGTCGATGTGTTTGAGGTCGCCCTGCTTGAGCCAGTGGTCGCAGGACAGGTACAGGGCTTTTTGCGGCGCGCCGGCACATTTGATCGGCATCGCCGGCTGGGTGAACAACGCCTTGCCACCCTTGAGCTGCTGCACCAACTGCCAGGTGTACGCGGCATGCTCGTAGCTGTAGTTGGACGTGACACCGTGCTGGCCGAGGGTGTCCTGCAGGCCTTCGATTTTTTCCCAGGCCAGGCGCAGGCCAGGGCAGACGATAAGGTTCTTCCAGGTGACGCGCTGGCCGCTGTCGAGCACCAGGGTTTGCTCGTCGGGCAGCACTTCGCTGACGGCGGCCTGTACCCAGCTCACACCGTTGGGCAGCACCTCGGCCAGAGGCCTACGGGTCTTTTGCAGGTCGTAGGCACCGCCGCCGACGAGGGTCCAGGCCGGTTGGTAGCAGTGGTAGTCGTTAGGTTCGATGAGGGTGATGTTCAGCTGCGGGTCGCGCTTGAGCAGGCTGGCCAGCAGGCCGATGCCTGCCGAGCCGCCGCCGATGACTACGATATCGCCACTGATGGTGGGTCCCCAGTGTTGTTCGGTCATTGTCTACTGCCTTTTTGAGTCAATGCACACAAGGGTCGCTGCCGGATGGCGTCACGCCCAGCTTTTTATGACCGCGCCGCAATACAGCCCGGACAGGGTTTTCATCACTTGAATCACTTCGTGGCTGGCCAACCCGTAGAAAATGTATTTGCCTTCCCGACGGGTGGCGACCAGCCCTTCATCGCGCAGGATGCCCAACTGTTGTGACAGGGTGGGCTGGCGTACGCCGGTCAGGGCTTCCAGCTCGCCGACGTTGCGCTCGCCCTGGGTCAACTGGCACAGGATCAACAAACGGTCTTCGTTGGCCAGGGCCTTGAGCAAGGCACAGGCCTTGGACGCCGATTCACGCAACTGGGCGACTTCGCCCTCACTCAACGTAGATTCCATTTGCCTCGGGTCCTTTATGTCACTTAAGCTCAAAACATTATGTGTAAACGTAAACTGATTGTAACCACTTTTTTCTTCAGCAGAGACAGCCGCCATGCCAGCGTTGATTCAAGCCTTTCTGGATGACGCATCGTCGACCTACACCTATATCGTCTATGAGGCCGATGGCGGCCCCTGCGCCATCGTCGACTCGGTGCTCAATTACGACCCGGCTTCGGGGCGCACCGATACGGCACAAGCCGACAAGGTGATTGCCTTTGTGCGCGAGCATGGCCTGCACGTGCAGTGGCTGCTGGAAACCCACGCCCATGCCGACCACCTGTCCGCCGCGCCCTACCTGCGTCGCACCTTGGGCGGCAAGATCGCGATAGGCGAATCGATCAGCAAGGTGCAGGGCGTGTTCAAGAACCTGTTCAACCTCGAGCCGGAATTTCGCGTGGACGGCTCGCAGTTCGATCACCTGTTTGCGCCGGATGAAATCTTTCATATCGGCAACTTGAAGGCCCAGGCGTTGCACGTGCCTGGACACACCCCCGCCGACATGGCCTATTTGATCGACGGCCGCTTGATCCTGGTGGGCGACACCCTGTTCATGCCCGACGTCGGCACCGCGCGCTGCGACTTCCCCGGCGGCGATGCGCGGCAGTTGTATGCGTCGATGCGCAAGCTGTTGGCGTTCCCTTCGGACACCAAGTTGTACGTGTGTCATGACTACCCGCCCGAGGGTCGAGAGGCCAAGTGCCAGACCACCGTGGCGGAACAACGAGCGGGGAATATTCATGTGCATGATGGCGTGGATGAAGCGGCGTTTGTACAGATGCGCACCCAGCGTGATGCTGGATTGGGCATGCCAACGTTGTTGCTGCCGGCGATCCAGGTGAATGTGCGGGCTGGAAATATGCCGCCGGCAGAAGAGAACGGCGTGACGTACCTGAAAATCCCCCTCAACCAACTTTAGAAGCACCGATCCCCTGTGGGAGCTGGCTTGCCTGCGATAGCCATAGGCATCTACACAACTTTTTAGGCTGTCGCAGCAAACGGTAACCACGATGCGAAGCGAGCCGCTCTTGATCTGCTTTTGATCTTAGGCGCCCCGTTAAACCACGCTGGCCGGAATTCGACAGGGATTTGGGGGGTAAACCGGCAGGGATGCCGGTTTAGCCGCCCCGCGCCATGGATGGCGCGTGGCGGCGGCCCCCCAAATCACTGGCGGATTACGGGCACACCGAGCCTAAGCGAGGTGCCGAGTGGTGGGGCAAGAGCGCTTTGCTTACTTTCGCGCTTTTCGAAAGTGAGCCGCCGTCAGGGCGGAACCCTAAGTGGCCGTTACCGCAGGAATGGATATGTACACAATCCAGCTGCATTGACTGTGAGGCCGTCTTCGCAGGCAAGCCAGCTCCCACAGTTGGATCGTTAGGGTGTCAGGTAGGTAGTCGTCGGCTGTCAGGCCGCCATCGCAGGCAAGCCAGCTCCCACAGTTGGATCGCGGGGTGCCGTCATCACAGGCAAGCCCCACATTTTGTCCCGTGTTGAATCAGGAACCGAGGCTGATGCCGTTGGCCGGCAACGGCAGTGCGGTTTTGTAGCGCACTTGCTTCAAGGCAAAGCTGGAGCGAATGTTCGCCACCCCAGGCACCTTGGTCAAAAAGTCCATCATAAAGCGCTCCAGCGACTGGATCGTGGGCACCAACACGCGGATCAAATAGTCCGGGTCACCGGCCATCAGGTAGCACTCCATCACCTCAGGCCGATCCGAGATCGCCCCTTCGAATTGCTGCAGCGCCAGCTCGTTCTGTTTTTCCAGGCTCACGTGGATGAACACATTGACGTGCAGCCCCAGCAGATCAGCATCCAGCAGCGTAACCTGCTCACGAATCAACCCCAGTTCTTCCATCGACTTGACCCGGTTGAAACACGGCGTAGGCGACAGGTTGACCGAGCGAGCCAGGTCGGCATTGGTGATGCGGGCATTCTCTTGCAGGGCGTTGAGAATGCCGATATCGGTACGGTCCAGTTTGCGCATGAGACAAAATCACCTGTTTATTATGTTTATGCAGTTTTTTTATCCGCAAATGGCCGGCGACGCAATGAAACAGAGATAAATATTCTTCTACGCCACGCCTATGATTGTTGTAGGACAAGATTTCTTCTACCCGAAGACTGACTGTCAGCTAGCGCGCCCACTACAAGAAATTCACAAGATAGAGCGTAGAAAGCCATGACCCAGCCGTATGCACCGCTGCGCCTGCACGTTCCCGAACCCTCGGGCCGCCCAGGCTGCAAGACCGACTTCACCTACCTGCGTTTGACCGACGCCGGCCTGGTACGCAAACCCGCCATCGACGTAGAACCGGCCGACACCGCCGACCTGGCCAAGGGCCTGATCCGCGTGCTCGACGATCAGGGCCAGGCCCTGGGCCCGTGGGCCGAAGGCGTCTCCACCGAGATCATGCGCAAAGGCATGCGCGCCATGCTCAAGACGCGCATTTTCGACAACCGTATGGTGGTCGCCCAGCGTCAGAAAAAAATGTCGTTCTACATGCAAAGCCTTGGCGAAGAAGCCATCGGCAGCGCCCAGGCCCTGGCCTTGAACATCGACGACATGTGCTTCCCCACCTATCGCCAGCAAAGCATCCTGATGGCCCGCGAGGTGCCGCTGGTGGACCTGATCTGCCAACTGCTGTCCAACGAGCGCGACCCGCTCAAGGGCCGCCAATTGCCGATCATGTATTCGGTCAAGGAGGCGGGCTTCTTCACTATTTCCGGCAACCTTGCCACCCAATTCGTCCAGGGCGTGGGCTGGGGCATGGCCTCGGCGATCAAGGGCGATACCAAGATCGCCTCGGCCTGGATCGGCGACGGCGCCACCGCTGAATCGGACTTCCACACCGCCCTCACCTTCGCCCACGTGTACCGCGCGCCGGTGATCCTCAACGTGGTCAACAACCAGTGGGCGATCTCCACCTTCCAGGCCATCGCTGGCGGTGAAGCCACCACCTTCGCCGGACGCGGTGTGGGTTGCGGCATCGCTTCCCTACGCGTGGACGGCAACGACTTTATCGCCGTGTACGCCGCCTCGGCCTGGGCTGCCGAGCGTGCGCGCCGCAACCTGGGGCCCACCCTGATCGAGTGGGTCACCTACCGCGCCGGCCCGCATTCCACCTCCGATGACCCATCCAAATATCGCCCCGCCGATGACTGGAGCCACTTCCCCCTGGGCGACCCGATTGCCCGCCTCAAGCAGCACCTGATCAAGATTGGCCAATGGTCCGAAGAGGAACATGCGGCGGTCAGTGCCGAACTTGAAGCCGAAGTGGTCAAGGCGCAGAAGGAAGCCGAACAGTACGGCACCCTGGCCGGTGGCCAGATTCCAAGCGCCGCGACCATGTTCGAGGATGTCTATAAAGAGATGCCGGAGCACTTGAAGCGCCAGCGTCAAGAGCTGGGGGTGTGACATGAACGACCACAACAACAGTATCGAACTGGAAACCGCCATGACCACCACCACCATGACCATGATCCAGGCCCTGCGCTCGGCCATGGATGTGATGCTTGAGCGTGACGACAACGTGGTGGTGTTCGGCCAGGACGTCGGTTACTTCGGCGGCGTGTTCCGTTGCACCGAAGGCTTGCAGACCAAGTACGGCAGCTCGCGGGTGTTTGACGCCCCGATCTCGGAAAGCGGCATCGTCGGCGTGGCCGTGGGCATGGGCGCCTATGGCTTGCGCCCAGTGGCGGAAATCCAGTTCGCCGACTACGTCTACCCCGCCACCGACCAGATCATTTCCGAAGCGGCGCGCCTGCGTTATCGCTCGGCCGGCCAGTTCACCGCGCCCTTGACCATGCGTATGCCTTGCGGCGGCGGCATCTATGGCGGCCAGACCCACAGCCAGAGTATCGAAGCGGTGTTCACCCAGGTCTGCGGCCTGCGCACGGTGATGCCGTCCAACCCCTACGACGCCAAGGGCCTGCTGATCGCCTCCATTGAGAACGATGACCCGGTGATCTTCCTGGAGCCCAAGCGCCTGTACAACGGCCCGTTCGACGGCCACCACGACCGCCCGGTGACGCCGTGGTCCAAACACCCCCAAGCCCAGGTGCCGGACGGTTACTACACCGTGCCCCTGGACGTAGCCGCCATCGTGCGCCCAGGCTCGGCCGTGACCGTGCTGACCTATGGCACCACCGTGTATGTGTCGCAAGTCGCCGCTGAAGAAACCGGCATCGACGCCGAGGTCATCGACCTGCGCAGCCTGTGGCCGCTGGACCTGGAGACCATCGTCAAGTCGGTGAAAAAGACCGGCCGTTGCGTGGTGGTGCATGAGGCCACGCGCACCTGCGGCTTTGGTGCCGAGTTGGTCTCGCTGGTGCAAGAGCATTGCTTCCACCACCTGGAAGCGCCGATCGAACGCGTCACTGGTTGGGACACTCCCTACCCGCACGCGCAGGAGTGGGCGTATTTCCCAGGGCCGTCCCGAGTGGGCGCGGCGTTGAAACGGGTCATGGAGGTCTGAATGGGCACGCACGTTATCAAGATGCCGGACATTGGCGAAGGCATCGCGGAAGTTGAATTATCGGTATGGCATGTAAAGGTCGGCGACCTGGTGGTTGAAGACCAGGTGCTGGCGGATGTGATGACCGACAAGGCGATGGTGGATATTCCCTCGCCGGTCCACGGCAAGGTGATTTCCCTCGGCGGCGAGCCGGGTGAGGTCATGGCAGTGGGCAGCATTTTGATCAGCATTGAAGTGGAAGGCGCAGGCAATACCAAGGATATGCCGGAGGTTGCCGAGCCGGCGAAGGCCGCGCCACCTGTGGCCGAAGCCAAACCGGTACAGGCGCCGGTAGAAAGCAAGCCCGCTGCAGTAGTGAAAGCGCCGCAAGCGCCCGTGGCCCGTGAAGCCAGCGAACGCCCATTGGCCTCGCCGGCCGTGCGCAAACACGCGCTGGATGCCGGGATTCAACTGCGCCTGGTCCAGGGCACAGGGCCTGCGGGCCGGATTCTGCATGAAGACCTGGAGGCTTACTTGCGCCAGGGCCCGACAACGGGCGCCAGCGCCGCCAACCCGTATGCCGAGCGCACTGACGAACACCAGATCCCGGTGATCGGCATGCGCCGCAAGATCGCCCAGCGCATGCAGGACGCCACCCGGCGCGCCGCGCATTTCAGCTACGTGGAAGAAATCGACGTCACCGCCCTCGACGAGTTGCGCGTGCATCTCAACGAGAAGCACGGTGCGACACGCGGCAAGCTGACCTTGCTGCCGTTTATCGTGCGGGCCATGGTGGTAGCCTTGCGCGACTTCCCGCAGATCAATGCGCGTTACGACGACGAAGCCCAGGTCATCACTCGCCTTGGTGCCGTGCACGTGGGCGTCGCCACCCAGAGCGACGTGGGCCTGATGGTGCCGGTGGTGCGCCACGCCGAAGCCCGCAGCCTGTGGGGCACTGCCGAAGAAATTGTGCGTTTGGCCAATGCCGCACGCACAGGCAAGGCCAGCCGTGAAGAGCTGTCCGGTTCGACCATTACCCTGACCAGCCTTGGCGCCCTGGGCGGCATCGTCAGTACGCCAGTGCTGAACCTGCCGGAAGTGGCCATCGTCGGCGTCAACCGTATCGTTGAGCGGCCGATGGTGATCAAGGGCCAGATCGTGGTGCGCAAGATGATGAACCTCTCCAGCTCTTTCGATCACCGCGTGGTCGATGGCATGGACGCGGCGCAATTCATCCAGGCCATTCGCGGCCTGCTCGAACAACCCGCCAGCCTGTTCCTGGAGTAAGGGCATGACTCAGACATTGCACACCACGCTGCTGATTATCGGCGGCGGCCCCGGCGGTTATGTCGCGGCGATTCGCGCAGGCCAACTGGGCATCCCCACCATTCTGGTGGAAGGCCAGGCGCTGGGCGGCACCTGCCTGAACATTGGCTGCATTCCCTCCAAGGCGCTGATCCATGTGGCCGAGCAGTTCCAGCAAACCGTGCACCATAGCCAGGGCTCGCAGTTGGGCATTGAGGTGGATGTACCGACTTTGGACATCCGCAAGAGCGTGGAATGGAAAGACGGCATCGTTGACCGCCTGACCACCGGCGTCGCCGCACTGCTGAAAAAACACAAGGTGCAGGTGATCCATGGCTGGGCCAAAGTCATCGACGGCAAGACCGTCGAGGTGGGCGAGCAACGCATCCAGTGCGAACACCTGCTGCTGGCCACCGGCTCGACAAGCGTCAACCTGCCGATGCTGCCGATTGGCGGGCCGATTATCTCCTCCACCGAAGCCCTGGCACCGACCCATGTACCCAAACGTTTGATCGTGGTGGGCGGTGGTTATATCGGCCTGGAACTGGGGATTGCCTACCGCAAGCTGGGTGCCGACGTCAGCGTGGTCGAGGCCCAGGCGCACATCCTGCCGGCCTACGACGCCGAGCTGACCCTGCCGGTGGCTGAATCCCTGAAGAAACTCGGCATGAAGCTGTACCTGGAACACAGCGTCACCGGCTTTGCCGACAACAAGCTGCAAGTACGTGCACCCAATGGCGACACCCTGGCGCTGGACACCGACCAGGTGCTGGTCGCCGTGGGGCGCAAACCCAACACCCAGGGTTGGAACCTCGAAGCGCTGAACCTGGACATGAACGGCGCGGCGATCAAGATCGACAGCCGCTGCCAGACCAGCATGCGCAACGTGTATGCCATCGGCGACCTCAGTGGCGAGCCGATGCTGGCGCACCGGGCCATGGCCCAGGGCGAAATGGTTGCCGAACTGATCAGCGGCAAGGCCCGCGAATTCAACCCGGCGGCAATTCCGGCGGTGTGCTTTACCGACCCGGAACTGGTGGTGGTCGGCAAGACCCCGGACGAGGCCAAGGCTGCTGGCCTGGATTGCATTGTGTCGAGCTTCCCGTTCGCCGCCAATGGCCGGGCCATGACGCTGGAGTCCAAAGCCGGCTTCGTGCGGGTGGTGGCGCGGCGTGACAATCACTTGATTGTTGGCTGGCAAGCGGTGGGGGCTGGGGTTTCGGAACTCTCCACTGCGTTTGGCCTGAGCCTGGAAATGGGCGCGCGTCTGGAGGATGTGGCCGGCACCATTCATGCCCATCCGACCCTGGGTGAAGCGGTGCAGGAAGCGGCGTTGCGGGCATTGGGGCACGCGTTGCACCTGTAAAAACACAACCCCTGTAGGAGCGAGCTTGCTCGCGAAAATCGCCAACGATAACGCGGGCCACCCAGTTAAACGCGGCGTCCTTGCGTTCTTCGCGAGCAAGCTCGCTCCTACAGGGGATGCGAACAGCCCTGTGAATGCAGTATTGTTCGCCCATCCAGAAAAAAATCCGACTTGACCAGAGATAGAGGGTGTCATGGGTAACGAGAGCATCAATTGGGACAAGCTGGGTTTTGACTACATCAAGACCGACAAGCGGTTTCTCCAGGTCTGGAAGAACGGCGAATGGCAAGCTGGCACCCTGACCGACGACAATGTGCTGCACATCAGCGAGGGCTCCACTGCCCTGCATTATGGCCAGCAATGCTTCGAGGGTCTGAAGGCCTACCGTTGCAAGGACGGTTCGATCAACCTGTTCCGCCCGGACCAGAACGCCGCCCGCATGCAGCGCAGCTGTGGCCGCCTGCTGATGCCACAAGTGCCGACCGACGCGTTCATCGACGCCTGCAAACAAGTGGTCAAGGCCAACGAGCGCTTCATCCCGCCGTACGGCAGTGGCGGCGCGCTGTACCTGCGCCCGTTCGTGATCGGCACCGGTGACAACATCGGCGTGCGTACCGCGCCGGAATTCATCTTCTCGGTGTTCTGCATCCCGGTCGGTGCCTACTTCAAGGGCGGCCTGGTGCCGCACAACTTCCAGATCTCCGGCTACGACCGCGCCGCGCCGCAAGGCACCGGTGCCGCCAAGGTCGGTGGCAACTACGCCGCCAGCCTGATGCCGGGTTCGGAAGCGAAGAAATCCGGCTTCGCCGACGCGATCTACCTGGACCCGATGACCCACTCGAAAATCGAAGAAGTCGGCTCGGCCAACTTCTTCGGCATCACCCACGACAACCAGTTCATCACGCCGAAGTCGCCTTCGGTATTGCCGGGCATCACCCGCCTGTCGCTGATCGAACTGGCCCAGACCCGCCTGGGCCTGGAAGTGGTAGAAGGCGAAGTGTTCATCGACAAGCTGGACCAATTCAAGGAAGCCGGCGCCTGCGGTACCGCTGCCGTGATCTCGCCTATTGGCGGCATCCAGTACAACGGCAAGCTGCACGTGTTCCACAGCGAGACCGAAGTCGGCCCGATCACCCAGAAGCTCTACAAAGAGCTGACCGGTGTGCAGACCGGTGACGTGGAAGCGCCAGCGGGTTGGATCGTCAAGGTCTGACAGCCACAAAAGCCAGCGACACCACAAAACCCTGTGGGAGCTGGCTGGTTGATCGTTCCCACGCTCCGCTTGATCGTTCCCAGGCGGCATTCCCACGCAGAGCGTGGGAACGATCAAAGGCCTATCGCTATCGCAGGCAAGCCAGCTCCCACACTGGTTTCTGCACCTTCATGAGCGTGGCGTAATATTCTCGGCAATCTTCTTGCCCATACTGATCCTCGGCTCCACCCCATACCCCAACGCCTCATAAAACCCCACCACCACGTCATTGCCGCCGGTGATCTGCAGGTTGATTTTCATGCAACCCAGCGCTGTCAACGCCTGTTCGGCATAGCGCACCAGCGACGACCCCAGGCCATGGCGCCGATAGTCGGTATGCACCGCCACCGAATACAACCAGCCACGATGCCCGTCATAGCCGGCGAGGATGGTACCGATCACGGCTTTGTTGTCGGTGGCAACGAAGAACAACCCGTCATTGACCGCCAGTTTCTTATCAATCGCCAGGCTCGGCAGGTTATGCGCGGTGTCATAGCCAAACGCCTGCTGCCATAACTCAATCACCTGGGCACGGTGTTGACGGTCGCGATACGGCCCGATGGGGTGGCGGGACAACAGCGCCTTTTCCATCACCAACGTGCGCTCGTTGCCGTGGTACACGTCACGCACGTTGTGAAAACCCAGCTTGGCGTAGAAGGCTTGCGCCGTCAGCGAGGACGGCACGCTCAGCACCGTCACGCCGGCTTCACGGGCGCGCAGCTCGATCTCGATCATCAACAATCGGCCAATGCCCTGCCCTTGCAGCGCCGGGTTGACGAACACCGAGCGCACCACGTTGCCGTCCAGTGCGGCCGTAGCAACGATCAGTTGATCCTGAGTCGCCACCAACACCACACGCCGCTGGAGTAACGCCATTACCGCGTCGGGGGTGAAGTTGCTGGCAACCCGCGCAATCACATCTGCTGGGTAATCACGTGCGTTGCTGCTGTGCAGCGCAGCCAGGATGACCTGGCTGATGCCCTCGGCATCTGAAGGTTGGGCAAGGCGAACAGCGGTAGACATGGTTCCTCCTGGCTGACACAACGATAACAATCACCACAATACCAATGTGGGAGCTGGCTTGCCTGCTCCCACAGGTTGATCGTATTTCAATCTGACAGCCGATTCGGCTGCGCCACCCCCGTTTTCAGCTTTCTTGGCTGAGCCACCCCGCTGTTTCAGCCGGGATCCTTTCCCCGCAACGCACACAATAGCGGCACAAGATCCCCAACGGACCCGTGCCCCCATGCAAACCACCAACACCGTCCTGATGATCCGCCCGGCGCGCTTTGCCTTCAACCCGGATACCGCGATCAACAACCGTTTCCAACGCCCGCCGCTGGACCCGCTCAGTGCACAGCACAAAGCGCTGGAGGAGTTCGACGGTTATGTCGACACCCTGCGCCAGCATGGCGTGGAGGTGCTGGTGGTGCAGGACACGCCGGCGCCTCATACGCCCGACTCGATCTTCCCCAACAACTGGTGGAGCAGCCATGCCGACGGCAGCCTGGTGCTCTACCCCATGGAAGGCCAGAACCGCCGACTGGAGCGCAACAAGGGCGTGCTGCAAGTACTGGAGCAACGCTTTGCGATCAACACCACCATCGACCTCAGCCACCTGGAACAACAGAACATCTTCCTGGAAGGCACCGGCAGCATGGTGCTCGACCGCCAGCACCGCATCAGCTACGCGTGCCATTCGGGGCGCACCCACCACGCGGCCCTGCGCCAGTTTGCCGAACGCCTCGACTACCAACTCTGTGTGTTCCACGCCCTGGACCGTCACCAGGCCCCCATCTACCACAGCAACGTGATGATGAGCGTTGGCCGCGACCTCGCGGTGGTGTGCCTGCAGGCCCTGCCCGACGACAGCGAGCGCCTGGCCCTGGAACGCTCCCTGCGTGACACCGGCAAGGACATCCTCAGCCTGGACTTCGACCAGTTGGAAGCCTTCGCCGGCAACATGCTGGAGGTCCACGACCGGGACGGCCAGCCATTGCTGGTGATGTCCGCCAGTGCCTGGGGCGCCCTGCATCCGGCGCAGCGTCAGCATGTGGAACGCCATACGCGGCCGGTGGTGGTGAATATCGACAACATCGAACGCATCGGCGGCGGCAGTGCCCGCTGCATGCTGGCCGAAGTGCATCTGCCGGCCCGTCCCTCATTTCAATAAGGAGTCCTGCCATGACCCGTTATATCGACGTCAACGACCTCAGCTACCTGGTATCGCAAAAAGGCCTGCAAACCTGTATCACCGAGATGGCCGACTACATTCGCGCCGACTACCTGCGCTGGCAGGATTTCGAAAAGTGCGCGCGCCTGGCCAACCACTCACCGGATGGCGTGATCGAGCTGATGCCGGTGTCCGACGCTTCGCTGTACGCCTTCAAGTACGTCAACGGCCACCCGAAAAACACCCTGGCCGGCATGCTCACCGTGATGGCGTTCGGCGCCTTGGGCGACGTCGACACCGGCAAACCGGTGCTGCTGGCGGAGATGACCCTGACCACTGCGATCCGCACCGCTGCCACCTCGGCCCTGGTCGCCCGCTCCCTGGCCCGCGCCAACAGCCGCAGCATGGCGCTGATCGGCAACGGCTGCCAAAGCGAATTCCAGGCTCTGGCCTTCCACGCCATGCTTGGCATTACTGAAATCCGCCTGTTCGACATCGACCCCCAGGCCACCGCCAAGCTCGCCGCCAACCTCAAGGCGTTCCCGGCGATCAAGGTGATCCTGGCCGCCAGCGTCGCCGAGGCAGTCAAAGGCGCGGACATTGTCACCACCGTGACTGCAGACAAGGCCTACGCCACCATCCTGACTGACGAGATGATCGAGCCAGGCATGCACCTCAATGCCGTGGGCGGTGACTGCCCGGGCAAGACCGAGCTGGACCGCCGTATCGTCGAGCGCGCCAGGGTGATCGTCGAGTACGAACCGCAAAGCCGCATCGAAGGCGAAATCCAGCACATGCCGGAAGATTCGCCGGTCACCGAGCTGTGGCAAGTGATCAACGGCCAACAGCCGGGCCGCGAGAATGAACGCCAGATCACCCTGTTCGACTCGGTGGGTTTTGCTATCGAAGACTACTCGGCCCTGCGCTATGTACTGGACGTGGCCAAGGCCCTGGATGTGGGCAGCGAGCTGGAGCTGGTGCCAGACCTGGCCGACCCGAAAGACCTGTTTGCACGCCTGGCCCAGCAACCTGTGGTACAGCATAAAAAGCGCGCCTGAAACCGCTCTGGCTTGCCGCTTTGCGCCCAGGGCAGGCCAGATTCGGGTGGGTTGAAAGCCGATTTTGCCGGTGTCACAGCCGATTCCGCTGCATTGCCTGTTTTAACAGCGCAATTTGCGCTTTGCGCAGGGGGTAAACGACACAAAAAACGCACCATCATGAAGCATTCTCTGCTCCCAGTTATTCACTGCCCCTGACATCAATTACAAAATATAGGGACCAACACATGACTCCTCTGCGATCACTCTTCGCTGCGTTGCTGTTGCCACTGTGCGCCACTGCTGCCCACGCCCAGGACTGGAAAGAAATCCGGTTTGGCGTGTTCCCCGAATACCCGCCCTTCGAATCCGTCGCCGCCGACGGCAGCCTGCAAGGTTTCGATATCGAACTGGGCAACGCCATCTGCGCCAAGCTCGAAGTGAAATGCACCTGGGTGCACAACGAATTCGACGGCATGATCCCGGCCCTGCGTGCGCGCAAGTTCGACGCGATCATGTCCTCCATGGCCGTGACCCCGGCCCGCGAGAAAGTCATCGACTTCACCGACCGCCTGTTCCTCAGCCCCACCTCGGTGATCACCCGCAAAAACGCCACCTTCGGTGACACCCCCGAGTCGCTGAACGGCAAGCAGGTTGGCGTGCTGCAAGGCTCGTTGCAGGAAGCCTATGCCCGCGCGCACCTGGCCAAGCTCGGTGCACAGATCAAGGCGTACCAGTCCCAGGAACAGAACTACGCCGACCTGCAAAACGGCCGCCTCGACGCCACCCTGACGGACAAACTCGAAGCCCAGCTCAACTTCCTGTCCAAGCCCGAAGGCGCCGACTTCAAGACCGGCCCGGCCTTCAAGGACCCGACCCTGCCTCTGGACATCGCCATGGGCCTGCGCAAGAACGACCAGGCGTTGCGTGAGCTGATCAACAAGGGCATCGCCGCCGTCCAGGCCGATGGCACCTACGCCCAGATCCAGAAGAAATACTTCGGCGATCAGGACATCTACAACGAGTAACCGGCAACCGTGCCCCTGTGGGAGCGGGCGTGTTGTGGCGAGGGAGCTTGCTCCCGCTGGGGTGCGAAGCGCCCCCAAAAAGCCGGCTCCAGCTGCGCTGTCGAACGGGAGCAAGCTCCCTCGCCACAACAAGCAGTTCCCACAGTAAATCCGTGCACTCCTTCGAGATCTTCCCCATGAACGACCTCCTCAACCTGCAAGGCTACGGCCCCATGCTGGCCCAGGGTGCCTGGATGACGCTCAAGCTGGCGCTCCTCGCCCTGGCCCTGAGCCTTACCCTTGGCCTGGTCGCCGCGGGCGCCAAACTCTCCAGCGCCAAATGGCTGCGCGTGCCGGCCACGCTCTACACCACGTTGATCCGCAGCGTGCCGGACTTGGTGCTGATCCTGCTGATCTTCTACAGCCTGCAACTGTGGCTCAACGACCTGACCGAAGCGTTCGGCTGGGACTACGTTGAAATCGACCCGTTTACCGCCGGGGTGATCACCCTGGGGTTTATCTACGGCGCGTATTTCACCGAGAACTTCCGGGGTGCGATCCTCAGCGTGCCGGCCGGCCAACTGGAAGCCGCCACCGCCTACGGCCTGAGCCGCTGGCAGCGCTTTCACCTGGTGCTGTTCCCGCAACTGATGCGCTTTGCCCTGCCGGGCCTGGGCAATAACTGGCTGGTGCTGCTCAAGTCCACGGCGCTGGTGTCGATCATCGGCCTGTCAGACCTGGTCAAGGCCGCGCAGAACGCCGGCAAGTCCACCAGCGAGCCGCTGTACTTCCTGATCCTCGCGGGCCTGGTGTACCTGGTGATTACCACCCTCTCCAACCGCATCTTCAAGCGCCTGGAACGGCGCTATAACCTGGGCATCAAGGGGATGGCGCGATGATCGAATTGTTCCAGCAATACGGCCTGGCCTACCTGTTCAGCGATGGCAGCGGCCTGTCCGGTGTCGCCATGACCTTGTGGCTGTTCATTATCTCGGTGGTACTGGGCTTCGCCCTGTCGATCCCCCTGGCGCTGGCACGCGTCTCAGAGCATTTCTGGCTGCGCTGGCCGGTGGAGGTCTACACCTACCTGTTCCGCGGCACGCCGCTGTATATCCAACTGCTGATTTGCTACACCGGGCTGTACAGCCTGGAAGTGGTGCAGGACAACGCCCTGCTCAACCAGTTTTTCCGCAATGCGCTGAACTGCACGCTGTTGGCGTTTGTGCTCAACACCTGCGCCTACACCGTGGAAATCTTCGCCGGGGCAATCCGCAACATTCCCCATGGCGAGATCGAAGCGGCACGCGCCTATGGCCTGCACGGCTGGCGGCTGAACCTGTTTGTGATCGTGCCCGCAGCATTGCGTCGCGCCCTGCCGGCCTACAGCAATGAAATGATCCTGATGCTGCACGCCACGTCGCTGGCGTTCACCGCCACCGTCGCCGACATCCTCAAGGTCGCCCGCGATGCGAATGCCGAGACGTTCCTGACCTTCCAGGCTTTCGGCATCGCCGCCCTGCTTTACATGCTGCTGTCCTTTGCACTGGTGGGCCTGTTCAGGCTGGCCGAACGTCGCTGGATGCGCTTTCTTGTTCCTACCCGAGGCTAACCCATGAATCAGTCCGCGCAGGCCCTGGCCGCTTATCCAATGGATGTACCCGTCGGCAACACCGCCACGGCGGCCATCAAGCTGCAAGTCGAAGGTATCCATAAACGCTACGGCGAACACGAAGTGCTCAAGGGCGTGTCCCTCAACGCACGCCAGGGCGATGTGATCAGCTTGATCGGCGCCAGCGGTTCGGGCAAAAGCACGATGCTGCGGTGCATCAATTTTCTGGAACAGCCTGACGCCGGGGTGATCACCCTGGACGGCATCAGCATCGAAATGCAACCAGGCCGCGCCGGCACCCGCGCGCCGCACCAGGCGCAACTGCAAAACCTGCGCACGCGCCTGGCCATGGTGTTCCAGCACTTCAACCTGTGGAGCCACATGACCGTGCTGGAAAACATCACCATGGCCCCGCGCCGGGTGCTGAACGTGAGCGCCGCCGAAGCCGAGAAACGTGCGCGGCTGTACCTGGACAAGGTCGGCCTGCCGAGCCGCGTGGCGGACCAATATCCGGCGTTCCTGTCCGGTGGCCAGCAGCAGCGGGTGGCGATTGCGCGAGCGCTGGCGATGGAGCCGGAGATCATCCTGTTTGATGAACCCACCTCGGCCCTGGACCCGGAGCTTGTAGGAGAAGTGCTTAAAGTCATACAGACGTTGGCCGAGGAAGGTCGTACCATGCTGATGGTCACCCACGAAATGGGCTTTGCCCGCCAGGTGTCCAGCCAAGTACTGTTCCTGCACCAGGGCCGAGTCGAAGAACACGGCGGCGCCGAGATCCTCGACCATCCCACCAGCGAACGCTTGCAGCAATTTCTTTCCAACCGTTTGAAGTGAACTCATGGATACCAAGGCCAACGGACCCCATTCTTCCCCTACGCTGGATCGCATCGACGAAGCGATCATCGACGTACTCAGGCATCAGGGGCGTATCACCTACGAAAAGCTCTCGTCATTGGTGCACCTCACCCCCAGGCCCTGCCTGGAGCGGGTGCGCAAGCTGGAGCGACGCGGGGTGATCCGTGGGTATGGGGCGATCATCGATGTGCAGATGGTCTCACCGGGGCTGTCGCTGCTGGTGCTGGTGGCCCTGTCCAACCAAAGCGGGCGCTCGGCGCAAAAGGCCTTCGAAGCCTGCGTGAAAGCCTGCCCGCAGGTATTCGAATGCCAGTTGATCAGCGGGCCGTTCGACTACAGCCTGCGCATGCGCTGCCGGGATATGGAGCATTACCGGGTGCTGACCGAGACCTGGTTGAACAATGATGAGTTGCACATTGATAAGCTGGTGGCGCATCCGGAGTTGGCGGTGGTCAAGAACACCGCGACCGAACTGGCCTGAACCAGCTAGCTCGTTCCCACACTCTGCGTGGGAATGCATCCAATGACGCTCCGCGTCACAACTTCAAGAGCAGACGCGGAGCGTCCAGGGTGGCGTTCCCACGCAGAGCGTGGGAACGATCAATCAGTCACCCCACATCTGACGGGTCGACCGCTATCGCAGGCAAGCCAGCTCCCACATTGACCGGGTTTGCAATTCTTTTGCCTGGCTTGGCACCCACCAGCTTCGCCTGCCCATCCTTCTGCTTGCCCGTACGCGCCTCGCTGATCAGCCCCGGGATCAACTTGCCCTCCGGCAAATTCTTCCAGAAGCGGCTGGGTAAATGCCCTTCCATCACCTTGGGGTTCAGCCGCGCCGGGTTGAAGATGTGGCTGTAGTAGGTCAACCACATCGCACTGTGGGGATCTTCAACATTCTGCGCCAGTTGCTGCCAGGCCTCGGGGCACTGGCGCTGATGAATCAATTGCTCGCCGTTGTAATACACCCCGTCCAGGGGCGTGGCGATCATCCAGCGATGGCGGCCCATGCGCCCGATAAAATGCTCGCTGGCGCTCTTGAGAATGTCATGGGCCGGCTCATGCCAGGCCACGTACTCCGGCAGTTCCGGCCCGGCCCCGTCCGGCAGCGCGATGAAGCGCACAAACGCATGCAAGTGGTGGGCTTCCCGGCTGACTTGCTTGATGCGCCGCTGCAATTCGCTGCCCAGCTTGTCACCCGCGAGCATGGCCGTGCGATCACCATGGCTGACCCGCCACAGCACTTCATACAACAGGCTCCAGCGCTGATCACCGTGATAACAGGCAGCGGACTCCAGCAATTGCAACAACGCCTTGGGTATGCGCGCCTGAAACGGCCCCAACCCTGGTGGGATAGGTTCATCGGTAGCAAACAGGTCCGCCGCCTGCACCTCGCCCCAACTGACCTGGCTGGGGTCGACCTGATGGCTGAGCAACCAGCGGGCCTGTTCGCGCCAGGTGCTGAACAGGTTGTCGCACTCCAGGCTGATCATCCCCACAGCCCCATCTGTTGCGGCTGCGGACGGTCACGCAATTGTTCGCGCAACAACACACTGGTGCTGTCGGCCTGCTGCGGGTGGTAGTCGCTGGTGATGAAAAACGGCTTGGCCTTGGCCAGCACGCAGCGCATGCGCGCCAGGTCTTCGAAGCGGATCTTGCGTTCACGGCGCAGGTCGACCAGGCGCTGGGTGGTGCGCAGGCCGATGCCGGGGATACGTGCGATCAGGGTCGGCTCGGCGCGGTTCAGGTCCAGGGGGAACACCTCGCGATGCTCCAGGGCCCAGGCCAGCTTGGGGTCGATATCCAGTGCCAGGTCACCGGGGCCGGCGAACAGCTCATTGGCGCTGAAACCGTAGCTGCGCAGCAGGAAATCAGCCTGGTACAAGCGGTGCTCGCGCATCAAGGGCGGCGCGGCCAGGGGTACGCTTTTCGGGCTGTTGGGGATGGGGCTGAACGCCGAGTAATACACGCGGCGCAGCTTGAAATTACCGTACAACGCCTCGGCACCGTGCAGGATGGTGCTGTCGTCGGTGTCGTCGGCACCGACGATCATCTGCGTGCTCTGCCCGGCCGGAGCGAAACGTGGCGCGCGGGGTTCGTTGAGCACCGTCTGTTCGCCGGTGTAGATGGTCTGCATGGCCTGCTTGATCGAGCCGATCTGCTTCTCGGGCGCCAGGGTCTGCAGGCTGGCGTCGGTGGGCAGTTCGATATTCACGCTGAGGCGATCGGCATAACGGCCAGCCTCGGCGATCAGGGCCGGGTCGGCATCGGGGATGGTCTTGAGGTGGATATAACCGCGAAAGTCATGCTCTTCGCGCAGCAGTTTGGCGACCCGCACCAGTTGCTCCATGGTGTAGTCCGACGAACGGATGATGCCGGAACTGAGGAACAGCCCACTGACGCAATTGCGCTTGTAGAAATCCAGGGTCAGGGTGACCACCTCCTCCGGGCTGAAGCGCGCACGGGGCACGTCGCTGGAGCGGCGGTTGACGCAGTATTGGCAGTCGTAGAGGCAGAAGTTGGTGAGCAACACCTTGAGCAACGACACGCAACGGCCATCGGGCGTGTAGCTGTGGCAGATGCCCATGCCATTGGTGGAACCCAGCCCCGCCTTGCCCTCGGAACTGCGCTTGGGCGCGCCACTGCTGGCGCAGGACGCGTCGTACTTGGCGGCGTCGGCGAGGATGCTGAGTTTTTCGATCAACTGCATGGAGGGCTACCGATACTGGTTTTTTGTACAGTACCAATAGCCACACTTTGTCACAAGTGCCGTCTGTAGGAGCGAGCTCTTGTGGCGAGGGAGCTTGCTCCCGCTGGGCTGCGAAGCGGCCCCAAAAGCTTGCGGGCGCTGCGCCCCCGAACGGGAGCAAGCTCCCTCGCCACAATAAGGGGATCGGTCAGCTGGCGGTTGCCAGCAGCAAGTCCTGCACCGAACGCGCCTTGCCACGGTGATGGTCCAGCGCATACAACGACGCCGCAATCTCATCCGCCCGAATCGGCAGCACCGACAGCAAGGTATCGCTCAAGCCATGGCTGGCCTGGCTGAAGCCCTGGATGTAGATGCCAGCCTTGCAGCGCTCGTCGGTGACGATGCGGTAGTCGCGGGCCACTTCAAAGTCGCCCATGTAGGCTTGCAGCGGCGCCAGCAGTTCACGGTGCATCTGGCGCTCGTAGCCGGTGGCCAGGATTACCGCGTCGTAATGGTTGAGGCTGTTTTCGCCGGTGGCGCTATTGCGCAGGGCCAGTTCGATACCCAGCGGGCCTGGGGTGGCCTTCTCCACTACGGTCAGGGTGCGGAACGCCTGGCGGGCGATGCCGGAGACTTTCTGGCGGTAGAAAATCCCGTAGATTCGCTCGATCAGGTCCAGGTCCACTACCGAGTAGTTGGTGTTCTGGTATTCGGCGACCAAACGCTCACGCTCGGCACCGACTTGCTGGAACACCAGGTCAGTAAAGGCCGGCGAGAACACTTCGTTGACGAACGGGCTGTCGTCGGCCGGTTTGAGCGCCGAACCGCGCAGGATCATGTCGACCTGCACCGACGGGAAGCTGTCATTGAGGTCGATAAAAGCTTCTGCCGCGCTCTGGCCGCCGCCGATCACGGCGATGCGCATCGGCTTGCCGTCTACGCACGGCTGGCTGGCCATGCGCTCCAGGTACTGGGAATGGTGAAACACCCGGCTATCGCCCTTGAGCGCCTTGAATGCCTCGGGGATGCGCGGTGTGCCGCCGGCGCTGACCACCACCGAACGGGTGGTGCGCACATGCTGCTCGCCTTGGGCATCACGGGAGATCACGCGCAACGCCTCGACCTGTTGCTGATGCAGGATCGGCTCGATGGCCAGCACTTCCTCGCCGTAGTTGGCCTGGGCCTGGAACTGCCCCGCCACCCAGCGCAGGTAGTCGTTGTACTCCATGCGGCAAGGGTAAAAGGTGCCCAGGTTGATGAAGTCCACCAGGCGGTCGTGGGCCTTGAGGTAGTTGACGAAGGAGTACGGGCTGGTGGGGTTGCGCAGGGTCACCAGGTCCTTGAGGAACGAAATCTGCAGTTCACTCTGGGTCACCAGGGTATTGCCGTGCCAGCGGTAGTCGGCTTGTTTGTCGAGAAACAGCACGTCCAGCTTGCCCTGGGCCTTTTCACGCTCCTGCAGGGCGATGGCCAGCGCCAGGTTCGAAGGGCCGAAACCGATCCCGATCAGGTCATGAACCGCGGGCGAAGCAATTGCCTGTGTCATTCCAGTGTCCTCTGGATAAGCCCCATGGCGGTGGGGCGGGAATACCTTCATGGCCTGAACAACAGGCCGTGTGTTGATAGGAAACGAGGACAGTGAAATAAAATTTAACTAACAGCCGATCAGTGCGCTTCCCACTCGCGCATGCGCACCCGGCAGTGCTTCATCGCATTGACGATGTGTTTTTCCACCAGACTGCGGGAAATGTTCAGGCGTTCAGCGATTTGCACATGGGACAGGCCTTCGAGCTTGCGCAATAGGAAACTATCGCGACAGGCCACCGGCAGCTCGGCCAAGGCGCGCTCGAGCATCTCCAGGCGCTGGCCCTGATCGTGGCTGGCGTGGGGGGAACAGGCGGCGAAGCGCTCTTCGCTGTCCAGCACCTCCAGGGGCTCGGTTTGGCGCACGGCGTTGCGCCGATGGCCGTCGATCACCAGGTTCAAGGCGGTGCGGTACAGGAAGGCGCGGGGCTGTTCGATCGGGGTGTCGCTTGCGCGCTCGAGCACCCGCACATAAGCGTCATGCACCACATCTTCGGCCACCTGACGGTTGCCCAGCTTGGCGTTGAGGAAACACACCAGCTCGCGATAGTAGTTTTCCAACATGACTCCTGACCCCACGGCCTTGGTACAAACGACACCCGGCCCCTGTAGGAGCGAGCTTGCTCGCGAAAAACCCAAGAGCGCATCCCCTTACCTGGATGCGCCCGCAATCATTGGCGGTTTTGCCATCACCGATGATGGCAGTTTGAGTGTGTGCAATTTATAGTAATTCTCATCTACTTTTAAAGAACTCTCTCATCAGCGGTCGGTTTTTTTCGCAATTGGCGCTGTAACTACTTATGTAACAGCCTAAATTCCGGGGCATTTTCCTCGTTTACCTGTCAGCTCTGCGCGACTGCGCCCCGAACTTTCCTGGCTGGAAGCTACCCATGAAACGCCCTCGACCTGCCCGACGCGCCCTGCTTGTGGTGGCGTGCCTGATTCCCATCGTTGCGTTTGCCACCTGGCAGGGCCTGACGCCGGGCCGCGACGCCCTGGCCACCGTCACCGTGACCCGCGCCGACATCGAAAACAGCGTCACCGCCCTGGGCACCCTGCAACCGCGACGTTACGTAGACGTCGGCGCCCAAGCCTCCGGGCAGATCCGCAAGATCCACGTCGAGGCCGGTGACCAGGTCCAAGAGGGCCAATTGCTGGTGGAGATCGACCCCGCCACGCAAAAAGCCAAGCTCGACGCCAGCCGCTATGCCATCGAAAACCTGCAGGCTCAGTTGCAGGAGCAGAAAGCCCAGCACCAACTGGCCCATCAGAAGTACCAGCGTCAGCAGCGCCTGAGTGCCGGCAACGCCACCCGCGAGGAAGACGTGCAGACCGCCAAGGCGGAACTCAGCGCGACCCAGGCGCGGGTGCAGATGTTCCAGGCACAGATCCGCCAGGCCCAGGCCAGCCTGCGCAGCGATGAAGCCGAGTTGGGCTACACGCGCATCTACGCGCCAATGACCGGTACCGTGGTGGCCGTGGATGCACGCGTCGGCCAGACCCTCAACGCGCAACAGCAAACGCCGCTGATCCTGCGCATCGCCAAGCTGTCGCCCATGACGGTGTGGGCGGAAGTCTCCGAAGCCGACATCGGCCATGTCAAACCCGGCATGAGCGCGTATTTCACCACTCTGAGCGGTGGCAGCCGGCGCTGGACCAGCACCGTGCGCCAGATCCTGCCGATCCCGCCCAAACCCTTGAACGAAACCCAGGGCAGCGGCAGCCCGAGCAGCACCAGCAAGAGCGGCACTGGCCGAGTGGTGCTGTACACGGTGCTGCTGGACGTGGACAACGCCGACAACGCGCTGATGGCCGAGATGACCACCCAGGTCTTTTTCGTCGCCAGCCAAGTCAAGGACGCCCTCTCCGTACCCGTCGCCGCCTTGCAAAGCGTGCCCGGCTCCGCAGCGCAAATCGCCCGGGTGGTCGCCAAAAACGGAGCCATCGAAGACCGTGAAGTGCGCCTGGGCATCAGCGACCGCCTGCGGGTGGAAGTGCTCGAGGGGTTGAGCGAGGGCGACCACCTGTTGATCGGCCCGGTTGATAGCCATGGGGGCTGAAATGACCACGCCCCTGATTGAACTCAAAGGCATCCGCAAATCCTACGGCGGCGGCGACAGCCCGCAGGTCGATGTGTTGCGCGGCATCGACCTGTCGATCCATGCCGGCGAGTTCGTCGCCATTGTCGGCGCGTCGGGCTCGGGTAAATCGACGCTGATGAACATCCTCGGCTGCCTCGACCGCCCCACCGAGGGCGACTACCTGTTCGCCGGGGAAAACGTCGCCCACCTGGGCAGCGACGAACTGGCCTGGCTACGCCGCGAAGCCTTCGGTTTTGTGTTTCAGGGCTACCACTTGATTCCCTCAGGCTCCGCCCAGGAAAACGTCGAGATGCCGGCGATCTATGCCGGCATCAGCGCCGCCGAACGCCATGCCCGCGCCAGCGCCCTGCTCACCCGCCTGGGCCTGGCCGAGCGCACCGGCAATCGGCCGCACCAGCTGTCGGGTGGGCAACAGCAACGGGTGTCCATCGCCCGCGCCCTGATGAACGGCGGCCATATCATCCTCGCCGACGAACCCACCGGCGCCCTCGACAGCCATAGCGGCGCCGAGGTCATGGCCTTGCTCGACGAACTGGCGAGCCAGGGCCATGTGGTCATTCTGATTACCCACGACCGTGAAGTGGCGGCGCGAGCCAACCGCATCATCGAGATTCGCGACGGCCAGATCATCAGCGATTCGGCTGACACCCGCGCGGCCACACCCAGCGTGGCGGCCGGCGCCTTGCACGCCGTGGACCTGCGCCAACGCCTGGTCGACGGCGCCGAGCACAATGGTGCCTGGAAAGCCGAATTGCTGGATGCCGTGCAGGCCGCCTGGCGGGTGATGTGGATCAACCGTTTTCGCACGGCGCTGACGCTGTTGGGCATCATCATCGGCGTCGCGTCGGTGGTGGTGATGCTGGCAGTGGGCGAAGGCAGCAAGCGCCAGGTCATGGCGCAGATGGGCGCGTTCGGCTCCAATATCATCTACCTCAGCGGGTCTTCGCCCAACCCGCGTACGCCGCTGGGTATCGTGTCCCTCAACGATGTCGCGGCCCTGGCGACGCTGCCTCAGGTCAAGCGCATCATGCCGGTCAACGGCACCGACGCGGGAGTGCGCTTCGGCAACGTCGACTACATGGCTTACGTGGGGGGCAACGACACCAACTTCCCGGAGATCTTCAACTGGCCGGTGGTCGAGGGCAGCTACTTCACCGAGGCCGACGAACGCGCCGCCGCCACGGTCGCCGTGATCGGCGCGCGCATCCGCCAAAAATTGTTCAAGGACGTGGCCAACCCTATCGGCCAGTACATCCTGATCGAGAACGTACCCTTCCAGGTGGTCGGCGTGCTCGCGGAAAAAGGCTCAAGCTCCGGCAACAAGGACAGTGACGACCGTGTCGCCATTCCCTACAGCGCCGCCAGTGTCCGCCTGTTCGGCAGCTACAACCCCGAATACGTGGCGATTGCCACCACCGATGCACGCAAGGTGCATGAAGCCGAACGCGCCATCGACCAGTTGATGCTGAAGCTGCACAACGGCAAGCGCGACTACGAGCTGACCAACAATGCCGCGATGATTCAGGCCGAAGCCCGCACCCAGAACACCCTGTCGCTGATGCTCGGCTCGATTGCGGCGATCTCGCTGCTGGTGGGCGGCATCGGCGTGATGAATATCATGTTGATGACCGTGCGCGAACGCACCCGTGAAATCGGCATCCGTATGGCCACCGGGGCGCGCCAGCGCGACATCCTGCGCCAGTTCCTCACCGAGGCGGTGATGCTCTCGGTGGTCGGCGGCCTGTTCGGTATTGCCCTGGCATTGCTGGTGGGCGGCGTGCTGGTGCTGGCTGAAGTGGCGGTGCAGTTTTCCCTGGTGGCGGTGCTCGGCGCGTTTGGCTGTGCGCTGGTCACCGGCGTCGTATTCGGCTTCATGCCGGCCCGTAAAGCTGCCCGGCTCGATCCGGTTAAGGCGTTGACCAGTGAATAAACGATCTCTCACTCCACAACTGTCAGCGTTCAGTGTGTGCCTGTTGCTCACGGCCTGTGGCGCTAACCCGCCGGCCATCGACAGCGGCCTCGCCACGCCCGCCACCTGGCACTATGCAGAACGCGAAGCGACCCAAGCCATCAACCAGCGCTGGTGGACGCAGTTTGGCAGCCCGGCGTTGAACCGCCTGATCGACC
The DNA here is from genome assembly GCF_900119355.1 of Pseudomonas sp. NFPP02. Taxonomy (NCBI): domain Bacteria; kingdom Pseudomonadati; phylum Pseudomonadota; class Gammaproteobacteria; order Pseudomonadales; family Pseudomonadaceae; genus Pseudomonas; species Pseudomonas sp. NFPP02. Next base: position 279,657 of record NZ_FPJI01000003.1, read on the forward strand.
AGGCCCGTCGTGACAGTTTCGACGTAGCAGCCGCCATGGCGCGGGTCCGTCAGGCCCAGGCCACGGCGGTGATTGCCGGCGCACCGCTGCTGCCGGAACTGAAGTTCAACCTCACCGCCAGCCGGCAAAGGCTGTTGCGCGGCAGCGGCAACTCGGACCTGGACGCCACCGAAAGCAATCGGACCGTCAACAGCTATGACGCCAGCCTCACCGCCAGCTATGAAATCGACTTCTGGGGGGGCCGCGCCGCTGCGCGCGACAGCGCCGTGCAGAGCCTGCACGCCAGTGAGTTCGATCAGGCCAACGTGGAGCTGACCCTGCTCAGCAATGTCGCCGACCGCTACGCGCAAACCCTGGCCGCACGCCAGCGCCTGCAGATTGCCGAGCTCAACCTGGCGAATGCGCGCAATGTGCTGAACCTGGTACAGACCCGCCACGACGCCGGTTCCGCCACGGCCCTGGAACTGGCTCAACAGAAGAGCCTGGTGGCCAGCCAGCAACGGCAGTTGCCGCTGATCCAGCAATCGGTCGAAGAGTCGCAAATCACTTTGGCCGCCTTGCTCGGCCAACCCGTACAGGCCCTGGACCTGGGCGCTGAACCCTTCCAGGCATTGACCTGGCCGAGTATCGGGCCCGGTGTACCGAGCCAGTTATTGAGCCGGCGCCCCGACCTCGCCCAGGCCGAAGCCCAGTTGGCAGCGGCCCGTGCCGATGTCACGGTGGCCCGTGCAGCGATGCTGCCTTCAGTGACATTGGGCGCGACCCTCGGCTCTGGCGCATACAAGGCCCAAGAGGTCTTGCGCAGCCCCTTCTACACCCTGACCTCGGGCCTGATGGCGCCAATCTTCAACAATGGCCGGCTGAGCGCCGAGCGCGACAAGGCTCGGGCACGCCAGGATGAACTGCTGCAAAGCTACCGCGGGGCGATCATCAATGGCTTTGCCGATGTGGAAAAAGCCCTCAGCAGCATCACCCGCCTTGACCAGCAACGCCAGTGGCAAAGCGAGGAGCTGCAACAGGCGCAGACCGCGTTTCAGATTGCCCAGAGCCGCTACGAAGCCGGTGCCGAAGACCTGCTCACGGTGCTGGAAACCCAGCGCACTTTGTACGGCGCCCAGGACCAGAACGTGCTACTGCGCCTGTCGCGCCTACAAGCCAGCATCGCCCTGTACAAGGCATTAGGCGGTGGCTGGAAAACCAACATCTGATAAACGAAACTCATATTTCATACACGAGTTGTTTCTTCACCCTACATTCTCCACCTCAAGGTCCTTGGTAAAAAAGCCGTTATCACACGGAAGCCCGGGACCTCATGATGAAACCCAGCGTTGTTGTAAAAGGCCTGGCCTGCATTGGCTGCTGGTTGATACCGAACCTGGCGCTGGCCAAGCCCTTGATCGCCCCCACCGCAATCGACTGGCTGCTGGACTGCCCCCTCACCACGACGGCGCACTTGAACCCGCAAGTGGTTGGCCGCACCCAATGCGGCCTGGTCAACGTCCCCCGCGACCATGCCGCCCCCCAGCGCGGCCGCCTAAGCTTGAGCGTGACACGGGTAGGCGCACGGCAACCGCTCAACCGTGAAGGTGTCGTGTTCATCCAGGCCGGCGAACCCCTCCAGGCCAAGGACGCGCCTTTCGTTCTTCACCTCGCCAGCCGCTGGGAGTCGCTTGCCACCCAGGCCTATCGCACCCTGGTCGACCGTTATGACGTCATCGAGCTGAGCGCCCGCGACCTGCGCGAGGGCAATGCCGTGGAACAGGCCGCGCGGGACATGGAGTTCGTGCGCGGGCAACTTGACGAGGCGCGCCTCAACTACCTGGGCAACGCCGCTGCCACCCGCCTCGGCAGCCGCTACGGCACGCTGTTTCCCGAGCGTGTCGGGCGCATGGTGCTGATCAATGCCGAGCCTGGCGAAGCAGTCGCCACCGGTGTCGAGCAACTCTTGCTCAAGGAGTCGGCGCGCGCAGGCGCCGACGGCTGCGTCAACCGCTGGCTGGGGGATTTTCTCGCTTATGGTAGACAACCGCCGGCGTCCACGCGCTGTCTCGACCTCAGCGCCTGGGAGTAAGTAGCCCACGCATTTACGACCTCTTGCCACCAAAAACGACAGCCTGCGTTGACGCACTTCCCCAATCGTTATTAAGTGCTATTTATCCGCATTAATACGATAAATCACCGCCATGTTGACTCGCCCGCTACGCCGCAAACGCCAGAAGCTGTCCGATGTGATTGTCGAGTCGGTCAAGCGCTCGATCGTCACCGACGCCTTGAAGCCCGGCGACCGCCTGCCCACCGAACGCGAGCTGATGGAAAGCTTCCAGTGTTCCAAGGGTTCGGCACGCGAAGCGCTCAAGGCGTTGGAAGTGGAGGGCCTGGTGAGCACGCGCACCGGCCCCAGCGGCGGGGCTTACTTGAACCAGGCCGGCACCGAGCCGGCCAGCCGCGCCTTGCGCAATTACTTGCACTTCCAGCACCTTGACGGCGAGCAGGTCTACCAACTGCGCAAGGTCATCGAAGTGGAATTGGCGGTGTCGGTGCTCGGGCGTTTGAGCGAAAACGATTACACCGCCCTGCAAGCCAATGTGGATTTTTGCAGCGCCCCCGAAGACAGCGAAGCCGGCCAGCGCGAACAGCGCCTGGCGGAACTGGAGTTCCACAACCTGCTGGCCCGGGCCTGCCCCAACCCGCTGCTGAGCTTCATGGCGCAGTTTCTCAATGACTTGCTGCGCGACCTGGTGGTGCTGAAAAAAGCCTACAAGCCCAAACGCAAGCAGTTCGACGCGGCCAACCTCGACTATCACAAGCAACTGCTGATCGCCTTTCGCGCCGGGGACGAAAGCGCGGTGCGCAGCTTGATGCATGAACACATGTGCGATGCCGAACACCATATGACCGCGCTGGAAGGCCAGGTGAGCCCGCATTTCCTACTGGAGTTCGACCACCCTTAAACACGCCAACAATCCAATGTGGGAACCCGATCAATGTGGGAGCTGGCTTGCCTGCGATGCGGGCGCCTCGGTGTTACAGGGGACCGAGTCGATGCCATCGCAGGCAAGCCAGCTCCCACAGTTGACCCGTTCACCCGCGAAATCGAGTTATCCAATAACAAGCCTGCCCACAGGCCCTTGCTCCACCGTATCGCCCTTGCCGCTCCTGCCAATAACTAAACCAGGGAGTCACCCCATGCAGCGTCGTACGTTATTGAAAGCCAGCCTCACCGCGGCCGCCGCCCTCAGCCTTCCGCTGAGCGTGCGTTCGGCATTCGCCGCCGAGCCCTTTACCTTTTACGGCCTCAAGTCCATGTCTGGCGCCTTTGCCAGCTATGGCAAATTTGCCGACATGGGTTCGCGCCTGGCGGTGCAGCAACACCCCGAATTGCTCGGCCGCCCACTGAACTACAAGGTCATCGACACCGAAGGCAACGCCGGCAAGGCAGTGCGCAAGGTGCAGGAGGCCATCGCGCAGGACGGCGCACGGTTCTTCCAGGGATGCACGCTGTCGTCTTCCGCGCTGGCAGTGGCCAAGGAAGTGGACAAGGTCGGCGGCGTGTTCATGACCCCGGTGGGCGCCGATGAAGTGACAGGCAAGGACTGCAACAAGGCGACCTTCCGCTGGTCGGTGCCCACCTACGGCGCGATACGCGAAACCATGGTGCCGCTGATCAAGCTGCTGCCGGACGCCAAGCGCTGGTACACCATCACCCCGCAATACGTGTTCGGCGAAGCCTTGCTCGAAGGCGCCAGAAACGTGCTCAAGGAGCATGGCCTGGAACACGTGGGCAACAGCTACCACTCGTTGCAGGAACAGGAATTCTCCGGCTACCTGACCAACGCCATTTCCACCAAGCCCGATGTGCTGGTGCTGCTCAACTTTGGCAGCCAATCGTCCAACACCCTGCGCCAGGCCGTGAACTTCGGCATCAAGGAGCGCATGAAGGTGCTGCTGGTGTGGTCTGCCGGCCTGGATCAGTTCCAGGAACTGGGCAGCGATGTGCTCGAGGGCGTGTACCTCGGCGCACAGTACTGGCACCAGGTCGACACCCCGCTCAACCGTGAACTGGTCAAGCTGACCCAGGCCCAGTACGGCATCAACCCCACCTACCCGCTGGCCGCCGACTACATCAGCACCAAAGTCATGCTCGACACCATCATTGCCACCGGCAGCTTCGACGGCCCGACCGTGGCCAAGGCCCTGCAAGGCTTGAGCTACGAAGGCCCGACCGGCAAGGAGTCAATCCGCGCCGGCGACCACCAGGTGATCAAGGATTACTACCTACTGATCGGCAAGGCCAGCGGCGACATGGCCGACAAGGACGACCTGGCCAAAGTGCTCAGCGCTGGCCAATCGTTCCCCGCAGTCGAGGCGACGGGCTGCGCGCTCGGCTGACCGCTTAACTTTTGTCGCGCAGGGCCGTGCAAGCGGCCGTCTGCGGAGGGTGCCTGCATGCTTAATTTGTACCTGTTCCAGATTCTCAACGGCCTTGGGCTGGGGATGATCTACTTCCTGATCGCGGTAGGGCTGACGATCATTTTCGGCCTGCTCAACTTCGTCAACTTCGCCCACGGCGCGTTCTTCCTGCTCGGCGCCTACATCTGCTACACCGCGGTGAGCCTCACCGGCAACTTCTGGCTGGCGCTGCTGATCGCGCCGCTGGTGGTGGCCGCGCTGGCCTGGGTGATCGAGCGCTTGCTCATCCAGCGCATCTACCACTTGCCACACATGTTCCAGATTCTGGTGACCCTGGGGATCGCCCTGATCATCCAGGAAGCCAGCGTGATGATCTGGGGGCCGGTGGGCAAAAGCGTCGCCGTGCCGGAACTGTTGCGCGGCGTGCTGGTGGTAGGTGATTTCGTCTACCCCTACTACCGCCTGTTCCTTATCGTGTTTTCCGGGCTGGTGGGCCTGGGCCTGTGGCTGCTGCTGGAGCGTACGCGCTTCGGTGCTCTGGTGCGCGCTGGCAGTGAAAGCACCGAAACCGTGTCACTACTGGGCACCAATATTTTCCGCCTGTTCTCCATGACCTTCGCCCTCGGCGTCGCCCTGGCCGGTGTCGCTGGGGTGTTGTTTGCGCCCTTGCGCGGCGCCCAGCCCTTTGTCGGCCCGGAGATTCTGGGCATCGCCTTCGTGGTGGTGGTGATCGGCGGCATGGGCTCGTTCAGCGGTGCGCTGGTCGGCGGTTTGCTGGTGGGCGTGGTGCAAAGCCTGATGACCACACTCTGGCCCCAGGGTGCGAGCCTGATGATCTACGGCGCCATGGCCGTGGTGATTCTGGTACGCCCTTATGGCCTGTTCGGGAGAGCCTGACATGAGCGATAAAAACCCGCTGCCGTTTGCCAAGACCCAATCCAGAGCCATGTTGCTGTGGGTGTTGGCCGTGCTGATCGGCCTGCCGTTGGTGTTGCCCTCGGCGACCCTGGCCACCGAGATCCTCATCTTTGCCATGGCCGCCCTCGCCTGCAACCTGCTGCTGGGCTATACCGGGCTGCTGTCCTTCGGCCAAGGCATCTTCTTTGGTGCCGGTGCTTATTGTGCGGCGCTGTTGATGATCCACCTGCAACTGGGCCTGTTCACCGCGTTGCTCGGCGCGGCGATTGCCGGTGGTTTCCTGGCGCTGCTGGTGGGCGCCCTGGCGATTCGGCGCACGGGCATTTACTTCGTGATGCTCACGTTGGCGTTCAGCCAGATGGCGTACTTCGTCGCCTACACCCTGAGCGACTGGACCGGCGGCGACAACGGCCTGCTCAGCGTGCCGCGCCCGGAGATTCGTGTGGGCGACACCGTGCTGCTGTCCCTGGCCGATGCCCGTGCCTTCTATGGTTTTGTCGCGGTGCTGTTCCTGCTGATCTTCATCGGCGCACGCCGGGTCATCGCTTCGCCGTTTGGCAGTACGCTGATGGCGATCCGCGAGAACGAAACCCGCGCCTCGGCCATCGGCTACGACACGCGCCACTTCAAGATCCTGGTGTTCGTGCTGTCCGGTGCGGTCACCGGGATTGCCGGGGCGCTGTACGCCATGCTGCTGCACTTTGTGCCGCTGTCGAATATCGACCTGGCAATGTCCGAGAACATCCTGATCATGACCATCGTCGGCGGCACCGGCTCGCTGTTCGGCTCGCTGCTGGGCGCCGGCTCCATCGTGCTGCTGGGCGACTTTCTCTCCGACCTGTGGCCGCGCTGGCTGATGCTGCTGGGGGCAATCCTGATCCTGGTGGTGATCTTCATGCGCGGCGGTTTGTGGGGCGGCCTCGCGTCGCTATTCGAGAAGGTGCGCGGCGCGCGCAAACCCGCGGTCGTCGCCAAGGAGGACGGGCTATGAGTATCTTGCTGGAAACCCAGAACCTGGAGCTGGCTTACGGCGCGTTCCATGCGGTCAATGGCGTCAACCTCAAGGTCGAAGCCGGCACCATCCACACCATCATCGGCCCCAACGGCGCGGGCAAGACCAGCCTGTTCCACTGCCTGACGGGTGAACGCCAGGCCACCGCCGGGGCGATCCATTTCGACGGCAAGAACCTGATGCGCAAGCCCGCCCACGGCCGCGTCGGCCTGGGCATGGCGCGCTCGTTCCAACTCACCAGCCTGTTCCAGAACCTCAGCGTGCGCGAAAACCTGCGCCTGGCCGCCCAAGGCCGCGATGGCTCGCGTGCCTTGAACTTCTGGCGTCGGGTGGACAGCCAGCGCGAACACCTGGAGATGGCCGACCAGGTGCTGGAACGCCTGCAACTCACGGCACGCGCCGACACCCTGGCCGGTGAGTTGTCCCACGGCCAGCAACGGGTGCTGGAGGTGGGCATGTCGATCTGCTCCAAACCCAAACTGTTGATGCTCGACGAGCCCACCTCGGGCATGGGCATCGACGATATTCCGATCATGACCCAACTGATCAGCGACCTTGGGCGCGACCATACGGTGCTGTTGATCGAACACAACATGAGCATCGTCATGTCCATCAGCCAGCGCATCACGGTGATGAGCCATGGGCAGATCCTGGTGGAAGGCACGCCGGAGTTCGTGCGCGCCGATGAACGTGTGCGTACTGCCTATCTTGGGGAGGCTGCCTGATGCTGATCGTCGAGAATATCCATTCCTACTACGACAAAAGCCATGTGCTTGAAGGCGTGTCGCTGAGCGTCAACCCCGGCGAACTGGTGACCCTGCTCGGCCGTAACGGTGCCGGCAAGACCACCACCCTGCGCAGCATCCTCGGCATCATCTGCCCGCGCCAGGGTCAGATCCACTTCAACGGCCAGGCGTTGGTGGGGCAAAAGATCTTTGAAATTGCGCGCCAGGGCTTGGCGCTGGTGCCGGAAAACCGCGGGATTTTCCGCCTGCTGACGGTGGAGGAAAACCTGCGCATCGCGGCCCGCAAGCACAGCCGCTGGCAACTGGAAGACGTGTACGCCATGTTCCCGCGCCTCAAGGAGCGGCGCAAAAACGCCGGCCATGCGTTGTCCGGCGGCGAACAGCAGATGCTCGCCATCGCCCGCGCCCTGCTGAACGACCCCAAGCTGCTGATCCTCGACGAACCCACTGAAGGCCTGGCCCCGGTGATCGTTGACGAGTTGGTGAAGATCCTGCGCAAGGTCAAGGACGAGGGCCTGCCGGTGTTGCTGGTGGAACAGAACCTGATGGTCTGCGACAAGCTCGCCGACCGCCATTATGTGCTCGAACAGGGCCGCGTGGTGTACGAGGGCAGCGCCGCTGACTTCCGCGCCGACCCGACGATCAAAAACCGTTACCTGGCCTTGAGTGCCTGAGTGGAGATTCCTGATGAACAGTCTTGCGCAACCGCTCCAGAGCAATGCCCCGCTGATCAACCGCGACCGCTTGTGGCAGTCACTGATGGACCTGGCCCGGCTCGGCGCCACGGCCAAGGGCGGCGTGTGTCGCCTGGCCCTCACCGACCTGGACCGCCAGGCCCGCGACCTGTTCGTGCAGTGGTGCGAAGCCGCCGGGTGCAGCGTCAGTGTGGATGCCATCGGCAATATTTTCGCGCGGCGCCCTGGACGCAACCCCGCCCTGCCCCCAGTCATGACCGGCAGCCATATCGACACCCAGCCCACCGGCGGCAAGTTCGACGGTTGCTACGGGGTAATGGCCGGGCTGGAAGTGATCCGCACGCTCAATGACTTGCAGATCGAAACCCAGGCGCCCATCGAAGTGGTGGTGTGGACCAACGAAGAAGGCTCGCGCTTCCCGCCGTGCATGATGGGCTCCGGGGTATTTGCCGGGAAGTTCGACCTGCAGGACACCCTCGACAAGCGCGACGACCAGGGCCTGTCGGTAGGCAGCGAATTGCAGCGCATCGGCTATGCCGGTTCGCGTGTGGTGCTGGGCCATCCGGTGGGCGCTTATTTCGAGGCGCATATCGAGCAAGGCCCGGTGTTGGAGGACCAGGCGATTACCCTGGGGGTTGTGATGGGCTGCCTGGGCCAGAAGTGGTTCGACCTGACCCTCACCGGCGTCGAGGCGCATGCAGGCCCTACGCCCATGCACCTGCGCAAGGATGCCCTGGTGGGCGCTGCCGAGGTGGTGAGCGCGGTCAACCGTATCGCCCATCAGCATCAGCCTCACGCCTGCGGCACCGTCGGCTGCCTTAACCTGCACCCTGGCTCGCGCAACGTGATCCCCGGCCAGGTGCACATGACCATCGACCTGCGTCACCTGCACGCCGACAAGCTGCAAGCCATGGTCGATGAAGTGCGCGCAGTGATCGAAGACGCGGCCGCCCGCCACGGCTTGACGTTTGAACTGACGCCCACCGCCGACTTCCCGCCGCTGGACTTTCACCCGACCTGCGTCAACGCCGTGCGCGAGGCTGCCCAGGCATTGGGCTTGAGCCATATGGACATTGTCAGCGGCGCCGGGCATGACGCGATTTTCGTCGCTGAACTGGGCCCGGCCGGGATGATCTTTGTGCCGTGCGAAGGCGGCATCAGCCATAACGAAATCGAAAACGCCGCGCCGGATGATCTGGCCGCAGGCTGCGCGGTGTTGCTGCGCGCCATGGTCAACGCGGCGCAGGGAGTTCAAGCATGAGTGAGATCGGCCAATTGACGGCGGTGCAACTGCTGCAACACTTTCGTGACAAGACCTTGTCGCCCGTGGAGGTCACCGAAGACGCGTTGCTGCGCATCGAGCGCTACAACCCGGTGGTGAATGCTTACTGCCATGTCGACCCGCAAGGCGCCCTGGACGCTGCGCGGGCGTCGGAACAACGCTGGTTCAAGGGCGAACCTTGCGGCGCCCTGGATGGCGTGCCGGCGTCGATCAAGGACCTCACGCTGACAGTCGGTATGCCCACGCGCAAAGGCTCACGCACCTCCAGTGCCGAGGGCCCGTGGGACGTGGACGCGCCCTTCTCGGCCTTCATGCGCAAGGCTGGCGCGGTGCTGCTGGGCAAGACCACCACCCCGGAATTCGGCTGGAAAGGCGTGACCGACAACCCGCTGTACGGCATCACCCGCAACCCGTGGGACACGCGCACCACCGCCGGTGGCTCGTCCGGGGGCGCCGCTGCGGCGGCGGCATTGAACCTCGGCGTGCTGCACCAGGGCAGCGACGCCGGCGGCTCGATCCGTATTCCCTGTGCGTTTACCGGCACCTTCGGGATCAAGCCGACCTTCGGCTATGTGCCGCAATGGCCGGCCAGCTCCATGACGATCCTGTCGCACCTGGGGCCGATGACGCGCACCGTGGAAGACAGTGTGCTGATGCTGCAAGCCGTGGCGCGACCGGATGCACGGGACGGCTTGATCGGCGCGCCGCGAACCAGGCCCTGGCTCGTTCCAGGGACGGACTTGAAAGGGCTGCGTGTCGCTTACAGCCCCACGTTCGGCTATGCGAAAGTCGACCCGCAGGTCGCCCAGGTAGTGGATCAGGCTGTGCAGGGCCTGGTGCAACTGGGCGCCCATGTCGAGCAGATCGACCCTGGTTTCAGCGACCCGCTGGAGGTGTTCGACACCCTATGGGCTGCCGGCGCAGCACGCCTGATCGGCACGATGAGCGAGGCGCAAAGGCAACTGCTGGATCCAGGGCTGCTACGCATTGCACAACGGGGCGAGCGCTTGAACCTGAACGATTTCAACGCAGCCCTGGAAGCCCGAGCGGCGCTAGTCGCACGGATGGCGGCTTTCCATGAGCATTACGATGTGCTGGTGTCACCGATGATGCCGATCACCGCGTTCGAAGCCGGGCACAACGTACCGCCAGGTTCGGGGATGACTGAGTGGATGCAATGGACGCCATTCACCTACCCGTTCAACCTCACCCAACAACCGGCGGCGTCAGTGCCCTGTGGGTTGGCGGCGAATGGCCTGCCGGTGGGCTTGCATGTGGTGGGCGCGCGGTTTGCCGATGAGCAGGTACTTAGGGTGTGTCACGCGTATGCACAGGCATTCCCCACAGCGCACTTGCACACACCGAAAATCCCGACCTGAATACCTACAACTGTGGGAGCTGGCTTGCCTGCGATAGCGCTGTTTCAGTCAGCACATTGGCCTCTGACACACCGCCGTCGCAGCTTCTACACAATTTTGTAGGTTGTAGCAGCCAACGGTAACCACGATGCGAAGCGAGCCGCTCTTGATCTGCTTGTGATCTTGATCTCAGGCGCCCCGTTAAACCACGCTGGCCGGAATTCGACAGTGATTTGAGGGGTAAACCGGCAGGGATGCCGGTTTAGCCGCCCCGCGCCATGGATGGCGCGTGGCGGCGGCCCCCCAAATCACTGGCGGATTACGGGCACACCGAGCCTAAGCGAGGTGCCGAGTGGTGGGGCAAGAGCGTTTTGCTTACTTTGCCGCTTTTGCAAAGTGAGCCGCCGTCAGGGCGGAACCCTAAGTGGCCGTTACCTAAATAACGGATATGTACGCGCTCTGATCCAACATCCCAGTTGACTGTCAGGCCGTCTTCGCAGGCAAGCCAGCTCCCACATAGAACTGCGGCGCGTCAGGTGGATAAGCGTCGCTGTCAGGCCGCCACGGGAGCAAGCTCCCTCGCCACAGATACAGCGTCGTACCAAAGTTATGTAGATACCTATGCTGCGATAGCGGTGTGTCAGAGGCCAATGGGCTAACTGAACCAGCGATTTCGCAGGCAAGCCAGCTCCCACATGGATCGCATTCCAATCCTGCATCGCTCTACAATGCCCCTATTCATCCCCGGGGGCTTCATGGACATCGAACTGGCACGCACCTTCCTCGAGATCACCCGCTGCGGCAGCCTGGCCGCGGCGGCCGAGAAACTGCACGTCACCCAGACCGCTATCACCGCTCGTGTCAAAAACCTCGAGAACCAGCTCGGCTGCACGCTGTTCGTGCGCAACCGTGCCGGTGCGCGGCTGACCGCCGACGGCGAGGCCTTCGTGGTGTACGCCAACCAGTTGCTGCAAACCTGGGAAGCCGCCCGCCGTGACCTGCCATTGCCGGACGGCTATCGCAATGTGCTGCATATCGGCGGGGAGGTCAGCCTGTGCAACCCGTTGATGCTCGGCTGGGCCAAGGCGCTGCGCGAGCAGATACCGGGGCACGCCTTGCGCACCGAAGTGCGTGAAGGCGAATACCTGCTGCGCCAACTGGAGCTGGGTGTGCTAGATGCCGCCTTGGTGTTCCAGCCGCAATACTGGCCGGGCTTGCAGGTGGAGCAGGTGCTGGAAGAAAAACTGATTCTGGTGCAACTGGCGAGCAAACCCTCGCCTTACGTGTATATCGACTGGGGCCAGGGTTTTCGCCAGCAACACGACGCCGCCCTGCCCGACCGTGCGCGTGCCGCACTGAGTTTCAACCTGGGGCCGCTGGCGTTGCAGTACATCCTGGAGAATGGCGGGGCTGGCTACTTCCGCACGCGGGTGGTGCAGAGCTACCTGAACAGCGGCGTCATGCAGCGCGTGCCCAAGGCGCCGGAATTCAGCTTTCCGACCTACCTTGTGTATTCGCGGGCGCGAGATTCAGCGGTGTTGCAGCAGGCTTTGGAACTGCTGCGCGAAGTGGTGAAGGCCGAAGGCGACTGGTCGCAACGCTGGGATCCGCTGATTTGAATCACTCTACGCTTGCGCACATGCTAGCCTGCTGGTGTTTACTCTCGCAGTCTTACCGATGAACAAGAAAAAGTCCGTCACCATCAGCGACATTGCCAAACGGGTCGGCATGACCACCATTACGGTGTCCCGCGCTTTGAGCAAACCCGACCTGGTCAAACCCGCCACCCTGGCGCGCATCCTGGAAGTGGCACGCGAGCTGGACTACGTGCCCAACGCCTTCGCCCGCGGGCTCAAGCGCAGTGAAAGCCTGATCATCGGGGTCATCACCGCATCGGTAGACAACCCGTTCTACAGCGAGATGATCAAGGCGATTTCCCGCGAGGCGAAAAAGCACGGCTACACCATCATGCTGGTGGACACCGATGAGCTGGAAGAACTCGAAAGCAAGGCGGTCGATACCCTGCTGGGCTATCGCGTGGCGGGGATCATCCTGTCGCCGGTCTCCGACGAGCCGAGCTACCAGCCCGACTATCTGGAGCGCCTGGGCAACGGCAAGACCCCGGTGGTGCTGCTCGATCGCACGATCCACGACAGCCCGTTCAGCCGCGTGGTGCTCGACAACTACCACAGCGGCCTGCAAGCCGCGCACTACCTGTTACGCCAAACCCCGAACCTCAAGCGCCTGCTGGTGCTGACCGGCCCCGAGCACTCGCGTATCAGCGTGGAACGCCTCAAAGGCCTGCGGGAAGTGCTGGCCGCACACCCCGACATTCAGGTCGAGGTGCAAGCGGGCGACTACACGCTGATGCCGGCTTACCTGCATACCCTCGATTACCTGGCCGCACACTCGGCACCGGACGCGATCATGGGTTTCAACCAGTTGATCACCCTGGGCGCCCTGCGTGCGTTGCGTATGCATAACATCGCCCATGACAGCCTGACCATCTGCGGCATCGACCGCCTGCCCTTCGCCGATATCTTTGGCGTGCCGATTGCCTGCGTGGCCCACGACGCGTCCCTGGCCGGCAGCAGTGCGGTGCGCCTGCTGCTTGATCGCCTGCAAGACCCGCACAAGCCACGGGACAAAGTGGTCATCGCCGGGCAGTTGGAAAACGGCTAGCGGCTGGTGTAGCCGCCATCCACAGGCAGGCTCACGCCACTGATCATGCTCGCCGCGTCGCTAAGCAAAAACAGCACCGGCAGCGCCACTTCCGCCGGTTGCGCAAAACGCCCCAAAGGAATCGCTGCCAGCGCCGGGTCGCGCTTGGCCGGGTCGGACCAGGCCATGGCCGCCATCGGCGTCAAGGTCACGGTGGGGTTGACGCTGTTGACGCGTATGCCAAAACGGCCCCACTCGGCGCATTGCACGCGGGTGATCGCGTCCAGTGCAGCCTTGGAGGCGCAGTAGCTCAGGTGATCATCCAGCGCCACCAACGACGCCTGGCTGGAGACGTTGACGATGCTGCCGGCCATGTTCGCCTCGATCATCTTTGCCGCGACCCGGCTGGCCACTTGCGCGCCGGCGCGGGCGTTGACGCTCATCACCTGGTCGAAGGCGTTGGCGCTGATGGCAGCGGCGGGCTCCAGGCGTGAGATACCGGCGCAGTTGACCAGGCCGTGCAGAGGCGGCAAATCTTGCAGGGTTTTATCGAGGGCGATGCTGTCAGCGATATCCACGCACAAGGTGCGGCACCCCAATGCCGCCAACGCCTGGGCATCGCGACCGAGAGCGAAGACTTCGGCGCCGCTGGCGATCAGTTGCTGGGCAATTTCGCGACCGATGCCGCTGCTGGCACCGGTGACGAGGATGCGCTGGTACGAAAAGTCGAAGGTGGTAGACATAAATAAAGATCTCAAAACCAATGAAGACCCACTGTGGGAGCTGGCTTGCCTGCGATAGCGCAGTGTCAGTCTCCTTATCGGGTGCTGATACACCGCTATCGCAGGCAAGCCAGCTCCCACAGTTTTGGACGGTGTTGAATCAGGTGGCTTGCAGGTTGTGCATGACCAGTTTCAGGGCCGGATACAGCTTCAGGTACTCGGCAAACGTCCGGTCATAGGTCATGACATTCTCCCGCTTGGGCTGCGCCCGCAATTGCAACTGCACCCAACCCGTGTCCATCTGCCCATCACTCACCAACCCCATCGTATGCGCCGCCAACAACGCCGCGCCCAGGGCTGCTTCTACCTCCTGCACGATCGTGTACACCGGGTAGCGTGTGACGTCGGCGATGATCTGCATCCACAGGTCCGAATGGCTCGCCCCGCCCACCACAATCAAGCGCGGGTCCAGGGAATGCGCGCCCTGGCTGCCCGCTTCGATATTGTGGCGCAGGGCAAAACTCACGCCCTCCAGCACCGCGCGGTACAGGTGAAAGCGGCTGTGGTAGAGGTTGAGCCCGACAAAACTGCCGCTGGCGCGGTCATCCCACACCGGGCTGCGCTCGCCCATCAAGTAAGGCAAAAACACCACGCCTTCGCTGCCTGCCGGAATCTTCATCGCGCTCTGCTCCAGCAGCGCCAGGCTGTCTTGCCCCGTGGCCTGGGCCTGCTGTTCTTCGGCCTGGCAGAACTGCTCGCGAAACCAGCTGACCGAGGCCCCGGCGGTGATCGCACCGCCGAAGATGTACAGGTCGCGGTGGCCGTTGTAGACATGGGGCATGCTCACCAAACCGTGGCGCGCATCCACCTGCTGGTTCAGGTAGCCCCAGCACATGCTGGTGCCGATCATCGCCACATGATTGCCTGGCTGAGTGACACCCGCCGCCAGGGTCGCCATGGCCGCGTCCACGCCCCCAGCGAGGATCGGCGTGCCCGCCTGCAAGCCCAGGCGTGCGGCCCAGTCTGCAAGCAAACCACCCACCACCTCGCCGGAATACAGCAACCGCTCGGGCATCATCGACTGCGCGATACCCAACGCCTCCAGCATCTCGCCTGACCAGTTGCGCGCCGCCACGTCGTAGACACCGCCGATATTCCCGGCGCTGCTGTGGTCCACCGCCAACTCGCCGGTCAGGCACCAATTGATGTAGCTGTTGGGCGGCAACAGGTAACGGGTATTCGCCCACACCTGAGGCTGGTGCTGCTTGAGCCAGAGCATCTTGGTGAAGCCGTAGTAGCTGTCCACCGAATTGCCGGTGATGGCGAACAAGCGCTCCAGGTCCACATGCTCACGCACCCAGGCCACCTGCTCGCCGGCGCGGCGGTCCATCCAGATCAGGCACGGGTGCAGCGGCGTCATCTGCGCATCCACGGCAATGCCCGAACCACCGTACAAACTGCTGATGCACAGCGCCTTGACCTGCGGCGCCGGTACCCCGGCCTTGGCCATGCACTGGGCCACGCACGTTTCGACAGCATCCAGCCACACCTGCGGCCACTGCTCGGCCCAGCGCACTTTCGGGGTGTCCACCCGGTAGCCTTGGCTATGCTGGGCGATGATCGTGCCTTGGGCATCCACCAGCAGCGCCTTGGTGCTCTGGGTGCCAATGTCTACACCGATGACGTAGTCCATCTCAGAGCACCGGCTTCAACAGCACCTTGATCGACTTGGTCGAATTGGCCAGTTCAAACGCCTCGGCCCAGTCGTCCAGCGGGAAATCATGGGTGACAATGCCTTGGGAGGTGACCAGGCCACGCTCGAACAGGTCGATGGCGATCGGGTAGCAATACGGGCCCAGGTGCGCGCCGCGCACGTCGAGCTCCTTGCGGTCGCCGATGATCGACCAGTCCACGCTGGTCTCGGCGCCAAACACGCTGAACTCGACAAAGCGCCCGAGCTTGCGGATCAGGTCCAGGCCCTGGGTGACGCCGGCCGGTACGCCCGTGGTTTCGATATAGACGTCGCAGCCGTAGTTGTCCGTCAGCCCGTTGATGATCTCGCGAGCGTTGTCACGGGCGGGGTTGATCACCACATCGGCGCCGAATTTTTTCGCCAGCTCCAGGCGTTCATCGACCATGTCGATCACCACCAGCTTCTTCGGGGTCTTCAGCGCGGCGACCTGGACCATGCACAGGCCCAGGGTGCCCGCGCCGGCAATCACCACCACGTCGTCGAGCTGGATATCGCCACGGTTGACGGTATGGATCGAGCAGGCCATCGGCTCCACCAGCGCCGAGTCTTCCAGGGACACCGACTCAGGGATCTTGTGCACGATGGCGGTCTTGGGAATGCGCATGTATTGGGCCATGCCGCCTTCGGCCACTTCGCGCTGGAAGCCGAAGATGTTGTGCACTTCGCACATCCAGTATTTGCCTGATTTGCAGAAGCGGCACTTGCCACACGGCACGATCTGTTCGGCGATGACCTTGTCACCGACCTTGACCTCAAAGTGCTCCTCGGCGCCCTCGCCGGCTTCGACCACGTAGCCGAAAAATTCGTGGCCCGGTACTACCGGCGCCTTGACCCAGGGGTTGTCGCCGCCCCAGAACATCGCCGCGCCCGAGTGGCACTTGCAGTCACTGGCGCAGATGCCGCAGGCGGCGATACGGATCACCAGCTCATTGGCACGCGCCTGGGGTTTGCCGATGCGCTCCAGGCGGTAGTCTTTCGGGCCGTGGCAGACGACGGCTTGCATGTGAGTGTGCTTGTCCATGTGTTCGGTCCTGTGTAGTGAGGTATTAACGATGGCGCTGACGGCTGATGAAAATCGCCAGCAAGATGATCCCGCCCTTGATCACGCTCTGGACGTAGGGCGACACGCCAAGCATGTTCAAACCGTTGTTCAACACGCCCAGCAGCATGGCGCCGAGCAAGGTGCCGATGATCACTCCGCGGCCGCCGGCAATCGACGCACCACCCAGTACCACGGCGGCAATCGCATCCAGCTCGAACGACACGCCGGCATTCGGCTGGCCGCTCATCAAGCGCGAGGTGAGCACCAGCCCGGCAATCGCGGCGGTGAAGCCGCTGATGCCGTACACCAGCAGCTTGAAACGCGCCGCTCGCACCCCTGACAAGCGCACCGCTTCTTCATTGCCGCCGATGGCGTAGATGTAGCGGCCGATGCGGGTGTGTTGCAGCAGCACATAGGCCGCCAGGTAGGTGATCAGCATGATCAGGATCGGCACCTGCAGGCCAAACACACTGGCGCGACCGAAGAACGCGAACCACTCTGGCAAGCCGGAAATCGGGTAGCCGTCGGTGTACATCAGCCCGAACCCGCGGGCGATGCCCATGGTCGCCAGGGTGACGATGATCGGCGGCATATGCAGGTACGCCACGAACAGCCCGTTGCCGATGCCGAAGGTCACGCCCACCAGCAGCCCGGCGCCAATCGCCAGGCCCGGCGGCAACCCGGCGACCATCAGCCCGGCGGTCAAGGTGCCGGACAACGCCATCACCGGCCCCACCGACAAGTCGATGCCACCGGTGAGAATCACGCAGGTCATGCCCACTGCGATGATCGCGTTGATCGACACCTGGCGGGCGATGTTGGAGAGGTTGCTGGCGGTGAGGAAGGTGTCACTGGCGAGGATCATCACCAGGGTCACCACCACCAGCCCGACAAAGGGATAAAACGCCGGCGAACGCAGCAGCCGCGCCAGGTTCAGGCGCAAGCGGCCGGTGCCGGCGGTGTTAATGGACGTATTCACTTGAGCCCCCTGTTGCATGGCGCATGACCTCTTGAGGATTGACGGCGGACGCTTCCAGTACCTTGACGATGGCGCCCTTGTGGAACACGGCGACGCGGTCGCACATGCCGATGACTTCGGGCAGCTCGGAAGAAATCATGATGATCGCGTAGCCCTGTTCGGTGAGGCTGCGCATCAACGCGTAGATCTGCGCCTTGGCACCCACGTCGATGCCGCGTGTGGGTTCGTCGAACACCAGCACGTCGCAGTGGTGGTTGATCCAGCGGGCGATCACGACTTTTTGCTGGTTGCCGCCGCTGAGGTTCACCACAAGGCTTTCGCCACTGGGTGCCTTGATCGACAGCTGGCGCATCAGCGCTTCGACGCTGGCGCACTCGCGGGCCTTGTCGATCAGGCCCGAGGCGTGCTGATACTTGGGCAAATTGTTCAGCGAGATATTTTCGCGAATGCTGAAGGCGGTGATCAGCCCTTCGCTCTTGCGGCTTTCGGGGAGCAGGCCGATGCCGCAGGCCAGGGCTTGGGCCGGGTCATCGAGGCTGACTTTTTCTCCGCGCAGCCACACGTCTTTGCTCACCGTGGGCAGCGCGCCCATCATGCCCAGGGCCAGTTCGGTGCGGCCCGAGCCCGCCAGGCCGGCGAAGCCCAGGATCTCGCCTTTATGCAAATTGAAACGGTTGTGGGGACCGTTGCGCACCAGTTGGATATCCTTGACCTCCAGCAGCAAGGGGCCGCGTTCGCTGCTGGGTTTGGGCGGGAAACTGCATTCCAGTCGGCGGCCGACCATCATCTCGACCAAGTGATCGATATCGCTGTCGGCCACTTCGGTAACGCCTGCATTGCTGCCGTCGCGCAGGACGCTGATGCGGTCGCAGACCTGGAAAATCTCTTCCAGGTGGTGCGAGATAAAAATCACCGCCACGCCCTGGCGCTTGAGTTCGCGCATGATCTCGAACAGCAACTCGGCTTCACTGGGGGTCAGCGTCGCGGTCGGCTCATCGAGCACCAGCAGGCGCGCATCCAGGGCCAGGGCCTTGGCGATTTCGACAAACTGCTGCTCGGCCACGCTCAGGTGCTTGACGGCGCAGTGCAGATCGATGCTGACCCCGAGGCGCTGGAACAACGCCTGCGCAGCCTCGGCCATTTCGCGTTTGCGCAACAGGCCGAAGCGGTTGCTCAGCTCATGGCCGAGGAAGATATTTTCTACCGCCGTGAGGTAGGGAATCAGGCTGAACTCCTGGAACACAATGCCAATCCCGGCGGCAATCGCATCCCGATAGGTCGCAAATTGTCGGGCCTGCCCGTCGATAAGGATCTGCCCTTCGTCCTGGTGCTCGACCCCGCCCAG
Organism: Pseudomonas sp. NFPP02; assembly: GCF_900119355.1. Classification (NCBI taxonomy): domain Bacteria; kingdom Pseudomonadati; phylum Pseudomonadota; class Gammaproteobacteria; order Pseudomonadales; family Pseudomonadaceae; genus Pseudomonas; species Pseudomonas sp. NFPP02. Next base: position 298,580 of record NZ_FPJI01000003.1, read on the forward strand.
AATCTTCATCAGGGTGGATTTGCCCGCGCCATTTTCCCCGAGCAAGGCGTGGATTTCGCCGCGCTCCACTTGCAGGTTGATGGCCTTGAGGGCCTGCACCCCAGGGTAACGCTTACAGATGTTTTCCAGCTTCAGAAGACTGCTCATACCGCCGACCTCGCACTCAGAAGGAAGACCTGGGCCCCACGAACTACGCGGGGCCTGGGGGTTTACCAGCTGAAGTCCTTGGCCTTGGCCTGGTCGATCAGGGTGATGTCCACCGGCACGCTGGCCGGTACTTGGGCGCCCCACTTCTTGGCCAGGGCGATGCCCAGTGCTAGGCGGATCTGGTCGCGGGGGTATTGGGCCGAGGTGGCGATGAAATGGCTGCCGGGTTTCTGGATCGCCTTGATCGCTTCCGGCGCACCGTCGACGCTGACCAGCTTCACGTCCATACCGCTGGCTTCGATGGCCGACAGCGCGCCGAGAGAGCCATTGTCATTCACGCTGAAAATGCCCTTGAGGGTAGGCTGGGCCTGCAACATGTTTTCGGTGACGGTGAGGGCCTGATCGCGTTCCTGTTTGCCGTTCTGGATGCTGACGATCTTGATGTCCGGGTGCTTGGCCACCGCCTCTTTGCAGCCGCGCACACGTTCGAGGATCGGCACCACGGCGATGCCGTCAAGGATAGCGATATTGCCTTTGTCACCGATGGTTTTAGCCAGGTACTCACAGGCCTGGAAACCGGCGTCGAAGTTCTTCGAGCCCACGAATGAATCCAACGGGCCATCTGCCTGGGCATCCACCGCCACCACTACGACACCGGCAGCATGGGCCGACTTGACAGCCGATTGCACACCGACGGAATCAGTGGGGTTGATCAGCAGGATGTCGATGCCCTTTTGCAGCATGTCTTCGACATCACTGACCTGCTTGGACACGTCGTGGCGGGCGTCGGTGATGATCAACTTGGCACCGATGGTCGCGCCGGCTTCTTCCAGGGCGTTTTTCATGGTGACGAAATAGGGGTTGTTGATTTCCTGGAACGAGGCGCCGATGCGGATGGGCTTGGCAGCGTCGGCAAACGCGGGGGTCGCGCTGCCCAGGGTGATGCTGGCAGCCAGTAAACACAGGGTTTTCGGGAGCATTTTCATGGCGTGGGTCTCTGTTTTGTTTTTATTTTTAGAGCAAATGTTATCGTTAACATTTTGCCAGAAACTAACAAGTAATTCAGACCTGTGCAAGCCTCCACTGGTCGGTCTCGGGCAAAAACGTGGGAGCTGGCTTGCTCTCCGGTTGTAGGAGCGAGCTTGCTCGCGAAAAACTCACAGGCGCCGCGTTTATTCAGAAGCCCGCGTTATCGTTGACATTTTTCGCGAGCAAGCTCGCTCCTACAGGAGGGATGAGGTGGTCAGTAAAAACTCGCACATCCGCTTACGCCAACTAAGCTCAGCCTCAAATAAAAACACAGCGAGCAGCCGGCCATGCCCCACCCGACCGAGACTTTCCGCGACCGTTACCGCGCAAGCGTCAACCCGCGTTACAACCCCTGGCTGCACGCCGCATTCGTGCTTGGCTACGGCATCGCCTGCATCACGCTGGCCTGGTCCTCCACCGCCGATATCACCGCCCTGCAGTGGCTGACCGTGCCCCTGACCCTGCTGTTCTTCAACCTGTGCATCTACCTCGTGCACCGCCACCTGGGCCATCACAAACATGCATTCGCCCGGCTGTTCTACGCACGCCACACCGGCGATCATCACAGCTTCTTCACCCCCGGCCACATGACCTACGACAGCCCTCGGGACTGGCGCGTCATCCTGTTTCCAGCCTGGCTGATCATGCTGCACAGCCTGGCCATCACCCTTCCCGCCTGGTGGCTGCTCAGCCAACTGAGCCCCAACGTTGCCGGGTTGTTTGCAGGCTGCATGATCCTTGGCTACCTGCTCTACGAAGTGTTCCATGCCTGCGAACACCTGCCTGCCGAACACCCGGTGGCACGCCTGCCATGGATTCGCCAGATGCACCGCCTGCATGCCCTGCATCACCGTCGTGAGCTGATGCAGGGGCGTAACTTCAATATCGTGCTGCCGTTGATGGACTATTTGTTTGGCACTTTGTATTGGGAGCCGCGTTCTCACGATAGCCAGAAATGATCAGGAAAAAGCCACAAAAAAGGGGCAGCCTCTAGAGGCCGCCCCTTCTGCTTCACATCACGCTGTCAGTGGATGATGTCCTGAGTGCAGATATGCCCCAGGCTGACGTATTGCACGTTCTCACCGCCAACGCCCACACCAGGGAACTCAGCCAGCTCAATACGCCAGCCACCCTCGTTGTAGGTGGTACGCCACTTGTAAGGCACACCAGTGCTGCTGTCGTTGATCACCGTTGTGTAGTCACCGAAGCACGTACCGATATTAGCCGTGGCCTCTGATACACCCGCGCTGTTGGTAGTCGCTTTGTAGTCAACCCAACGGTAGTTCAAGTCGACGAAGTGGTTATCGACGCGCAATACCGGCGTGACCCCCAGCAACGGCGCACCGGTGGAGTCCGACCATTGGGTCGACCAGTTCAACAGCCGAGCGGTTTGCGTGGCCAGCCACACTTCCGTCACCCGCACGATGTTGTCACCTTTGACACTGCTGGTGTTCAAGCGCGGTGTGGAACCCAGGCTCAGTTGGTAATACTTGCTCGGGTCCTGCGCCACAGCCGGGTTGGCCCGTACACGCACCTTCACCGTGGTGCCCGGCGCGACGCTCGGGTAGGTCGAGGTAGAACCGGCCGGCACGGTGACCCAGTTGGCGCCATCAAAGCGGTCGAAGATCCACTGGTTTCGGCTGCCGTTCTCGTCGCCCGCCAGGTACATGCTCACGCTTTGGCCACGGACCGCCGTGAAGTCGAAGTAATCGACATCGTTGGCGCTGTCGAGATTGCCGCTGACCTTGTTCATCGAATCGGGCAATACGAACGCGGTTTGCGCGCTGTCGTTGGGCTCGAACGCGTCGATGTTGCTGTCCACCGCCACGCCGAAACTGAACTGCGCGTTATCGGCGACCTTGGCCACCATGTACCAGTAGTAGTCGCCGGCCGGCAGCACGCCGTTGAGGTATTCATCGGCATTGCCTGCAGCATCCGACGAACCGACCACACTCAGGTTGCCCTGGCCGTCATCCTGAAACAGGGTCAGCGACATATCCGCGCCTGCGCTCTGGTTGACCAGTTGCACCTGCACCCGCGCGTTCTGCGGCAGGTTGAAGTGGTAGGCAAACTCGTTACCGGCTTGCACCGCATCGACGGTGTAAAGCGTGTTGATATCCAGGGTTGGAAACAGCGGTTCAAACGCCGCGATAGCCGCACCTTTCAACGCGCCTTGCGCCGGCTTTTTCAACTCACTCACCACGCTGTCGAACGGCTCGGACTTGAGGGATCGGGTCACGGCCTTGGACTGACCAGACTTGGCCACCAGCAGTTTTTTCTTGAGTTCGGTCGAAACCTTCGAGGCGTCCAGCTTGCCGCCGGACTTGAGCGCTTTGTTCACGGCCTGCTTGACCGCTTCGGCACTGAGTTTCGCAGGCGCTTGATCAGCCAGGGCAAAGGCCGAAACGAAGCAGGAGGCCATCATGGCCGCGCCTAGCATAAAGGCTTTTTTCGATTTCATTTTTTATCCATCCATAGTTAAAAAATTGAAGCTCAGGTAACCGGTGACATCCGGTCACCTGGGATGGACTGTAGGATAAGACTGTATGCATGTACAGTATTTTTTTTGAAAAGCCTGTACGAGTATTACCCGTCGAGTCGTAGGGCAAAACTACCCTGCTATACCCCCTAATACCCCGTCATCTCCAAATACCCCACCCCACCCTCAAACCGCACCGGCCCTTCCCAGTACGGTATACCCAGGTCCATCCACGCCTTCGGGTTGACGGCCTCGGTGGTGATGTCCAGCTGTTTGCCGGGAATTTTCAGCGACCAGCGTGTGGGAATGTTGCGCCCGTCGATGGCCGTGGTGGTCAGCGGTGTGAGTTGGATATCGCTGTTGTGCAAGGTCTCGGTGTGGCCCTGGGCGTCGATCCAGGTGCCGGTGAGGTAACCGTCGCTGTCTTTCTGCCGCACGCGAAACAGCATCAGCTGCGCGCCGCGGTCCAGATGCAGGGAGAACCAGTCCCAGCCGGTCTGGCTGGCGGCAAGGGGTTGGCTGCTCCATTCGCGGTCGAGCCAGGCTGGGCCGCTGACCTGGTAGGTGTGGCCGTCGAGGTTGACGCTGCCGCTGGCGGTGAAAAACGGCTGGCTGTAGTAGTACGACGCCTGGCCCTGGTCGGATTTGCGGCTGTAGCCATGGTCGCCTTGCAGCACCAGCGGGCGGCTGGAAGTCAGGTGCAGGTCGTAGGCAAATTGCGCGCCACTGGCCTTGAGTTGCATGTCAGCCAGGGGGCTGGCGGCGCCGGGGCGGGTGGCGAAGTTCCAGTCGTCGATCCAGGCGTTGAACGGCTCTGCCTGAGCCCCCGCCTGGCCGACGCCACCCCGGGCCAGGCGTTCGGCGGCGTAGTGGCGGGTGGCGGAGGTGACGGCGGCGTGGCCGAGCCACACGGTTGAATCGCGCCAGCCCGGTTGGACGGGGCCGGCCTTCAATGCGTTGCGAAACAGCGTCCATTGCACGCCGAAGACATTGCCCTGGGCATCCTTGAGGTTGGCCGTGACGTACCACCATTCGATACGAAAGCCGTCGTGGGGCCCGTGGTCCTCGGGAAAACTGAAGACTTTGCCGGGCACCACCTGGGCAAAGTCCGCCGCATCGCTGCCCAGCCCGGCGAAACTGTCCTCGGGTGCGGGCGCCTGGTCGCAGCCGCTCAGCAGTAACCAGGCGATGCACGCCAATGCCTTAATCTTCATGGGCGAACGTCCTCAACAAATCCGCCGGACGGCTGCGGTACAACTGCCATAAGGGCCAGGCCGACGCGAGCAAGGTGGCAAGCATCGCCAGCCCCAGCAATTGCGCAAGCTGCCCGGGGAATACCTGCAGCGGCAGGCGCCAGCCGAAGGCCTGCACGTTGATCACCGCATCCAGGCACCACGCCAGCAACAGCCCCAGCGGCAACGCCAGGATCAACGTGAGTACCGCCAGCAGCCAGGTCTGGCCGAGGTTGAGCAGCATCAATTGTCGGCGAGTCACGCCCAGCGCCCACAACGGCGCGAGTTGGCCGAGTCGGCTTTGGCTCTGGGTCAGCAGGCTGATGAACAGCGCCACGCCAGCGACGCCAAGGGTCAGGCTGTTCAACGCGGCGGTGGCAGCGAAGGTGCGTTCGAAGACCTGGCTGGACCACCCCTTGAGTTGCTGTTGGTCGACGATGCGGCTGTCTTCCAGGGCGAACTCACGCTGCACTTCACGGATCAGCGACGGCACGTCGGCAGGCGCTACCCGCAGGTTGAAGCGTGCCGGTGAGAGCGTCGGCCAATGCGCCAACAGGTGCCGGGCATTGACCAGCAGATGGCCCTTGGGGTTGCCGTAGTCGGCGTAGATGCCGACGATCTTCGGCGCCCAGGTGCCCTGCGGGGTGGGGATGGAAACCGTGTCGCCCAGTTGCACCTTCAGGCGTCGCGCCAGTTGTTCGCTGAGCATCAGGCTGTCGTCTTGCAGCAAGCGGTCCCAGGGCGCGTCCACTGCCTCCAGCAACGGCCAGTGTTGACGATAAGTGGGGTTGTCGACCACGCCGAACACCTCGGCGGGCCAGCCTTGCAGTTGCACCGCCACCTGCCAGGCGGGCAATACGGCCTGCACCAGGGGCTGACGGGTCAACCACGTCTTCAGTTGCTCGGCCTGCTGCGGATTTTGCGGGTTGAGGTACAGCTCGGCGGTGAGGCGTTGCTCCAGCCAATGGGTGAAGGTCTGGCGAAAGCCCGAGGTCATGGAGCCGGCGCCGATATTCGCCGCCAGGGCCAACAGCAACGCCATCAGCGCCAGGCTCAAGGCCGGCAGTTGCTGGCGGCAATCGGCCAGGAACCACTGGCCCAGTACCGAGCGACTACGCCCCAGCACGGCTTTCAATAACCCATTGAGCAGCACCGGTAGTGCCAATGCCGCGCCCAACAGCAAGGCCGCCATCAGCACAAACCCGGCGGCCAGGCTATCGCCCAGCCACAGCGCCAATAACGCGATCGCCAGGGCCGCGGACGCCACCCACCCCTGGCGCCGCAGCCAGCGCCCATGGGCTTGATGCCAGGCTTGGGCGTTGGCCAGCGCCAGTAACGGCAAACGCGCTGCGCGCCACAGGCTGCTGGCTCCGGCGAGCAACGCGCCGAGCAGGCTCACGCCCAGGCCGGCCAGCCACCACCAGGGGCTCAAGTTCAATTGGCCGGCGACTTCGGCGCCGTACAGGCCGCGCAAACTGGCGGCGACATCCGGCAGCAACAGGCTGGCCAGCAGGTAGCCGCTGGCGATACCGAGCACACCGCTCAACACCGCCAAAGCGCCCAATTCGACGCCCAGGCTCAGGATCAGCATGCGTGCGCTGACTCCACAAGCGCGCAAGGTTCGCAGCAGACCACGGCGCTGTTCCAGGGCCAGGCCGATGGCCGCATGCACGATAAACAGCCCCACCACAAAGGATAAAAAACCCACCGCATCCAGGTTCAGGTGAAAGCTTTCGGTGAGGCGTGACAGGTTGCTGTCCTCGCCCTGCTTGAGTTGCAACGCGGCGGGTGGCGTGGGGTGGTGGGCGGCGAAGGTGTTGTCCAACAGTAGGCGCGACAGGCGCCCAGGCATGTTGAGCAGGGGTTGGGCAAAGCCGATATCGGTCAGCAGCAGGCCGGGCGCCATATCGGCCTGTACCTGCAACGGTGGCAGGCGTTGCCCGGTGGACGTCAGCGGCTGCTCGCCCGCCTGCAACCCCAGCGCCTCTAACGTTTGCGCAGCGACCCAGGTACGCCCCGGCGGCTCGAAAAACGCCAGCATCTGCGCCTGGCTCAAGCGTTGCCCCGCCACGCTGCCGCTGCCGGGTAACGACACCGGGTCGATGCCCATCAGTTGCAGACGCTGCTGCTCACGCCCCTGGAGCACCACCCGCCCCTGCACCACCGGGGATACCGGCCAGCCGGCGCGGCGCAGCTCGGCAAACAGTGCCTGGGGGAAACTGGCGGCGTCCGGCGCAACCAGGCTGGCTTGGGGTTCTCCACCGATCAATTGGCTGGCACGTGCGTAGCTGTCCCGCGCCTGGCTGTTGAGGGCCTGCACGCCGGTCAGTAGCGCGGTGGCCAGCCACAGGCCGGTGAGCACGCTGGAAAATTGCACCGGATGACGCCGCCAGTGGCTCAGCAACGCGCGCAGCGTCCAGTAAAACAGCGCCATCTCAGCGAGCGTCCATCGGCACGACACGCCCACGGTGCAGCACCACTTGCCGGTCAAGCCGTGCGGCTAGGCGCGGGCTGTGGGTGACCATCAGCAGGCTGGTGGGGCTGTCCCGCAGCAGGTCCAACAGCAGTTGCAGCACTTCATCGCTGGTAGCTTCGTCGAGGTTGCCGGTGGGTTCGTCAGCCAGCAACAAACCCGGCCGCGAGGCCAGCGCCCGCCCGACGGCAACCCGTTGCTGCTGGCCACCGGAGAGTTGCTCGGGGTAACGCCGGAGCAAGTCGCCCAGCCCCAGGCGCTCCACCAATTGCGCTTGCCAGTGCGGGTCGAAACGCCCCGCCAGCCGCGCCTGGAACGCCAGGTTGTCTTCCACGCGCAAGCTGCCGATCAGGTTGAACTGCTGGAAGACCAGGCCGATTTGCGTGCGGCGCCAATGGGCCAGTTGCCCTTCGTTGAGTTGGTCAAGGCGCTGCTCGCCGATGCGGATGCTGCCGGCGTCCACTCGGTCCAACCCAGCCACCAGGTGCAGCAAGGTGCTTTTGCCACTGCCCGATTCGCCCATCAGCGCCAGGCTGCTGCGTTCACCCAGGTGCAGGTCGACGCCAGCCAGAACAGTCAGCGGGCCTTGCGGGGTCGCGTAGTTTTTAACAACACCTTGCACCTGCAACATAAGAACGCTCATCTGAAGGACCAGCAATGAGAATAACGGCTGACGCTCGTGCCTACGCAAATTTTTCACATGGATTTCACCGTCTGCCCATCCACCGAACTTTAAAGTGCCCGCCAACTCGTGGTGACTCACAACTTATTAGTTAATCCAAGTGACACTCTTAACATGCAAGTGTTCAGCAAAAAGACAGCGGTGCTGTGACAGTCTCCTGCCTCACCAAGGGCAACTGCCCAATCGTGCAGCCTTTTTATAAACACAATAAACAGTGCCGAGGATGAACCGCGTGGCAGACATGATCCTGGCCAATCCCCAACCCAAAAGGTCAAGGTTAAAACGCCTGAGAAAATACCGCCTGCACCTGCTTGGCATCAGCGTTACCGCCTTGTTGTTGACGGGTTTTTTATTCTGGCCCAGCTCGCCCCTGGACCTGGGCGTGGGCAATCGCCTGGTGACCTCCGGGGTGCTCGCCAGTTGGCGTGAGGGTGAGCTGGTGGTGCTGGTGCGCCATGAGGAGCGCTGCGACCGCTCGGCCAACCCCTGCTTCGGCCCTGCCGATGGCCTGACCATCAACGGCACTGAACGCGCTGTCGAACTGGGCAAAGCCTTTGATTCATTGGGCATGGCTCTGACCGACGTGCTCAGCAGCCCCACCACGCGAACCGCCCAGACGTCACTGTTCATGTTCGGCAAGACCGAGCTGTCCCCCGGCCCGCTGGCCATCTGCGGCGACGCCATGGGCGGTGAAATCCTCGGCCACAAACAGCCGGGACGCAACCTGATGCTGATCACCCACAGCGCCTGCATGAGCGACTTCCAGACCAGCCTCGGCTTCCCTCACGCAGCCGCTGCAGAGTACGGCAGCGCACTGTTCGTCAAGGTGCTGCCCAACGGCACCTTCAAGGCCATGGGCACCATGAACAGCGAAGAGTGGACCGCCGCACTTAAACAACTTTAATTACACTTGTTTACATATTAAGCCTTGAGACGTTCAGCAAAACGACAGCCCCACTCTGGCATGTTTAGCCGCGCCTGTTAGTTATGCTCTCCAACAACAACTTAGTGACCCTTACGATGCTTCGCCCTATTAAGTTAATACCGCCATTGCCCGTACTTGAACGTTATGGAGCGATGTGCGCATGCCCCGCATAAACCCTGTGTCCTGGCTATTGCTGGGCGTTGCCGTGTTCTTCCTGTTGCCCCTGGGCTTTCACGGTTTATGGACGCCGGACGAAACCCGCTACGCCCAGGTCAGCCAGGAAATGCTGATGAGCGGTAACTGGGTGGCGCCGCACTTCATGGGCGTGCGTTATTTCGAGAAGCCCGCCGCCGGCTATTGGCTGATCGCCCTTGGCCAGGCGGTGTTCGGTGAAAACCTCTTCGGCGTGCGTATCGCCTCAGTGCTGAGCACGGGCTTGAGTGTGGTGCTGGCCTACCTGCTCGCCCGTCGCGTGTGGAACGAGCCGCGCAAGAGCTTTGCCTGCGCCCTGCTCTACCTGAGTTTTGGCCTGGTGGCCGGGCAAGCCGGGTATGCCAACCTCGACCCGCAATTCACCCTGTGGGTGAACCTGAGCCTGGTGGCGTTGTGGTTTGCCTTGGACTGCCGCACGCCATGGGAACGCCTGGGTGCCTGGGCGGTGTTGGGCGTGGCCTGCGCCATGGGGTTCATGACCAAAGGGTTCCTGGCCTGGCTGTTGCCGGTGTTGATCGCCGTGCCCTATCTGGTCTGGCAGCGGCGCGTCGGTGAGTTGATGCGCTACGGGCCGCTGGCGGTGCTGGTTGCCGTGCTGGTGTGCCTGCCATGGGCCCTGGCGATCCACCTGCGGGAACCAGATTACTGGCATTTCTTTTTCTGGCATGAGCACATCCGCCGCTTTGCCGCCGACAACGCACAGCATGCGCGGCCGCTGTGGTTCTTCCTGCCAATCATGGTGGTGGCGTGCCTGCCGTGGGCTGCCTTGCTACCCGGCACCCTGCTAAAAACCTGGCAGGAAAAGCGCCAGCCGGCGATTGCCTTTCTCGCCCTGTGGCTGCTGCTTCCCCTGGGCTTTTTCAGCCTGAGCAAAGGCAAATTGCCGACCTACATCATGCCGTGCCTGTTGCCCCTGGCCTTGTTAATGGGCCACGGTCTGATCGACCTGATCAAGCAAGGCAAGGCGCGCACCCTAGTCATCAACGGCGCGCTCAATTTCGTGCTTGGCATGACGGCCATGGTGGCGCTGATCTACCTGCAAATCACCCGCCCGCTGTACAGCAATAGCCATGCGGAGATGTTCAACCTGTCCCTGACGTTTATCGTGCTGCTGGGCTGGATCCTCGCCAACCTGTTGCAAGCGGTGCGCCCGCTGACGTTGTGGGCGATGCCTGCCCTGGGCATTGGTTTGCTGGTGGCATTGCTACCGGCGGGCATGCCGGCTCTGATCGAAGATAACGAGATGCCCGACCAGTTCGTGCTGGAACATCTGGACGAACTGCAACCTACCCGTGCTTTGCTGAGCAATGACCTGGGCCTGGCATCGGCATTAACCTGGCGCCTGCGCCGGCCCGACGTGGCGTTTTATAACACCCAGGGTGAGCTGCGCTACGGCTTGAACTACGAAGACGCGGCACAGCGCAAGGTCACGCCGGACAGTGTCCAGGCCTGGTTGGCCGAGGCCCGCCAACACGGGTCGGTCGGCGTGCTGATGCAGGTCAAGAGCACCAGCGAACACCGCGAAGAAGGGCAATTGCCTCCCGGCGGAAAACGTTATCGCAAGGGCGACCTGGTGCTGACGATTTACCCCCAACTACCTTGAATGCAGCGCCTGCCACGGGGAACATCCCATGAGTTTCTGGAAAACCGAACGCGGCGCCCTGGTGTTACTGCTGGGCACCTCGGCCTTGCTGCTCTTGCTGGGCCTGGGCAGCCGCGAACTGTGGGGGCCGGAAACGCGCTGGGCGAATATCGCCTTGCAGATGCTGCAAAGCGGTGACTATTTCGACCCATACCTCAAAGGCACGCCGTATTACGACAAACCCCTGCCCTCCTACTGGCTGATCACCGGGTTTGCCCATCTGCTCGGCGGCCTCGGCCCGTGGTCGCTGCGCCTGTCATCGGTGATTGCCGCGTGGTTGAGCATCTGGCTGGTGTACCTGATCGGTGAACGCCTGTTTCGCAAAGGCACCGGGCTGATTGCCGGGTGGATGCTCGCCACCACCTTCTACTTCCTGTTCTGGGCCCGCGTGGCCACCGCCGATGTCCTCACCGTGTGCGGCGTGCTGGCAGCGGTGTGGTGGTATTGGCGTGGGCCGGATGACACGCGGTTGGGGCGCTATACGGTGTTTTTCCTGTTGCTGGCCGCCACCTCACTGTTCAAGGGCTTGATCGGTGTGGTGCTGCCGGGCCTGGTGCTGTTGCCACACTTGCTCAGCGAACACCGCTACAAACGCCACCTCAACCTGCGCTTGGTGCTGGCCCTGCTCATCGCAGGCATCGTGTACGCGATTCCCTTTGTACTGTCCCACCGCTACGGCGCCCCCACTTACGGCGAGAGCGGCCTGGAGCTGGTGTTCCGCGAAAACGTGGTGCGCTTCTTCGACCCCTTCGACCATATGGGGCCGATCTACACCTACCTGATCTACTTGCCGGTCTACACCCTACCCTGGGCACCCTGCTGGTTACTTGGCCTGTGGCTGGCCGTGCGCAACTGGCGCAGGGCGCCGCCCAACGTACGCTGGCTAGTGTGGGGCCTGGGCCTGTTGTTTGTATTCTTCACCGCCAGCGGCAGCCGCCGCAGCTACTACGTGTTGCCGCTGGTGCCCTTCGCCCAACTGCTCGCCGCCTGGTGGCTGAGTGAACGCCTGCACAAAAAACCTTCGAGCTGGCCGCGCTGGCAAACAGGCATTGGCCTCAGCGCAGGCCTGCTCTTGCTGGTGCTGGGCGTGATCTACCCCTGGACCAACGGCAACGGCGGCGTCACCCGCTTCGCCGCCGACCTGCAAGCCCAGGCAGAAAAAAGCGCACCCTGGAACCAATGGCAACTGGTGCTGGTAGAGGTCGACAACAAACTGCCCATGTACCTGCAAAACCACGGCAAACCTTTCTACTACGTCAGCGAAAGCCAGGACTTCCCGCGCCAGGGCGACAGCGCCGCATTCATGGCCTGGCTGGAGAAAACCAGCGGCCAGGGGTTTGATCCGCAACGCACGATAATCGTCGCGCAGTATTCCAAGGACGAGCCCGCGCCGTTGGCGTTCCTGGGGGTGGATCATCAAGTGGTGACGACGCAACCGGATAATGGGGAGCGGTTGTTCAAGGCGCGTGAGGGAGGGAGTGTGGCGTTTGTTCCGGGGATACGCTGAGGTACTGTTGCTTGCTGGCCTTTTTTCATGGCGAAGATTCTGGCGGTGTGGCATTTGTTGGAGATTGCCAAGACTACGGTGAATCGCTCCTACCTTGGTATTGATGCAAATACCTTGGTAGTTCAGGCGAACCGGGTCGATGCCATCGCAGCATAGATATCTACACAACTTTAATGCGACGCAGGACCTGTGGCGAGGGAGCTTGCTCCCGCGACGGCCTGACAGCCGACGCTGATATAACTGATGCCCCGCGATCCCATGTGGGAGCTGGCTTGCCTGCGAAGGCGGTCTTAAAGCCGACCAGTATCTCGGGTCAGACCGCGTACATATCGGTTCCTGCGGCAATGGCTGCTATTGGTTCCGCTTTTACAGCGGGTCACTGTTGAAAAGAGCCGGAATGCCGGCCCAGCCAAAAGTAACCAAAAGGCTCTTGCCCCACCACTCGGCACCTCGCGTAGTCTCGGTGTGCCCGTAATCCGACAGCGTGGTTTAACGGGGCGCCTAAGATCAAAAGCAGATCAAGATCAAGAGCGGCTCGCTTCGCATCGTGGTTACCGTCGGCGGCTACAGGCTACAAAGTTGTGTAGATACCTATGGCCATCGCAGGCAAGCCAGCTCCCACATGGGTTCGCAGGGCATCAGTTGGATCAATGCCGGCTGTCAGGCCGCTTACGCGAGCAAGCCGCTTCCACCGCAAGCTCCCCTCACCACAAGTCAGCTAAATCCGTCGACGGCGGTTGAGTTGGGGGATGGCGGCTTGGGGAGCTTCCACGCGGGGGGCCTGCGCCGCCGTTTTCGCGGCCAGTTGTGCCAGCGTGGGCTGGCTGAACAAGGTGCGTGCGTCCACGTCCAGCCCGGCCTTGCGCAGGCGGGCTACCAGGTTCACTGCCAACAGGGAGTGCCCGCCCAGTTCAAAGAAGTGGTCATGGCGCCCTACCCGTTCGAGCTTCAACACGTCGGCCCAGATCCCGGCCATCAGGGTTTCCACCTCGCCCACTGGCGCTTCGTAGGCTCGGCTAAGCACGGCCTCCAACCCTGGCGCCGGCAGGGCCTTGCGGTCGAGTTTGCCGGCGGGGTTGAGGGGTAGTGCGTCGAGTTGCACGAAGGCGGCCGGCACCATGTATTCCGGCAGGTGCTCCAGCACATGGTCACGCAAGGCTTGCAGGCTCGGCGCCTGGCCGCGCAAGGTAAAGTAGGCCACCAGGCGCTCATCGCGAATCAATACCGCCACCTCGTGCAGCGCCGGGTGGGCGGCCAGGTGTGCTTCGATCTCTCCCAGCTCCAGGCGCACACCGCGCAGCTTGACTTGGAAGTCGTTACGCCCAAGGAATTCAAGATTGCCGTCTGGCAGGTAGCGCACCAGGTCGCCGGTGCGATACAGGCGGTCGCCGGGCACGAAGGGGCTGTCGATGAAACGTTCGGCGGTCAGCTGTTCCAAGCCCAGGTAACCACGGGCAACGCCGACGCCGCCGATGTGCAGTTGGCCGCTGATACCCATGGGTACCGGCGCATCATGAGCGTCCAGGACATACAGGCGGGTGTTGTTGATGGCGCGGCCAATCGGCAGTTGCAAGGCGGGCACCGGCGCGTCGGGTTCGAGGGTCCAGGCGCAGCTGTCTACCGTGGCTTCGGTGGGGCCGTACACGTTATGCAAGCGCACCGTGGGCAAGCGCGCCTGCACGCCACGGGCCAAGGCGGCGGTGAGTTCGCCGCCGCCGCACACTATATCAGTGAGGCTGGTGCACAGGGCCGATTCGTCCAGGTCCAGAAACTGCTGCAACATGGCGGGCACGAACTGGATCACCCTGATCTGCTGCTCACGAATCACCTGGGCCAGGTACGCCGGTTCACGGTGCCCATCGGGCCGCGCCAACACCAGGCGCATGCCGTTGCTCAACGGCCAGAACAGCTCCCACACAGAACCATCGAAGCTGAACGGCGCGCGCTGCAACAAGGCGCCGCCTTCGGCGTTCGGGCACAGTTGCGAGCCCCAATGCAACAGGTTGCCCAGGCCACGGTGCTCGATCATCACACCCTTGGGCGTGCCGGTGGAGCCCGAGGTGTACATCACGTAGGCGAGATTGGCGACGCTCAAGCCTGGCACGCTTGGATTGTCGATTGGCGCCTGATTCCAGGTGCAGTGGTCGAAGTCGATCAGCGGGATCGAGACATCGCCCACCCCTTCGCGAGTGGCAGCTTGTACCAACAGCGCCACTGGCTGGCTGTCTGTGAGCATGTAGGCCAGGCGCTCGCGTGGGTAACCTGGGTCGAGCGGCACGTAGGCGCCGCCCGCCTTGAGAATTCCCAATAAGCCCACCACCAAGTCCAACCCACGCTCCACGCACAACGCCACCCGCGAGTCCGGTTGTACGCCGTGCTCACGCAAGTGAAAAGCCAGTTGGTTGGCACGTTCGTTGAGTTGGCGGTAGGTCAATGCGTGCTGACCCGCCTGCACCGCAATGGCATCGGGGGTTCGCCGCGCATGGGCTTCAAACAGCGCTTGCACGGTCAGCGTTTGTGGGTAGTCGGTGGAGGTTGCGTTGAAGTCCACCAATAGAGTTTGCAACTGGCTCGCGGGCAGCACCTGCACACCGCGCAGCGGCATATCCGGCGTGCTTTCCAATGCGTCCAGCAGGCCGTTCAGCGCGGTGTCGAAGTAGCTCAAGACAGGTTCAGCGCCCACTGTGTCCGGGGCCATGACCTTGAGCCGGAAGCCGCTGGCCGTGTCGTCCACCGTGAGCATCAACGGGTAACTGAGGATGTCTTCACTGCTAAGCAAGGCAATGCCCGGCACAAGGTTCAGGCCAGGGTCCGCCGAGGTGTGACGATAGTTGAGCAGACTGTTGAACAGTTCCGGCACACCGCTACGACGCTGGGCCAACGCCAGGGACGCCTGTTCATGGGCGAGCAAAGCGCTCAGTTGCGCGTGAGTGTCGTGCAGCGCATCCGCCACGTTTTTCCCGGCCAGGCGCAGGCGCAGCGGCAAGGTGTTGATAAACATGCCCAAGGCCCGCTCGGCCCCCTCGCCGGCTTGCAAGCGGCCGAGCAGCACGGTACCGAACACCACATCTTCGCGGCCGGCGACACGGCTGAGCACCTGAGCCCAGGCCAGGTGGAAAAGGCTCGCGGCACTGACCCCCAGGGCTCGTGCCTGGCTGCGCAGGCGCAGATTGAGCGCGTCGCTGAGCGAGCGCTGCGCCTCTTCGGTCTCGGCACGCAGGGCCTGACGCTTCTGTAGGCCGAACGCCAAGGTCGGCTCATCGACATCCGCCAGACGCTCTCGAAAGAACGCCTCGTGCGCCGCCTGGCGAGCCGTTGAGCGGGCCTGCGCGACCATGTTGCGATAAGGCACGGGCACAGGCAGCTGCGCCTGTTGACCCAGCAGATGGGCACGAATCTCGTCCACCAGCAGCGTGGTCGACGTGGCATCGTTGACCAGATGATGAAAGCGCAGCCTGGCGACCCAGCGCTGGTGCTGGGGCTCCTCGGCGTAATCCAGGGCCATCAGCGGCGCCTGGCGCAAGTCCAGGGGTTGCGCCGGTTCGCGCAGCACTTCAACTCGCAGCTGCGCCTGGCGCCACACCACCTGCATCGGTTGTTCCAGGGCATCCCACACCAGGCTGGTGCGCAAAATATCGTGGCGATCGATCACCTGTTGCAGGGCACTGGCGAAGGCATCCAGCTGCTCGCGGCGCGCGAAGCTGAACAGCGCTTGTTGCTGGTACGGGTCGTGCGCATCGGTGAGGTGGTGGTAGAGCAACCCTTCCTGCAACGGCGCCAGCGGATAGATATCCTGCACGTTGGCGGCGCCGCCAGGGATGCCGGCGACGATGCGGTCAAGGCTGGTTTGGTCAAGTTCGGCAAGAACGAGCAAATCCTTGGTGATATGGGTGCAACCGGCCGGGATTCGATTGGCCGGCACCGCCTGTTCGTGACCGACACACGCCGCCGCCAGCGCCGCCAGGGTGGGCTGGCCGAACAGCACTTGCACATCGGCGCGCAGGCCGGCCTCGCGCATGCGCTGCACCAGTTGCACCGCCAACAGCGAATGCCCGCCCAGCTCGAAGAAATGGTCATGGCGGCCCACTGGCTGCACATTCAGCAACTCGGCCCAGATCTGCGCCAGTGTGGTCTCCACGCCCTCTTGTGGCGCTTCGAAGCGGCGGGTGATAAAGGCTTCCTGGGTCGGTGACGGCAAGGCTCGGCGGTCGAGCTTGCCGTTGGCGGTGAGGGGCAACGCGTCGAGGCACACGTAAGCCGCCGGCAGCATGTAGTCCGGCAGCGAGGCTTGCAGGTGAGTGCGCAGCACTTCGATTTCCACAGGCTGACGGGGCACAAACCACGCCCATAATTGCCCGTCGCGAAACTGCACCACCGCGTCCTGAAGCGCCGGATGGCTGGCCAGGGCCGACTCGATTTCCCCCAGTTCGATGCGCACGCCACGGATTTTTACCTGGTCGTCATTGCGCCCCAGGTAGTCGAGATTGCCGTCTGGCAGCCAGCGCGCCAGGTCGCCGGTGCGGTACATGCGACCGCCGCTGAAAGGGTCGTCGATAAACCGTTCGGCACTCAACTCGGCACGGTTCAGGTACCCCCGCGCCACGCCCTTGCCGCCGACATACAACTCCCCCGCCACGCCAATCGGCACCGGGCGTTGCTGCGCGTCCAGCAGGTAGACGCGGGCATTGGCGACCGGCGCGCCGATATGCAACGGCTGGCCCACCTCAACGCGCCCCGAGGTCGTCACAACGGTGGCTTCGGTGGGGCCATAGTTGTTCACCACCGCGAACGTCTGTGCCTGGGGGAAGGTGCGCAGGCGGTCGCCGCCGATCAGCAAGGTGCGCAAGGTAGGATGCCCCAGCCCCTGGCTGAACGCATATTCGGCCACAGGCGTGGGCAGGAAACACACATCCAATGGTTGCGAGCGCCACCAGCCGAGCAACGCGTCGATATCTTCCGCGCCTTCATGGGCCGGTGGCAGGTGCAAGGTCGCCCCCACGCACAACGCCGGCCAGACTTCCCAGGCCATGGCATCAAAACCGAAGCCGGCGACGCTGGCAGTGTGGCTGCCCGCATGCAGGTCGAACGCTTGGCAATGCCAGTCCACCAGGTTCGACACGCTGTGATGTTCGACCATCACACCCTTGGGCAACCCGGTGGAACCCGAGGTGTAAATCACGTAAGCCAGGTTCGACGGCGTGACGGCAACCTGAGGGTTACTGTCGATGGATGCGCTACCAGGCTCCAGCGCGATCACCGGTACCGTCGAGACGGGCAGACGCTGGCGTAAATCGCGCTGAGTCAGGATGGCCGCGGGCGCGCTGTCGTGCAGCAGGTACTCCAGGCGTTCGCCGGGATGGGCCGGGTCAAGCGGCACGTAGCAGGCGCCGGCCTTGAGGATCGCCAACAGCCCCGCCAGGGTGTCAAGGCCACGCCGGGCCAGGATTGCGACACGGTCATCGGGCTGTACGCCGAGCGCCACTAGTTGATGGGCGAGTGCATTGGCCTGGCGGTTGAGTTGGGTGTAGCTCAGTGAACGGTCCTGAAACACCGCCGCAATCGCGTGGGGCGTGCGTGCGGCCTGGGCCTCGATACGCTGGTGCAGGGTTTGCGGCGTGGCGTTGGGCTGCGCGGTGGCGTTCCAGTGCAGCAGTCGGGCCTGCTCCTCGGGCAGCAGCATGCAAAACTCGCCGATGGGCAGCGCAGTGTCCTCCAACCCCTGCTCCAGCAGCCCGATGAAACGCTGGGCCAACGCCTGCACATCGTGCGCCTGGAAATACGCCTCGTTGTAGACGCAATGCAGCCACGCATTGTCCTGGTAACGGTTGCTGCGCAGATGAAGGGCGAGCGGTAGCGCTTCATGGTGATTGGAGACCTTGATCGCGCGGGCCTGGACCTGACCGAAGCGCAGGTCGTGGTCGTCCTGCTCGAACGATACCGACACGTCGAAGAGTTGCCCGCGATCTGTTCGGCGCAAGCCCAGCTCGCGGTTCATCTCACTCAACGGGAAGCGCTGATGACGAAAATCCTGCTTGAGCTGATCACGGATGCCCCGTACCAGAGCACCGAAAGACACGCCCTCGTTGAACGCAAAACGTACCGCGCTGACCTGGGTGAAGAGGCCCACAGTGGCGCGAAAACGCGCGTTGGAGCGGTTGAGAATCGGCAGGCCTACTCCCCATTCCTGCCGTTGGCTGGTGCGGGTGAAATACACATACATCGCCGCCAGCAACACATGAAAGGCCGACGCCTGGTAGTGGTTGGCAACCTGCTCCATGCGGTTGAGCAACTGCACCGGAAAGCCCTGCACCCAGGTGTTGCTCGACGTCTTGGTGTTGTGCCTGGGGGTGAGCAGCGGCTCGGGCAGCACCTGGTATTTGCCCAGCCAATAATCACGGTCGCGGGCGTAGCGGGCCGATTGCAGGTAGCGTTGGTCGGTGTCGATAAAGTCGATGTAGGAAGGCGCCAGTGGCTCGGTGGCGTGCCCCTGCTCCAGGGCGCTGTAGAGCTGCGCGAGGGATTGCAGCATCTGGCCGAAGCCCCAGCCGTCGAGGATCAGGTGATGAGCCTGGGTACCGAGGCGGTAGTGATCATCATCAAGTTTGACCAGGAAAAAACGGCACAGTGGCTCGCCGCTCAGGGCGTAGGGCCGAGCCATTTGCGCCTGCATCAAGGTTTGGCTTGCCGCGGATGGGTCGGGCAGCGCGGAGAAATCATGCAGCGCCATTTCCACCTTCAGCTCCGGGGCGAATGTTTGCCCAGGCAGGCCATTGGCGTCGGTGTGCAGTTGGGTGCGTAGTGCATCGTGACGGGCCACCAGCAGTGCGACAGCATGCTGCATGCGTTCGGGCTCGACGGTGCCGGCAAAATCCAGATAGCCGCCAATGTTGTACAGCGGCGAATCGCCCACGCGCAGTTGGTCGAGCCAAATGTCTTGTTGGGCGCCAGTGAGGGGGAAGCGGGCCGGCTGGCTGGAGGAATACTGCATAAGATCCTTCTCATGGGGGTCAGGCACTGGCCGCGCAGAGGTGGCCCATTACGCCGAAGTTGCCGGATTGGAGCATGGCCGCCGAGGGGTGTCTGACACCCGAAACCCGGACATTCAAATGGATGGATAGGCCTTGATCGAAGGTTCATGGCTGAAACGATTAAAGCGTTGTAGGAGATTGGCTACAGCTCATCCATGCCGAGCCTCTGGATAACCCCTTTATTTTAATAATTCATCATTTACATCAATAACTTAACTAAAACTAAAAATAACTTACACCTGTACGTAGCCGGCTTAATTCACGAGAAACGTCGGATTAATGGCGCAGCTTTTATGGCAGCTTGTGTCCCTCGTTTCCGCTACATACGTAGGACAAATCCCTATGGCTAAATAAAATTTCGAACGCCGAGTTACGTTCAAGCAGTACGGAGCGCCCTGCACAGGCCCTGGGCAACCGTTGACGGTTTTCGACATCAAGGATGAGATGGCTATGAGTCTGACCCCGAGTATTGGCGACACCTGCGGCCCGCATTTTTATGCCGAAATGGGCGAGTTGATTTCAAACAGCGGCGACGAACATTTCGCCGCCACGATGTTGCAGCTGGTGGGCAAGTGGGTACCGATTCACCTGGTAGACCTCAGCGAATGGACCCTGGATGAACTGCGCGACCGCGTGCTGGACATCAAGTTACTGGGCAGCGCCGGGGTGAAAAAGGATTTGTCGGTGCCCCAGACCTTGCATGCGCTGAACGACCACCCGCTGTTGCGGCAGATGCTGCACATGCAAGACCCGCTGCTGATCCAGATGAACGCCAAGGCCAACAGCGCGCATCCGCGCGGTACTTCGCACCAGTGCAATCTGGTATCGCGCCAGGGCAATCGACGCTGTGTGATTTCGTTCTACCGCCCGCCGACGCAGCAGGGGTTCTCCCTGGCTGAGTTGTCGTTTCTCAAGTGCTTGTCGGACACGCTGTTGCCGTTGATGGAACGGCACGCCCAGAGCCTGCGCCAGGCGCCGCACGCCGAGACTGAGCCGGCCCATACCCTGTTGGAACAATCGCAGTTGCAGCGTGAGTTCTACAAACGCTTGTCTTTGAGCGACATCACCCTTTCGGCGCGGGAACAGGAGGTGTGCCTGGGCCTGCTGACCGGCGGTACCGTGCCGCAAATCGCGGAGAAACTCAGTGTCAAAAACAGCTCGATCGAGACCTACCTCAAGCGCGCCGCCGCCAAGCTGGGCGTGAGCGGCCGGCATGGCCTGGCCAAATGGATGGTGGGCGCCTGATGAACACACGAGCACTGTGCACCGTCGGCATGGCCTGGATGCTCGGCGGTTGCTCGCTGATTCCCGAGTACCAGCGACCAGCCGCGCCGACGCCTGCGCAGTACCCCCAAGACGGCGTATACCGCCTGGCGCAGGCCGGCACCCAGGCGCAAAACCCGGACTGGCAGCAGCTGTTCCGCGACCCGGCGCTGCAACAGCTGATTAATGATGCACTGCTCAACAACCGCGACCTGCGAGTGGCGGCCCTGAATGTGCAAGCGTTCCAGGCCCAGTACCGAATCCAGCGCGCGGATCTGTTCCCGGCGATCTCTGCCACAGGCGCCGGCAAGCGCCAGAAGCTGCCGGGGAGCGTGACCGGCACCGGCAAGTCAGCGATAACCTCCAATTACTCCGCCACCTTGGGCCTGAGCGCTTACGAACTGGATCTGTTCGGCCGCGTGCGCAGCCTCAGCGAACAGGCGCTGCTCACTTACCTGGGCACCGAACAAGCGCGGCGCAGTACGCAATTGAGCCTGGTGGCCAACGTCGCCAATGCCTACCTGACCTGGCGCGCCGATCAGGAACTGCTGGCCCTGGCCGAGCAGACCCTGGTCGCCAACGACCACAGCTGGCAATTGACCAGCCGCAGTAAAAGCGCAGGCAAAGCCTCGGCGCTGGACGTAGTGCAAGCGCGCACAGCAGTGGAAAGTACCCGCGCCAGCGTAGCCCGCTATGAACGCCAGGTGGCCCAGGACCTCAACAACCTCACGCTGCTGGTGGGTGGCCCGGTGGATGAACACCTGCCTGCGCGCCCATTGGCCGACGATCTGGTCGCCCGCGTGCCCGCCGGCTTGCCCTCGGACCTGCTGCAACGCCGCCCGGATATCCTCCAGGCCGAATACCAGTTGCAGGCGGCCAACGCCAATATCGGTGCGGCCCGTGCTGCGTTCTTTCCTTCCGTGACCCTGACGGCAAACGCCGGCAGCACCAGCAAGGAGCTGTCGGGGCTGTTCAAGGGCGGCTCGGGTAGCTGGACCTTCCAGCCGCAGATCAACCTGCCGATCTTCAACGCCGGCAGCCTGCGCGCCAGCCTCGATTACGCCAGGCTGCAGAAGGACATCACGGTGGCCCAGTACGAAAAATCCATCCAGGGCGCCTTCCAGGAAGTTGCCGACGGCCTCGCCGCACGCCAGACCTTCAACGACCAACTGGCGGCGCAACGGGATTTCGTCGCCGCCAACCAGAACTACTATGACCTGGCCGAGCACCGTTACCGCAGCGGCGTGGACAGCAACCTGACGTTCCTCGATGCGCAGCGTTCGCTGTTCAGCGCGCAACAGGCGCTGATTGTGGACCGGCTGGCGCAGTTGGTCGCCGAGGTGAATTTGTATACCGCACTGGGTGGCGCCTGGGATATCAGCGCAACCCCGACTGCCGCAGCCGGTACTCCCCCGGTGTCATCTGTGCATAGCGCAAAAAAAACCGGCTGAAATACGCAGGGTCCTTGAACCCCAGCTGGTAGCAGATTTCATTCGCGGAACTGCCGGTAAACAACAGCAGGCGCTTGGCCTCTTGCATCAGCCGTTCAAGGATCAGGCGCTTGGACGGCAGGTCGGCAATGCGTCGGCACACTTCATTGAGCCGCGCCTGGGTCACGCCAATACTCTCGGCATAACGCGCCAACGGCCAATGTTCCAGGTAGTGGGCTTCGATCAGCTCGTTGAAACGATGGAAGATGCGCAGGTCTTCGTGGGCTGTCGGGCGTGCCGGCTGGGCGTGGGCGCACAGGCGCAGCAGGCGGATCATGATCAACCGCGTCAGGCTGTCGAGGGCGGCGGCGCGCCCTGCCCGTTCGGCGTTGATCTCACTGCACAGCGCCTCGAAGAGTTGTTCCAAGCCCTCAGCGTCGCCAGTCAAGGCCACACATGCGGCGCCGGAGGCGAGGCTGGGGTCGGCGTCGATCAATCCCCATACAAGCTGCTGGCGCACCGTCAACACATGCCCGTCGGCATCGGCTTCGGTGACAAAAGCATGGGCCACCGTGGGCGGCGTGAGAAAAAACATCGGTCCCGATTCAACGTACTGGCGGTCATCCAGATACACCCGCACTGCACCACTCTTGACGTAATGCACCTGGAAAAACCGGTCATGGCGATGCACCGCCATATTGCGCCCGAAAAACCCCGCCAGGTTGCCGAGCTTGTCGTAATGCACCTCGGCGTCGCTGTAGCGCTGGTCGTAGACCTGCCCGATGTTGATGTTGGGAATCGGCTTCACGGGGCTCTCTTCTTGTTGTTGTGAGGCCAGCGCAGTGTGCCACGCTTGACGGTAGTTAACATATTAATTATAACGTTAACAACTTAACGAACGGCCTGTGCAGCCGTCGTCACCGCCAGGAGAAACGCATGAGCCGAACCCTGCATGATGTTGCCAGCGGCACCCTGTTCGGCGTTGCGCTGAACTACCAGGGCCTGCTGGACCAGCATCTCGCCGCCTTCCAACAGCCGCCCTACCAGCAGCCGCCGACCAAGCCGGTGCTGTTTATCAAAACCCCCAACACCCGCAATGCCCATGGCGGCGTAGTGCTGCAGCCTGCGGGCGAGCGCCTGCAGCCGGGCCCGGCGCTGGGTGTGGTGATCGGCCAGCGCGCCAGCCGTGTCAGCCTGGAGAACGCCATGGCGCATGTGGCCGGGTATGTGGTGGTGAATGAATTCAGCCTGCCGGAAGACAGCTACTACCGCCCCGCCGTCAAAGCCAAATGCCGCGATGGGTTTTGCGCCCTGGGCCCGCAGTTGGTGGCGCGGGATCAAGTGGCCAACCCCAATCAATTGAGCCTCAAGCTGTTCGTCAATGGCGAGCTGCGCCAGGAAAGCTCTACCGCCGATTGGGTACGCGACATCCCGCAATTGATCGCCGAGATCAGCGAGTTCATGACCCTGTACCCCGGCGATGTGCTGATCACCGGCACCCCGCAAGGCCGCGTGGATGTGCAGCCAGGCGACCAGGTTGAGGTCGATATCACCGGCATTGGCCGCCTGAGCAACACCATTGCAGCGGAGGCATCGGCATGAAACGCGCACGTATCCACTTTGAAGGTGCAACCCACAACGTATTGGTGCAAGCCGACTGCAGCGTGCGCCTGAAGGATGGGCGGTTGCTGGCCGAAGACCAGGTGCAATGGCTGCCACCCGCCACCGGCAACATGTTCGCCCTGGGTTTGAACTACGCCGACCACGCCGCCGAACTGGCCTTTACGCCGCCGACCGAACCGCTGGCATTCATCAAATCGGTGGGCACTTACACCGGTCACCGCCAAGTCAGTTGGCGCCCCGACAACGTCGCCTACATGCACTACGAGTGCGAGCTGGTGGCAGTGATCGGCAAGACCGCGCGCAACGTCAAGCGCGCCGACGCCCTGGACTACCTGGCCGGTTACACGGTGTGCAACGACTACGCGATCCGCGACTACCTGGAAAACTACTACCGCCCCAACCTGCGCGTGAAAAACCGCGACGCCACCACCCCGGTCGGCCCATGGATTGTCGACGTGGCCGATGTGCCCGACGCAGGCAACCTGAAATTGCGTACCTGGATCAACGGCGAACTGCGCCAGGAAGGCAGCACGAAAGACATGATTTTCGATATCCCTTACCTCATCGAATACCTGTCCAGCTTCATGACCCTGCAACCGGGCGACATGATCGCCACCGGCACGCCCGAGGGCCTGGCCGATGTGGTGCCGGGGGATGAGGTAGTGGTGGAAGTCGAAGGCGTGGGCCGCCTGGTCAACCGTATCGTCAGTGAAACGGAGTTTTTCTCCGAGCGCAAAGAGGCTTGAGCACCATGATCAAACACTGGATCAACGGCCGTGAGGTCGAAAGCAAAGACACCTTTATCAACTACAACCCGGCCACCGGCGAGGCCATCGGTGAAGTGGCCAGCGGCGGTGCCGAAGAAGTCGCGCAGGCCGTGGCGGCGGCCAAGGCCGCGTTCCCCAAGTGGGCCAATACGCCGGCCAAGGAGCGCGCGCGCTTGATGCGCAAACTGGGCGAGCTGATCGAACAGAACGTGCCACACCTGGCCGAGCTGGAAACCCTGGACACCGGCCTGCCGATCCACCAGACCAAGAACGTGTTGATCCCGCGTGCCTCGCACAACTTCGATTTCTTCGCTGAGGTCTGCACCCGCATGGACGGCCACACCTACCCGGTGGATGACCAGATGCTCAACTACACCCTGTACCAGCCGGTGGGCGTGTGCGGGCTGGTATCGCCGTGGAACGTGCCGTTCATGACCGCCACCTGGAAGACCGCGCCGTGCCTGGCGCTGGGCAATACGGCGGTGTTGAAGATGTCGGAGCTGTCGCCGCTGACCGCCAATGAACTGGGGCGCCTGGCGGTGGAAGCCGGGATTCCCGACGGCGTGCTCAATGTGATCCAGGGCTACGGCGCCACCGCCGGTGATGCACTGGTGCGCCACCCGGATGTACGGGCGATTTCCTTTACCGGCGGCACCGCCACGGGTAAGAAAATCATGCAGAGCGCCGGCCTGAAAAAGTACTCCATGGAACTGGGCGGCAAGTCGCCGGTGCTGATTTTTGAAGACGCCGACCTGGAACGCGCCCTCGACGCCGCGTTGTTCACGATCTTTTCCCTCAACGGCGAGCGCTGCACCGCTGGCAGCCGGATCTTTATCCAGGAAAGCGTCTACCCGCAATTTGTCGCCGAGTTCGCGGCGCGAGCCAAGCGCTTGATCGTCGGCGACCCCCAGGACCCGAACACCCAGGTCGGCTCGATGATCACCCAGGCCCATTACGACAAGGTCACCGGCTACATCAAGATCGGCCTGGACGAGGGCGCCACGCTGCTGGCTGGCGGCCTGGAACGCCCGGCCAACCTGCCGGCGCACCTCAGCCGCGGCCAGTTTATCCAGCCGACGGTGTTTGCCGACGTGAACAACCGGATGCGCATCGCCCAGGAAGAAATCTTCGGCCCGGTGGTGTGCCTGATCCCGTTCAAAGACGAAGCTGAAGCGCTGCAATTGGCCAACGACACCGAATACGGGCTGGCCTCCTACATCTGGACCCAGGACATCGGCAAGGCCCACCGCCTGGCGCGCGGTATCGAAGCGGGCATGGTATTTATCAACAGCCAGAACGTACGGGATTTGCGCCAGCCGTTTGGCGGAGTCAAAGGCTCGGGCACCGGGCGTGAAGGCGGCCAGTACAGCTTCGAAGTGTTTGCCGAGATCAAGAACGTGTGTATTTCCATGGGCAGTCATCACATTCCGCGTTGGGGCGTCTGAAGCCCGCATTGCTTGTAGGAGCGAGCTTGCTCGCGAAGCACCCACAGGCACCGCTGGCTACCTGAAGCGCTGCGTTATCGTTGACGTTTTTCGCGAGCGAGCTCGCTCCTACAAAAGAATAATTATTCAGGAGAGTCATCATGGGCGAAGTGGTTCTGGCAGCGAAGATCTGCCACGTACCGTCTATGTACCTGTCGGAACTGCCCGGCAAACATCACGGCTGTCGCGAAGCGGCGATTGCCGGGCACAAGGAGATCGGCCGGCGTGCCCGCGAACTGGGGGCCGACACTGCGGTGGTGTTCGACGTGCACTGGCTGGTCAACAGCGGCTACCACGTCAATTGCGGCGAGCAGTTCCAGGGCACCTACACCAGCAACGAACTGCCGCATTTCATCAAGAACATGGACTACGCCTACCCCGGTTGCCCAGAGCTGGGCGAGCTGATCGCCGCCGAAGCCAACCTGGCTGGCGTGCGCAGCATGGCCCACAACATCCCGAGCCTGGAGCTGGAATACGGCACCCTGGTGCCCATGCGCTACATGCATATGGGCGTGCCCGACGCAGAGAAATTCAAGGTCATTTCCATCGCTGCCTGGTGCGCCTGGCATCGCCTGGAAGACAGCTTTGCCTTCGGCGCCGCCGTGCGCCGGGCGATCGAAAAGAGCGACCGCAAGGTGCTGGTGCTGGCGTCCGGCTCGCTGTCCCATCGGTTCTCGGACGACCGCCAGGCTGAGGCGAATATCCACAACTGGACCCGCGAATTCGACAAGCAGGTGGACCTGCATGTCGTGGAAATGTGGAAGCAAGGTCGCTTCAAGGAGTTCTGCGCCATGTTGCCCGACTACGCCGAACATTGTTTTGGCGAAGGCAAGATGCACGACACCGCCATGCTCCTGGGCCTGCTGGGTGGGCCGGACTATGCCAAGCCGACCGAGATCATCACGCCGCCGTTCGGCAGTTCGGGCACCGGCCAGATCAACGCGATTTTCCCGCTTTAACCCTGGGAGAACACCATGCCGCACTTTATCGCTGAGTACACCGACAACCTCGAACAGCAGGCCGATTTGCCCGGCCTGTTTGAAAAAGTCCACCGCGTGCTGGGTGACAGCGGTGTGTTTCCATTGGGCGGCATTCGCAGTCGCGGCGTGCGCCTGGACACCTGGCGCATGGCCGACGGCAAGCACGATTATGCCTTTGTACACATGACCCTCAAGGTCGGCCATGGCCGCGACCTGGCGACGCGCGAAGCAGTCGCCCAAGCGGTGTTCGCGGTGATCACCGCACACTTCGCCGAGCTGCAGGCGCAACGGTTGTTGGCGCTGTCGTTCGAGATGATCGAGCTGCACCCGCAGCTCAACTTCAAGCAGAACAATGTGCATGCGTTCCTGAACAACCCGGCAAGCTGAAACGGCCCCGCCCCCCCTGTAGGAGCGAGCTCGCTCGCGAAAAACCCACAGGCACCGCGGATCACCGGCAGCGCTGCGTTTTCGTTAACGTTTTTCGCGAGCAAGCTCGCTCCTACAACAAAAAGAACAACGCCATGAGCACAGCCCATTCCACTGCAAGCCTGCGGCTTGCCGAGCACGACCGTACCCATCGTTTGGTGACCTGGCGCCTGATGCCCTTGTTGCTGGTGTGTTACCTGTTCGCCCATCTGGACCGCATCAACATCGGCTTTGCCAAGATGCAGATGAGCAGCGACCTGCACTTCAGCGACACCGTGTATGGCTTCGGCGCCGGCCTGTTCTTCATTGCCTACGCACTGTTCGGCGTGCCCAGCAACATTGCCCTGGACCGCGTCGGACCACGGCGCTGGATCGCCTGCCTGATGATGGTGTGGGGTCTACTCTCCACCGGCATGTTGTGGGTGGAGAGCGCACGCGGGTTCTACGTGCTGCGCTTTCTGCTGGGTGTGGCCGAGGCCGGTTTTTTCCCGGGGATCCTGGTATTCCTCAACCGTTGGTACCCGGCACGCCGTCGCGCCCAGGTCACTGCCTTGTTTGCCATTGCGGTGCCCATGGCCGGAGTGCTGGGCGGGCCGATTTCCGGGGCGATCCTGGAGAACTTCCACGACGTCGGCAGCCTGCGCGGCTGGCAATGGATGTTCCTGATCGAAGGCGCGCCCGTGGTGCTGCTGGGGCTGGTGGTACTCAAGTGGCTGCCGGACAGTTTCGAGTCGGTGCACTGGCTGACTGCCGAGCAAAAACAGCAATTGCACACCCAACTGAGCAACGAGGAACAGCGCAAGACCATCACCTCGTTCGGCGGCATCCTGCGTGACCCGCAGGTGTGGCTGCTGGTGGCCGTGTACTTTGCGGTGATGCTGGCGGTCAACACCCTGGCGTTCTGGATGCCCACCCTGATCCACGGCGCCGGCATCGGCCGTGACAGCCAGGTCGGCTTGCTCAGCGCCGTGCCGTACCTGGCCGGCTGCTTCTTCATGCTCGGCTGCGGGCGCTCGTCCGACCGCCACCGCGAACGCCGCTGGCACCTGTGCGTGCCGTTGCTGATGGCGGCACTCGGTATCGCCGTCGCGGGCCTGGCGCCCGGCAATGCGCTGCTGGTGATGGGCGGGCTGGTGGTCGCCGGCATGGGCGCCAGTGCCGCGCTGCCGATGTTCTGGCAACTGCCACCGGCGTTTCTCTCCCACACCACCCAGGCGGCGGGCATCGCCATGATCAGCTCGTTCGGCAGCATCGCGGCGTTCCTCGCGCCCTACCTGATCGGCTGGATGCGCGACGCCACCCAGAGCGCCAGCCTGGCCCTGTACGTACTCGCCCTGTTTATCGCCCTCGGCGGCTTGCTGGTGCTGCGCACCCAGGCCGCCATCGTCAACCCACACTAGAGACCGTTGCCATGCTCGACTCCCAGCAAATCCTCACAGCAGCCGCCCACCTGGACCATGCCGAACGCAGCCGCGAACAGGTGCGCCAGTTTTCCCTCGACTACCCCGATATGACGATCGAGGACGCCTACGCCATCCAGCGTGAATGGGTCGCGCAGAAGATCAAGCACGGGCGCACGCTCAAGGGCCACAAGATCGGCCTGACGTCACGGGCCATGCAGGTGTCGTCGAATATCACCGAACCCGATTACGGCGCTCTGCTCGACGACATGTTTTTCGACGAAGGCAGCGACATTCCCTTCGAGCGTTTCATCGTGCCACGGGTGGAGGTGGAACTGGCTTTCATCCTCGGCAAGCCGCTCAAAGGGCCCAACTGCACGGTGTTCGATGTGCTCGACGCCACCGAGTGGGTGATCCCGGCGCTGGAAATCATCGACGCCCGCATCCAGCAGGTCGACCCGCATACCAACGCCACCCGCAAGGTGTTCGACACCATCTCCGACAACGCCGCCAACGCCGGTGTGGTCCTCGGCGGCCGCGCCGTGCGCCCCACCGAGATCGACCTGCGCAAGGTGCCGGCGGTGTTGTATCGCAATGGCGTGATCGAAGAGTCCGGGGTGTCGGCGGCGGTGCTCAACCACCCGGCCAAAGGCGTGGCGTGGCTGGCCAACAAGCTGGCGCCCTATGACGTCACCCTGCTGCCCGGCCAAGTGATTCTCGGCGGCTCGTTTACCCGCCCCGTGGCAGCCCGCCCTGGCGATACCTTCCACGTCGACTACGACCTGCTCGGCTCGATTGCCTGCCGCTTCGTCTGAACCCAGGAGTGCTTTCATGGATATGCCTGTCAACCGATTCAAGCAACGCCTGCACAACCGCGAGGTACAGATCGGCCTGTGGCTCGGCCTTGCCAACGCCTACTGCGCGGAACTGGCCGCCAACGCCGCTTTCGACTGGCTGCTGATCGACGGCGAACATGCGCCCAACCAGCTGGGGGACATGCTCGCGCAATTACAGGCCATCGCGCCCTACCCCAGCCAGGCATTGATTCGCCCGGTGATCGGCGACACGGCGCTGATCAAACAACTGCTGGATATCGGCGCCCAGACGCTGCTGGTGCCCATGGTCGAAAACGCCGCCCAGGCCCGGGAACTGGTGCGCGCCCTGCGCTACCCGCCCCAGGGTATTCGCGGGGTCGGCAGCGCCCTGGCCCGCGCCTCGCGCTGGAACAGCATCGCCGATTACCTCGACCAGGCCGACGCGCAGATGTGCCTGCTGGTGCAGATTGAGAATGCCGAAGGCCTGGCCAATCTGGACGCCATCGCCGCCGTCGAAGGCGTGGACGGGGTGTTTATCGGCCCGGCAGATTTGAGCGCGTCCATGGGCCATCGGGGTAACCCGGGGCATCCGCAGGTACAGGCGGCGATTGAGGACGCCATCGTGCGTATCGTCAAGGTGGGTAAGGCGGCAGGGATTCTCAGTGCGGATGAAAATCTCGCACGACGCTATATCGAGTTGGGAGCGACGTTCGTGGCGGTGGGGGTGGATACCACGGTGTTGATGCGGGGGCTGCAAAGCCTGGCCGGGAAGTTCAAAGACGTACCGGTGGCTGCCAACACCGGTGGTGTCTACTGAAATCCATGTGGGAGCTGGCTTGCCTGCGATGGCGGTGCATCAGCGACAGATAAGCCAGCTGACCCGGCGCTATCGCAGGCAAGCCAGCTCCCACAGTTGACCGGTGGTGGTTCAGTCATTAGTTCAGCGCTTGATGTTCTTCAAGTCATCCAGCAACCCCAACAGCATCTGGAATTTCTCTTCGCCAAACTGATCCTGCAAACGCTGGTAGTTGGCCTCCATGCACTGGCTCATGGACTCGAAACTTGCCTTGCCCTTGTCCGCCAGGGTAATCAGCACCCGACGCTGGTCCTGTTCGGCCTTGCGCCGGTGCACCATGCCGGCCGCTTCCATGCGCACCAGTACGCCGGTCATGCTCGGCTTGAGGATGCAGGCCAGCTCCGCCAGTTGGTAGATCTCCAACTCACCGTGCTGTTCAAGGATGCGGATGATGCGCCATTGCTGTTCGGTCAGGCCGTGTTCATTCAGGGAAGGACGGAAAAAACTCATCGCGGCCTCGCGTGCTTGCAGCAAGGCCAGGGTCAAGGATTGTCGAGGTGTGGACATAGGGCTCAGGGTCACGAAGTATTTAGTTAATAGTTTAACGAAACTCTAACATTCCCGGCCGGCGAGCGCGCTATAACTTGTAGGTGCCCTCGCCCGTGGCGCGCTGAATCAAAAACCCGGGCACGCAGGATCAAGACTTCCCGCCCGCCAGGGGCCCTAATGGAGGCATCCGCTTTAGCGCCTTCCTTCACTTTTTCAGGCTGCGCCATGATCAACATCGAAACCCCCACGTACTACACCGCCACCAAGAAATACAACCTCAGCTTCCCCACCCTGGAACAGGATATCGAGGCAGACGTCGTGGTCATCGGCGGCGGCTTTTCCGGGATCAACACGGCCCTTGAGCTGGCGGAAAAAGGCATCACCAACATTGTGGTGCTTGAAGCGCGCTACCTGGGCTTTGGCGGCACGGGCCGCAACGGTGGGCAGATCATGGCAGGCATCGGCCATGACCTGGAGAAGATCAAGAAGGACGTGGGCGAAGACGGCCTGCGCCAAGTGTTCGAGATCAGCGACCTGGGCGCCGACATCATCAAGAACCGCATCGCCAAGTACAACATCGACGCGGACTTTTGCCACGGCTACGGCTATATGGGCTTCAACGCCCGCCAGGAAAAAACCCTGCGCGCCTGGGAGAAGGACTTCAAGTCGATCAACAGCCAGCACGAAATCCGCTTTCTCGGCGGCTCCGATGTGCAGCAGATCATCGGCTCCACCGCCTACACCAGCGCCCTGTTGCACATGGGTGGCGGGCATGTGCATTCGCTGAACCTGCTGCTGGGCGAAGCCACCGCACTGGCCAGCCATGGCGTGAAGATCTTCGAGAACAGCCCGGCCCTGGACGTCAGCTATGGCGAGCGCATCACCGTGCGCACCGGTCGTGGTTCGGTACGCGCCAGCAAGTTGCTGTGGGCCTGTGACAGCTTTCTCAACAAGCTGGAGCCGGAACTGCACCGCTCGACCATCAACACCTACGCGTTCCAGATGATGACCGAGCCGTTGTCCGAGGAGTTGATCCAGCGTATCAGCCCGATCCGTGGGGCCTACAGCGACATCCGCCCGGTGATCGACTACTACCGCGTGACCAATGAAAACCGCCTGCTGTTCGGCGCCGCCACGCCTTTGGTGGAGCACATTCCCGGCGACCTCAAAGCCTGGAACCGCAACCTCATGCTGAAGATTTTCCCCTACCTCAAGGACGTGAAAATCGACCTGGCCTGGGGCGGCCCAATGGCGTGCAGCCCGAACCTGTTCCCGCAGGTGGGCACCTTGCCGGGGCGCAGCAACGCGTTTTTCGTG
This sequence comes from Pseudomonas sp. NFPP02, assembly GCF_900119355.1. Taxonomy (NCBI): domain Bacteria; kingdom Pseudomonadati; phylum Pseudomonadota; class Gammaproteobacteria; order Pseudomonadales; family Pseudomonadaceae; genus Pseudomonas; species Pseudomonas sp. NFPP02. Next base: position 330,787 of record NZ_FPJI01000003.1, read on the forward strand.
CAGGGCTATTCCGGCTTTGGCGTCACCCCCAGCCACATCATCTGCAAGGTGCTGGCCGAAGGCATGAGCGAAGGCTCGGCGCGCTATGACCTGGTCAGCTCGATTCACCGCCCCACCATCATCGGCAAGGACGCGATTCGCCCGCTGCTGCTGACGGCGGGCAAATCCTGGCACCAACTTTCCGGCTACTGGAACGGTCGCCGCTAACCCCCTGTAGGAGCGGGCTTGCCCGCGAAAAACTTCAACGATAACGCGTGCTTCCTGAATGAACGCGGCGCCTGTGAGTTTTTCGCGAGCAAGCTCGTTCCTACAAAAATCTCGTACTTATCGGAGCATCTGCCATGACACTTACCACCCTCAAACACAACGTCCAGCTGTCGGAACTCGACGCCTGGGGCACCGTGGCCGACCTCGGCTCGCAAATCCTCGAAGGCGAAGTACGCGCCTTCGGCAAGATGACCTTTGGCGCGCCCACCGATGCGGTCAGCAGTGCGTACTTCGGCACGACCCAGGGCAAGTTCCGCATGGTCTACCCCTTCGCCGAGCAAGCCACGGTAGTGACCGGCGAAGTGGTGCTGACCGACGAGTCCACCGGCCAAACCACCCGCTACAAGGCCGGTGACAGCTGGTTCGTGACCAAGGGCACGCCGGTGCTGTGGGAAGTGGTCAGCGAGAGTTTCGTCAAACACTACTTCGCCGTCGTGTAAGGGAGGCGTTGCCATGTCGAATTCATCTGACTGGATCACCGTGGGCGCCCTGGCTGAGGGGTTTGCACCCGAGGCGTTCATCCTGCCGAACCTGGCCGACCTGGCCGGCCAGACCTTCACCCTGCACTTTGCCAATGGCTGGCAGATCGAACACCGCTTCGAGCAGGAGCGCCTGGCCTGGCACGCCGCCGATGGCCACTCCAGCGGCAGCGCCGCCTACCGCGCCAGCTCCATTCGCCCGGGCCTGTACCTGGTGGACTTTATCAAGCACGAGGCGGGGCAAAGCTGGTCGATCAGCCTGGTGCTGGACACGCCAAATGCCTCTTTTACCGCGGTGATTGGCCGTATGCCGGAACCGGCAGAGACCCACGAAGGCCTTTACCACCGCGCCCTGGCCGGCAAACCGCTGACCTCGGTACAGGTTGACTTCCTCCACGGCAGCCTCGACCGGCCGTGGCAGGACGGCCACTGCCTGCACGCCCCCACCAATGAGTTGGTCGGCCTGCGCAACCACTACCGCTACAGCCCCAGCGAGGTCTACGAGCACATCTACCTCAACCCGCAATTCTACGCCTGGCAATGCCTTGAGGGCGTGGAGAAAGGCCTGTGCGACACCGACCGCTGCCATTACTACAAGATCGCCGAACAGCTGTACCTGTTCGTCTGGCAGGAGAAGATCGTACCGACCCTCGGCCTGGTGCTGATCGACCTGCAACAGCATCGCAGCGACGGCAAGATCTTCGGCTATGCCGGGGCGTCCTTCGACGAGCTGTCGAACTTCCCGATCAGTTCCTATTGCCAGGTGCTCAACCGCACGGAGTACCCCCGTGACTGAGCCGCGCACGGTGGTGATCACCGGGGCCGGCACCGGCATCGGCGCTGCCTGCGCACGCTTGTACGCACAGGAAGGCGCGCATCTGGTGCTGATCGGTCGGCGTCGTGAGCCACTGGAACAGGTGGCGCTGGACACCGGCGGGCTGATCCTGGTGGGCGATGCCGCCTGCCCGGACACCTGGGACGGCTTCATCCAACAAATCCGCAGCCACTTCGGGCGCCTCGATGTGCTGCTGGCCTGTGCCGGTGGCCACGGGCTGGGCAGTGCGACCCAGACCAGTCAGGCCACCTGGGAAGGCGCGCTGCGCAGCAACCTCGACAGTGCGTTTTACAGCGCCCGCGCCTGCCTGCCGCTGTTGCAGGAAAGCGCCGGGAACATCGTGCTGATTGGCTCCATCGCCTCATTGGCGGCAGGCCCCGAGGTGTGTGGCTACACCACCGCCAAGCATGCGCTGCTCGGGCTCAACCGCTCGCTGGCCCGTGATTATGGGCCCCATGGCGTGCGGGTGAACGCGGTGTGCCCAGGCTGGGTGCACACGCCGATGGCCGACGCGGAGATGCAGCCGTTGATGGAGGCGTACGGCGAAACCTTGCAGCAGGCCTATGCGCGTGTGTGTGCCGATGTCCCGCTGCGGCGCGCCGCCCGTGCCGACGAGATCGCCAAGGTGTGCCGCTTCCTGGCCAGCGACGACGCCTCGATCATTACCGGCGCCACGTTGGTGGCGGACGGTGGCTCCAGCATCGTCGACGTGCCGACGCTGGCGTTTACGCACCTGGAGCCTGCCCATGACGAATGACCTGGATTTCAGCGGCCAGGTCGTGCTGGTCACCGGCGGCGCCCAGGGCATTGGCCTGGGCATCGTCCAGGCCTTTGCCCAACGCGGTGCGCGAGTGGTGATTGCCGACCGTAGGGTTGAACAGGCTGAAGCCCTGGCTGCCGGGTTATGCGCGCAGGGGTATCACGTTGACGCCGTTGGCGTTGACCTGGCGGATGCCGAAGCGGTGTTCGCCTGCGTCCAAGGCTTGGCGCAACTGGATGTGCTGGTGCACAACGCCGGGTACTTTCCGCTGACCGCCTTTGCCGACATTACCCCAACGATCCTGGAGCGCACCCTGGCGGTGAACCTGTCGGCGCTGTTCTGGCTGACCCAGGCGGCGTTGCCGATGTTTCGCGAACAAGGCCGGGGCTGCGTGCTGGTGACGTCTTCGGTCACCGGCAACCGGGTCGGTTATCCGGGGCTGAGCCACTATGCGGCGTCCAAAGCTGGGGTGAATGGGTTTATCCGCAATGCAGCGCTGGAGCTGGCGCCGTTGAATGTGCGGGTCAACGGCGTGGAGCCCGGCATGATCGCCACGCCGGCGATGGGCAACCTGGGCGATGCGGCCGTGAATGACAGCATCGCCCGCCGTGTGCCGCTGGGGCGCCTGGGCGCTGCGGCGGATATTGCCGGGGCGATGGTGTTTCTGGCCTCTGACCTGGCGGGCTATATCACCGGGCAGACGCTGGTGGTGGATGGTGGCGCGACGCTGCCCGAAATATGAAACCCGATCGTTCCCACGCTCTGCGTGGGAATGCATCCTGTGACGCTCCGCGTCACGACTTCTGGCGCGGGACGCGGAGCGTCCGGGGCGGCGTTCCCACGCGGAGCGTAGGAACGATCAACAGCTGTCCTATCGGCAGACGGCGGCCTTGTTCGACATCCGTAAGTTCGACATCATCGGTCTCTGGGAACGCCGCTTTGATGAGGGCGGTTTGCCGATCGTTCCCACGCTCTGCGTGGGAATGCATCCTGTGACGCTCCGCGTCACGACTTCTGGCGCGGGACGCGGAGCGTCCGGGGCGGCGTTCCCACGCGGAGCGTAGGAACGATCAACAGCTGTCCTATCGGCAGACGGCGGCCTTGTTCGACATCCGTAAGTTCGACATCATCGGTCTCTGGGAACGCCGCTTTGATGAGGGCGGTTTGCCGATCGTTCCCACGCTCTGCGTGGGAATGCATCCTGTGACGCTCCGCGTCACGACTTCTGGAGCGGGACGCGGAGCGTCCGGGGCGGCGTTCCCACGCGGAGCGTGGGAACGATCACGCTTGCACCGCCTGCAACCGGCTGGAACGAAAATCCTTGGGCGATACTTCGAACTGCTTCTTGAACGAGCGGCTGAAATGCGCCGAGTCGGTAAAACCCCACTTGTAGGCAATCGAGGTGATCGACTCGCTGCGCAGGAAGGGGTTGGTCAAGTCGTCCGCACTGCGCTTGAGCCGTGCGCGCTGGATGTAGCGGCAGACGCTATCGTCCTGTTCCTCGAACAAGCGGTACAGGTGCCGTACCGAGATATTCAGGCGGTTGGCCAGGCCGATCGGGCTCAGGCCTGGCTGGCTCAGCGACTCATCGATGACTTTTTGTACATAGCTGCGCAGGTTATTGCCGTGCAACGCAGCAACGCCCTCGCGGCACTCGTCGCCCTGCTCCAACGCCGACCCCAACAGCGAGACGAAGGCCGCTTGCAGCGCTTCCACTTGCGTGGCGTCTTCGTCGGTATCGTCCTTGCACAGTTGGTCCATCAGCACATGCAGCATGCGCCCGCAGGCTTTGGTCGAGGAGATCTTGCCGAAGGCCCGTGCCTGGCCACCCAGGTGCTTGCACACCGCACTGCGCGACAGGGACAACGAGGCGTGTTCGATCAGGCCGAAAGGGGAAATTTCAATGGAGCCTACCGAGTCCATCAACAGCATTTCGCCGGGGGCCAGTTGTACGGTCTGGTCGTTCTGAGTGATTTGCGAATAGCCGCTGCGCTGGCTGACCAGAAAACATTCCTGGTCGTTGTCATGGTCGGCGTGGTGCGTCGGGCGCTTGATCAGCCCGGCATTGGTGCGCAGGATGGCCAGGCCACGCGGCAGGTTATGGATCTCGCCGATAAACAGCGAACGGTTGAAAGCCAGTTCGGTATCGAAGTGGCCGCACGCGTCGCGCAGTTCGCGGTTCCAGCTGTCGAGCCCGTCGGGTGCATGCTGTGGGATGCTCATGGGGTGTCTCCGCAGTGGCGTTATTCTTGTTGTTCTGGCGCAATAGTTAACATGTTATCTATATGCACGCAACAACAACCTGTTTGCCCTTTGCAGAAGCATTAATGGTGCCAATCAGAGGTCCGACAATACCCGCCGCAATCCGGCCAGTACGACCAAGAGATACCCGCGTTGCTCGGTGCTCAACGCAATGTAGCGCCGGAACGCCGGCATGCGGTTGACCACCTCACTGCCGCCCATATGCTCCAGGCGCACGCACCATTGCTGGTCTTGCAGCTCGATGCGCAGGCGCTTGAAATCCAGCGGCATCAACGCCTGGAACAACGCGCTGTCAGCCTGCAAACGCGCCTGCAACTCACGGCCCAGTGCCTGGTTGCCAGCGCGGCGCCGCACATGAATACCGCTGCGCCGGATCGCGCCGCCATGGTGCACCTCGAAGCTGCCAGCGCCACCCGCTGCAGCAGGAACGCGCAGGACACATTCGGTCAGCACCAGGTGCATCAACAACTGAGACTCGGTGCGCTCGACAATCTCGAAGGCCACACCGCCCACTTCAAGGCTTGCCAGGCCCAGGTCACGCCGCAGGTGGGCCAGGGTCACCCCCGGCCGATACCCGCTGGGTGCGCGGTCAGCACGAAACAGCTCAAACAGTTTTTGCCGCAAGGTCGCTATAACCCTCATGGGCGTGCCCCGGTTCGTGATTGAATTCCTTGGCCAACACCTCTTCCACGCAGGCGGGCTTGAAGGGGTTGACCTTCTGCACCACCAGGGTCCAGAACAGCGCATAGGTGGCCGTCACGCCGAGCATCACGCCAAACGGCACATAAATGTCAGCCGGGTTCATGCCTGGCGGAGTGATAAACCACATGCCCAGCAGGATGCCGATGCTGGAGACGATCTGCGGCAGCGGGAACCACGGCGAACGATAGGCCCGAGGCAAGTCCGGACGCCGAATGCGCAGGATCACCACCGACAGCGTCACCAACAGGTAAGCGAAACTCCACGCGCACACCGCCGCCAGTACCAGGTGCATGATGTTGTCGGTGTTGCCGCCCAGGTACAGCGCATGCAGGCACGGAATCAACATGGCCACCAGGATGCACAACAGCGGCGTCTTGAAACGCGGGTGCAGGTAGGTGAACACCTTTGGCAAGGCGCCATCCACCGCCATGCCGTAGAGGATGCGCGGCACGCCGGCCATCAGGGTATTGATGGTCGCAGCGCCAGCGAACAGAAAGCCGATACCCAGCCACAACGGGCCGATCTGCCCCATCACCTGTTCGGCAAATCGGGGGATGGCCATGGGTGTGTCCAGCAGGTGCACGCCGGACGCGGCGTCGAGCACGACGTTTTCCACCTGGCGCTTCATCGCCGCGCCATAGATGAACATGCACGTCGCCACGCCCATCAGCCCGAGCATCATCGCCCGTGGCATCACCTTGGCCGATTGGCGCAGGTCCGGCGCCAGCGGGGTGACGAACTCGCAACCCACGAACATGAACATCGCCATGCCCACCAGCGACAGCACGGTGACCAGGTCGGTGCCCACCAGCGACTCACCGAACCAGCCCTCCAATTGCACCGCCGGCGCGGCGACCAGGCCCAGTACGCCGAACACCATCAGGGTGGTCCACATGCCGAAGGTCAGGATGATCTCGGCGCGGCCAAATGCGCTGACGCCAAAGGCGTTCAGCACGCCGAACACCAGTACGAAACCGACGCCCAGCAACCACGAGCCGCCGGCCGACTCTGCCAGGGTGTTGAGGTGTTCGAAGTTCACCAGAGCCATGACGCCGGCGAGGATGGTTTCGGCGGTGCCGGCGAACACATGCACGATCAGGTAGGCCGACAAGGTCCCGGTGATCGCAAAGAACCGGCCCATGCCGCAGTTGATGTAGTCGTACACCGAACCGGTGGTGGGCAGCATCGAGGCGGCCTCGGCGAAAGTCGTCGCCTGGGCCAGCATCATCACCACTGCGATCAGCATCGCCAGGGCAAACGCGCTGCCACCGATGCCAAAACCCATCGTGGCGGTGAGAATCACCGGGCTGGCCATGATCAGGCCGATGGTGCTGGCCAACGCAGTGGGAAAACCTACCGTACCCCGGTTGAGGTGTGCGGTGAGTCGGTCGTTGATCGACATGGAGGGGTCCTCGAAGCGGTTTTTTTTAATGTGTCGGCACTCTGCGCCCCACTCCCGTTGATCGTCTTGCCCCTGTCTGCCGCCGGTTTTGTTGCTGCCTGCCAAGGCCTGCTGCCTGGCGGCCAGAGTCAATTGTCTGGCACGCAGGGAAAAGACTTGGCCTCACACCGCTCGCCCTAATGCGCCCTCACTCTTAACCAAGATGGGGGCAATAACAATGGAGCACACACTGAAAAACCGCTGCCTGCGCCAGACGGTCGGCCTGGGCGTGGCACTGTTGGTGGGCCAGGCGCAGGCCATCGAGTTGTATGCGGACGCCGACACCCAGGTCACCGGCAACTTCCTCGCCGTGTACGGTATGTTCAACAGCCCGAAGAACTACGATGGGCGCAGCGGCGGCTCCACTTGGCGTGAGGCGTTCATCAAGTACGGTCTGAGCGTCGAACAGCGCCTGGGCAACCTGGGCGGTGTGTATGGCACGGCCAACCTAGTGAGTTCCGGTACCTGGGGCGACGGCGATGCGGCCGGATTGACCAACGGCACCGAGCGCACCACCAAGTTTGACGAAGCCTTCGCCGGCTGGCGGTCTGGCGAGTTGTTACCGGCGCTGGGCAAGGACGGCCTGGACCTGTCGTTCGGTCGCCAGATCATCATGCTCGGCGACGGTTTTATCCTTAACGACGACGGCCCCAACCTGGGCAATGGCGTCGGCGACGGCGAGTTCAATCGCGGCGGCGCCTACTACATCGCCGCACGCCATGCCTTCGATAAGACGGCGGTGATTCGCCTGGGCGGCAAGGACGGTGTGCACGGCAGCCTGATGTGGATCAAGTCCGACAACCGCGCCCAGGCCCTCACCGAAATGGCCGCCGGCACCCTGGAATACAGTGCCGCGCCGGGCACCCTGGGGCTGACCTATATTCACGGCATCGATGTGGATGAGCGCTTCGCCACCGACCTGCAGCGCCAGCGCAAAGGCATGAACCTCTACAGCCTGCGCGGCACCGGCAATGCCGGTATCGACAACGCGCACTTCGCCTTCGAACTGGCGCGCCAAAGCCGTCGCGATGGCCAGGAAAATGCCGGTTACGCCGAAGCCGGCTACACCTTCGCCAACCTGCCGTGGTCACCGGACCTGACCTACCGCTACGCCCGTTATTCGAAGAACTGGGACGGCATGTTCTCAGGTTTCAACCGTGGCTACGGCACCTGGGTGCAGGGCGAAGTGGCGGGCAACTATTCCGGCCCCTTCAACAGTAATACCGCCGTGCAGCACGTGGCGCTCAAGGTCAAACCACTGGAGAACGTCACCCTGGGGGCGCTGTTCTTCGACTACAACACCGTCAGTACGCGCGGCCAATTGAACCTGGATGGCCGCGAACTGGACCTGTATGCCGAATGGGCCGTCAACGAGCACCTGATCATCACGCCGCTGCTGGGCCTGTACAAACCCGATAAATCAGCCGATACCGGTGGCAATCAGGTCGGCGGCAACGGCACCAATGTCTACAGCCAACTGGTGGTCGCCGTGCCGTTCTAAACTGCTTCGGGCGCGCAGGGAGGCAGCGCCCGGACCTCGGCATAGGCGCCCTGATGATAGAGCAGCGGCGCACGGCCAAAATCATCGAAGGCCACCACCTTGCCGATCATGATCCAATGGTCGCCGCCGTCCACTTGCTGGTATTTCTCGCAGTGAAAACGCGCCGAGCAATCGGCGAATACCGGCGAGCCCCCCTCCCCCGGCTCGTACTCGATCAGGGCGAAGCGGTCTTCACGGGGGCGGGCAAAATTGTTCGACAGGTGCACCTGGTCCGCCGCCAAGACATTTACGGCAAAGTGGCTGGCCTCCTCGAACACGGCATGGCTGTTGGAGCGCTTGTCAATGCTCCAGAGCACCAGCGGCGGGTCGAGGGATACCGAGTTGAAACTGTTGGCCGTCACGCCCACCTTGCGCCCGGAGGCGGTGGCGGCGGTGACCACGGTCACGCCAGTGGCAAAATTGCCCAAGGCGCGACGAAAGGCTCGTGGGTCGAATACGTCGGACATGCAAGACTCCCGGGTGGCCTCTTTGGGCCGCCCTGATTGTTGTAGGGAAAACGCAGCTACACCATGCTCGGGTCGGGTTCCAGTCCCATCAGCTCACGGCCAAGGATCTGCGCGCACACGTCATAGTCGGTGTAGGCATGCGCGCCGGTCATGTGGGCATCGCGGAACAGGCGCTGCATTTCGTTGTGTTCGAACCAGGCATTGCCACCGGCGGCGGCGAACAGCCGGTCTACCGCTTCGATGCACATCTTGGTGGCGTAGGCCTGGTTGGTGCGCCAGAACGCCAGGGTTTCTCGCGCTGGGTAGCGGTGGGCGGCGCTGTGTTCGGCGTGGTCTTGCCAGGTCTTCTCCAAAAACGCCCGAGCAGCGGCCACCTGGTGGGTGGACTCGGCCAGGCGCATCAGCGCCGGGGTCGCTGCGCCGACGGCGGCACCGGTATAGGCGCGCACACGGTTTTTGGTTTTTTCGCGGAACACCTCCAGCATGCGCTCGGCCACGCCGAGGCTGACGGTGGAAAAACCACTGGCGAAATACGGCCGGTACGGCGCGTAGAAAATCTGGCTGTCTGGGTAGAGACCAAAGCCTGCGGACTTGCCCTCCATCATGTCCTTGGCCTTCTGGATCCGGTGCTCAGGCACCCAGGCGTTGTCGATGATCAGGGTCTTGGTGCCGCTGCCTTTCATACCGGCCGCGAACCAGTCATCGCGGATCTGATAGTCACTGCGCGGCAGCACGGCAAAGCAGTAATCCTGGGTCCCTTCGGTATTCTGGCGACGGCAGCCGACAATCGCCCACTCGCCATGGTCACAACCGCTGCTCCAGCCCATCTCACCACTGAAGTACACGCCGCCCTCGCCCTCGGTCACCCGACCGAACGGCGCAATACTGCTGCTGGCCGTGGCATCCGGGTTGGCGCCCCAGATCTCCTCCTGCAACTGCGCCGAGAACAGCGCCAGTTGATGGCTATGGGTACACAACAAACTCATGGCCCAGGCGGTGCTGGCGCAACTGCCGGCGAGCAAGGCGATGCAGTCGGCGAATTCGGGCAGCGACAGTTCCAGGCCACCGAATGCCTTGGGCTGGAAGGCGCGGTGCAGGCCGATGCTTTTGAGCAGCGCGATATTCTCATCCGGCACTTGGCGCAGCTGTTCGGCACGGCTGGCGTTCGCGGCAATGGCAGGCAGAAGAGGCTTGAGGTCTTCGAGGAGCGGGTTTGGCTTTTTCATGGACGGCCCTGCTTATTATTGGAAGTCCGGCAGGCGCTCCGAATCGTGGAACGGCGCGGGATGCAGGGCCAGTATCAAACGGGTCGTGCAGGCGGGAAAATGCACGTTCGGCAGGCAAGCTTGTACTTTTCACAAGCACGGCAGGCACAGACATAAAAGCTGGCAGGCACAGTCAAGCCGCTTATCAGTGCGTTGGTTAACCTCGGGGTTTCTTTGTGAACTGCCAGGAACCTGCCATGAGCGATATCCCGTTGCTGCCTCAAGTGGAAGCCTTTTTGCGTCGCCGCCATGGGCTGTTTATCGACGGCGCCAGTGTGCACAGCCACACCGACGCACGCCTGAGCGTGACCAACCCCGCCACCGGCCAGGTGATCGCCGACGTGGCCGATGCTGACCTGGCGGATATCGACGCTGCGGTCGCTTCTGCCAACCGTGGTTTTCAGCTGTGGTCCCAGGCTGCGCCCGCCATCCGTGGCAACGTGCTGCTGAAACTGGCCGACCTGCTGGAACAGCACCGCGAAGAACTCGCGCAGATCGAAACCTGCCAGTCAGGCAAGATCATCCAGATTTCCCGCGCCTTTGAGGTCGACCAGGCCGCGCACTTCCTGCGCTACTACGCAGGCTGGGCCACCAAGCTCAGCGGCCAGACCCTCACGCCCTCCCTGCCTTCGTTCAATGGCGAGCGTTACACCGCCTTCACTTTGCGCGAACCGGTGGGCGTGGTGGTAGGCATTGTGCCGTGGAATTTCTCGACCATGATCGCCATCTGGAAGCTGGCCTCGGCGCTGGTGACCGGCTGCAGCATCATCATCAAGCCCAGCGAATTCACGCCGCTGACCCTGTTGCGCATCGCCGAACTGGCCATCGACGCCGGCTTGCCGGCGGGGGTGCTCAACGTGCTGACCGGCGGCGGCCATGTCGGCAAGGGGCTGGTGGAACACCCCGGCACGCACAAGGTGTCCTTCACCGGCTCAGTACCCACCGGTATTGCAGTAGGCCGCAGTGCCATGGGCGCCGGGCTGACCCGCGCGACCCTGGAACTGGGTGGCAAGAACGCCGCCGGCTTCCTGCGCGACATGGATGTAGACAAAGCGGTGGATGGCATTATCGAAGCGGGTTTCCTGCACTCGGGGCAAATCTGCGCAGCGGCCGAACGTTTCTTCGTGCACCGCTCGCAAATCGACGCCGTGCTGGAAAAACTCAAGGCGCGTCTCAGCCGCCTGACCATCGGCTCGCCCCTGGATGAACACACCGAATTCGGCCCGGTGACCCACCAGCAACACCAACAGAAACTGCTCGGCTACTTCAACCAGGCCCGCACCGAAAACAACACGATCATCCACGGCGGCCACCTCATCGACCGCCCCGGCTGCTACGTCGAACCCACCGTAATCCTTGCCAACCACCTGCACGACACCCTGCTCAACGAAGAAACCTTCGGCCCCATCGCCACCTTCCTGCCCTACGACGATGAAGACGAACTGCTCGCCATGATGAACCACGGCCCCTTCGGCTTGAGCGCCAGCCTGTGGACCAATGACCTGGGCAAGGCCCTGCGCATGATCCCGGCCATCAAGGCGGGGACTCTGTGGGTGAACATGCACACCTTGCTCGACCCGGCAGTGCCGTTTGGGGGCAGCCGGTCGTCGGGGTTAGGGCGGGAGTTTGGTGGTGCGTTTATTGAGGATTACACCGAGCTTAAATCGGTGATGATTCGGTATTGAATGGCTGTAGGAGCGAGCCTGCTCGCGAAAAACGTCAACGATAACGCGTGCATCCTGAATACATGCGGCGGCTATGGTTTTTTCGCAAGCAAGCTCGCTCCTGCAAAAGTTCTAACTGAACGGAACCACCGCCTCCGCCTCAACCTCGATCAACCACTCAGGCAACGACAACCCACTGACGATAATCCACGAAGACGGCGGCGGGTTGTGCGCGAAGCGCTGGCGCAGCGCCTCGGCAATCGGCTCCTGCTGATCCCGGGCAGATTCGACGATATACAGCCGCAGCATGATCACATGAGACAGATCACCGCCCACCGCGGCCAGCACCTTTTCGACATTGTCCAACGCCGTGGCCGTCTGCTCCGCAATGCCTGGGCCCACCGTACGCTCTTGAGCATCGACCCCCACCTGCCCGGACAGCATGATCCGCCGACCCTCTGGCACTTCCATGGCCTGGCTGAATCCGTATTGCAGGGAGTTGAATACCGTCGTGGGATTAATGACCTTTCGTTGCATGACCAATCCTTGTTTGTCAGTAGGAAGACAAGGCTAACCTAGAGACACTACCCACGCTGACGGTTCAACATCCAGCAACATTTCATGGGGGAAGCGCTGAACCGGGAATGCCCGGGGGCCTGATGAAAACGCGCAAACCCAGCGGACAATGACATTCCCCTGTGGGAGCCGTCGAGCTTTAGCGAGGCCGCGATAGCGGTGGGTCAGGCAATGAATATGTTGACCGTGCCGCCGCCATCGCAGCCTCGCTGGGGCTCGACAGCTCCCACACTGGATAGGCTGCGCCTGGGAGAGTGCGCCAGGCTACCAAGTACCCATCGCCAGGCTGTGCGGCGAAAACTCCGCGAATTGCCACCGCAACGCCAATGCTGCCGGGCGGCGGACCACATGTTCCACCGTTACCGTCCACAGGCGCTGCGCGCCTTCGAACTCAGCCACTTGCGGCCCGCTCAGGATCAACGAAGTACGCCCGGCCACTTGCAGCACGTCACCGGTCTCAAAATCAACAAACAACAACCCCGCCACCGGGTTGGCGTGCAGGTTGCCGAGGGTGTTGAAGAACAGGTTGCCGGCAAAATCCGGGATGGTCAGTACGTTGCCTTCCACCCGCACAAACCCCGTGTTGCCGCCGCGATGGGAAACGTCCACCGAGCGTTCGCCGTGCTGGTCGACGTAGCTGGCGACGAAGAAGGTGTCGGCTTGGCGGATCAGCGCTTGAGCCGCATCGTCCAGGCGGCGGCTGCGCTCGGCCAGGTTGCCGGGTTTGCGTGCAATGCCAGCGACGGGCCGCAGTTGGATGTATTTGGGGCAATTGCCGAAGGTGTGCACTACGTCCACCGCAAAGCCCTCATCCTCAAGCGATCCGATCCGGCCATTCATGCGATTGCGGCGGCGGGTGTTGAGGTCGATGCCCAGCAGGCCGATCGCCGCGCCATCCGCTATCCCAGCCCAGGCGGGATCGCTTTTGGCGGGCAGGCTGTCGATCTGCAGCGTGTGTGGGTCCGGTGAATGCGCAAACCCTGGAGCGCCTTCCAGCATCGTTGCCCAGGGGATGCCTTGTTCGTCCACCACACCCGCGATCAAGTACGGCAGCAGCGGATAAAAATCGCGGTGCTGCTCAGGCAAATGATCACGAATGACCTTGGGCCCGATCATGGCCATGCGTTCAGAAACGCCGGCACTTTCCTGCATGTGTCGTTCGCCGACATGCCAAGGGGATGGTTCAATCGAGTACATGGCGCTCACCTCCGGTTAGATACTGAAGATGCTGCGCCCATGCCGTGACAGAGAGAATGCCCACCCTGGGCAATCCACTATTACGCCAACTGAAACGCCGGATGCTCGCGCAACGCGGTGACGCAGTAGTCGACAAAGCTGCGCACGCGCATCGATGCATGACGGCCTTCGCGGTAGACCACATGCACCGGCTGCGGCGGCAACTCGAAGGTAGGCAACAGGCGCTGCAACTGGCCGCTCGCCAGGTGTTCGTGCAGTGGATAACTCAAGGCTCGAATCACGCCCGCCCCCTGCACCGCTGCATTGATCGCGCCTTGGACAGTGGCGCAACGCAGCCGGGCGCGAGCCTTGAGGGTGTAATGCGGGAAATCCCAGTGCACCGGGTCGGCGCTGGCAATCAGATGATGCTGCTTGAGTTCAGCCGGATGCCGGGGTTCGCCCCGGGTCGCCAAGTAAGCGGGGCTGGCACATACAACAGTGCGCACCTGCCCGACTTGCCGCGCAATGAGTGACGAGTTGGGTAATTCGCCGACCAGCACCGCCACGTCCAGCCCTTCTACGTGCAGGTTAGGGAAATAGTCGTGGTAATGCGCGATGACACGCACCGCTGGGTAGCGATCCGCATAACCGGCCAACAGCGGCGCCATGACATAGCGGCTGAACAGTAACGGCAGAAATATCCGCAGGTCGCCCTGGGCCTGCACATGCAAACCGTTGGCCGAGGCCTCGGCCGCGTCCACCGCTGCCAGCAGGCGCACGCAGTCGGCAAGGTAAGCCTGGCCTGCGTCGCTCAGGCTGACCCCACGGGTGCTGCGATGCAGCAACACCACGCGCAGGCGTGCCTCCAGGCGCGCAACTGCACGTACCAGCGTCGGCCCGGAAACCTGCGCATGACGTGCCGCCGACGCCAGGCTGGGTTGCCCGGCCAGCGCGGCAAACAGCTGCATATCGCGATAACGCTCCATCAGGCACGCTGCTTGGTCGCGGCGTTCAGGGCCGGGTCCTGCCCGAGGCGATGGCTGAGGAAATCCACAAACGTATTGACCTTGGCCGGTACTCGGCCGTTTTGCTGGAACACCACGTGGATCGGCAGCGGCGCCGGTTCGAAATCCTCCAGTACCAGTTCCAGTTCCCCCGCCGCCACCGCTGCCGCGACTTGATAAGACAGCACCCGCGTCATGCCCCACCCCAGGCGGGCCAGGTTGATCGCGGCATTGTTGGCGGTGACAACCAGGCGTGGCGCGATCGGTACCTTCAGCGGCTGGCCAGCGTCAACGAATGTCCACTCACTGACCAGTTGGCTGGACGATGAGGTGACGAGCTTGGCCTCACGCAACTGCTCGGGCCGCTGGGGGCGCCCGTGTTGGTCAAGATAAGCCGGCGATGCGCACACCACCCGGCGTACTTCGCCGACCTTGATCGCTTGCTGCCCGGATTGCTGCAGGTGGCCGATACGCACCGCCACGTCCACACCTTCGTCGGTCATATTGACCACCCTATCGACCAGCAAGGCGTTGATACTCACCAACGGAAAACGGTCCAGATAATCCCCCAGTACCGGCGCCACATACAGCTCGCCAAACAGTACCGGTGCGGTCACCGTCAACTGGCCGCCCGGGATGGAGTAGCTGCCCGCCGCCGCTTCCTCGGCTTCGTCCAGCTCGGCAAGGATGCGTCGGCAATCGTCCAGGTAACGCTGGCCGGCTTCGGTCAAGTGCAGGCTGCGGGTGGTGCGCGCCAGCAACTGCGTGCCGATGCGTTGTTCCATGGCGGCAATGGCGCGGGTCACGCTGGGCGGCGACGTGTTCAGGCGCCGGGCGGCAGCAGCGAAGCCCTCCTCCTCGGCCACGGCCAGGAACACCTGCATTTCATGAAATCGATCCATCTCTACGCCTTCTGATTATGTGTCCCCCTGTGGCGAGGGAGCTTGCTCCCGCTGGGGCGCGCAGCGGCCCTGAAAGCTGCCAGCGCGGTTTGGCTGAATAAATACGGCAGCCTTGTTGGGGCTGCTGCGCAGCCCAGCGGGAGCAAGCTCCCTCGCCACAGGTGTTGGGCTTCAACTCGATTGCAAACCGACAGCCGTGCGCGGCATGCCGACAAAACCCGGCAGTGCTTCGATGCTGGCGAGCCAGGCGCGTACCTCAGGGTAGTCGGCCAGGGACACATTGCCTTCCGGCGCATGGGCCACGTAGGTGTAGAAAGCGATATCGGCAATGCTGGGCTGCTCACTGGCGAGGAAACGGCTCTGGTTCAGTTGCTGTTCCATCACGCTCAGCAAGGCATGGGCACGGTTGATTGCACTGACAGTGTCCACCTCGGCGCCAAACACCGTGGCCAAGCGCGCCGTGGCAGGCCCGGCATGGAGTGGGCCGGCGGCGGCCGAGAGCCAACGCTGCACCCGGGCTTGCCCGACAGGGTCGCTCGGCAGCCATTCGCCGCGGCCATAGGTGCTGGCCAGATAAATCAGGATCGCATTGGAGTCGGCCAGTACCGTGCCGCCGTCATCAATCACCGGCACCTGGCCAAAGCTGTTCAGGGTGGTGAGGAACTCAGGCGTTTTATGCGCACCTTGCTTGAGGTCCACCAGGATAAATTCACTCGCCAGCCCCAGCAGGGACAACATCAGTTCGACCCGGTGGGAATGGCCGGACAGGGGGAAACCATAGAGTTTGATCGCAGGCTGGGTCATGACAGGCTCCAAATGAGTGGGTATCGACGCCAGGGATGTTCTACCACTGCCATGTCTGGCGGAATGACCAGGATTCACAATCCAGCATTTCATCCAGCGAAACAATCTTCATTGACGTCATAGCCAAGCTTGGCGCGAGGTTTTCATGAAAAAATTCAAACTATCGCCGCCCCCGTCGTTCACACCTTCACGTGCAACGTTAAGTAGGAGGCAACATGCAGTACCGACAACTGGGTCATTCCGGCCTGCTGGTATCGGAAATCATCCTGGGCACCGTGCCCTTTGGCGGTCGCGCAGAGTTTGAAAAATGCGGTGCGGTGGACGTGCCCCTGGCCAAGCGCATGTTCGATATGGCGTTCGACGCCGGGGTGAACATGGTCGACACCGCCGACCTCTATTCCCACGGCCTGGCCGAAGAAGTGGTGGGCAAGGCGCTGGGCGACAAGCGCAACGACATTCTGCTGGCCACCAAGGGCCGCAGCCCGGTAGACGACAACCCCAACAACTCCGGCTCGTCGCGCTACCACTTGATCCGCGCCTGCGAAGCCAGCCTCAAGCGCTTGGGCACCGACCACATCGACTTGTACCAACTGCACAACTGGGACGGCATGACGCCAATCGAAGAGACCCTGGAAGCCCTGCGCCTGTTGGTCGGCTCGGGCAAAATCCGCTACTTCGGCACCAGCAACTTCACCGCCTGGCAGATGATGAAAACCCTGGGCAAGGCTGAACTGCACGGCATGCTCAAGCCGATTACCCAGCAGATCTACTACACCCCGGAATCCCGCGAGGCCGAGTACGAGTTGCTGCCGTTGGCCCTGGACCAGAAGGTCGGCACTTTGGTATGGGGCCCGATGGGCGAAGGCTTGCTGACCGGCACGACCCGACGCGGGCACAAGCCGCCCGCCAATACCCGCCAGGGCAGCGGTTGGCCGGAACCCTACGTCCACGACCAGGAGCGTGCGCTGGACATTATCGAGACCCTCGCCGCCGTCGGTGATGAACACGGCGTCTCGGTCGCCCGCACCTGCCTGGCCTGGCTCAAGGATCGCCCGGGGATCACCTCGCTGATTATCGGCGCCCGTACGGAAGCACACCTGCGCGATAACCTGGCGGCCACCGAGCTGAAACTCACCGAAGAGCAGTCGGCGCGCATCGAAGCCGTCACTCGCCGTCAGCCGTTGTACCCCTACTGGCACCGCTTCACTGCCGGGATTGATCGTTTTGATCCAGCGGAGCAACCCTTCCTGGCCGAGCATCAAAAAACCCTGGCTGCGCGCCAGGACAAGTAAAACAGCACCCGCTCCAATGCCGATGAATTAAGCGAACGCAATGCTCAAAGCAACGAAGATCCAATGTGGGAGCTGGCTTGCCTGCGAAAGCGGTGGTGCAGTAACAGATGCAGCGACTGACCTACCGCTTTCGCGAGCAAGCCCGCTGCCACACAGGGACTGCGCTTGACTGAGTGGCACTGGGGCAATGCCCACATTTTCAGGGTTGCACCGAACGGCAATGCTGCCTATATTTCCCGTCTGGCGCTCTCTACGCCACCTTCCGCGGAAAGGGCTGCGCCCAAGACATCCCAGCTCCAGCTCATTTCTACGACTCCCAACCTTGAAGCGGAAAAGGTTTGTGCAAGGAGCTCGTATGTCGCAACGCCCTTTAGCCTCCACTACCCATGGCCGCCTCAACCTTGAGCAGCAGCGCAAGCGCGCCAAGGAACTGTTGTCGCAGCTGAAAAGCTTAGACCCCAGCGCAACCTTGTCCCAGGCTCAATGGCAGGTAGCCAAACAGCTGGGCTTCGCCAGTTGGCCCAAGCTCAAGGCCCACGTCGACGCCCTCGACTTTGCCGCCCGCCACCCTGGTTTCGATGCCAGCGATGAATCCCGCACCACTCATTGGCGGTGTGGTAATGATATTGCCCACAGCCTGCAACTGGCCGGGTTCAAGGGACAGTTCCGGATGCTCACTGACCCGTTGTGCATGGGGCCAGTGCGTGAACTACCCAGCGAAGCGTTCCGAGCGATGCGCAGTACCTTTATCAGTCAGGCCTTTGCCCTTGACTCCACTGAAGTTGCGCATCGCATCAACGATGAATACAACCAACTACAAGCCTTGAACAACGCCGATCACAGTGTGCTGTGGTGCGAGGCGGACGCCTACGATCAATTGTTCCTGGTCCGCGCCCTGGCTGGCCTTGAGCAGGCGCCGCGCAAGCTGGAGCTGATTGAGGCAGACCGAATTCCCGGCGTCGAGAGATTTATCGGCATAGGCCAATTGGCCCCCGATGTGCTGGCCTGGCTCTGGCCGCAGCGGCGCTTGATCGACGACGACGCAGTGCAGTTGGCCAAACGGGCCTGGTCGGCTTACTGTGACAGCTCACCGCTCAAGCTCGCGGAACTGGCCCATGGCAATCACCCTGCCCTGCCCTTTCTGGCGCCGGCGTTACGGCGTCAGTTACAGGAGTTGCCGGGTCTCGAGGACGGGTTGTCACTGACTGAACGTTTGTCCTTGAAATATATTACTGAGGTCGGGCCTGTGCCTTTCGGTCGGGTGTTTGCCGAGTTGATGGCCAAGCGCGAGCCACTGCCTTTCCTGGGCGATATGATGTTTCACGCGCTGCTGCGCCCATTGATTGATGGGACGGCGCCGCTGCTGATCGAGACCGAAACGAACATGGAGTGGCCGCGCCGCGTATTGGCGCTGACGCCACTGGCGCAGCAGGTACTGGACGGCAATGCCTGCTGGCTGGACCACGCCAGCCATGAGCGCTGGGTCGGTGGTGTGTGCCTGCGGCCACGGCAACCTCACTGGGCACTGGACCATGATGATCTGCCCGTCTGGCGTGACTGATGCTGCACGATACGATCAGCGCTTGGGAAACAACCCCACGGCACATGCCACCACCGTCGGGTCGCCTTGATAGACCGCCCGCGGGCTAATCGAAGGCTGGGACGCTCGGCCGTCCACGGCGTGCAGCATGGGCCACTCAGCGATCGGAGAACTGTGTGCCGGATCGACAATTTCCATGCAGCGTCGTAGGGAGGTGAAGTCGGGCGACTGTGACAATGACAGGTGCAGGGTCTGGCTAACCGAGACCGACACTACAGAGCGCTGCGCACATTGCCCGTCATAGATCAGCGTGTGGCGGATCAACGGGTTGTCATGGCAGTACTTGAGCAGGTTGACCTGCCGTGAGTGCACCAGCGCAGTATTGATGATCAGCAGGTCAAACGCCACAACGCCCGAGCGTGTCAGTGCCTGCAACTCGTCGAACGAACTCAACGGGGCGATGCGGTGATAGCCCAGCTGGTTGAGCATTTTCTCGATCTTGATCCGTTGCAAAAGCTCTGCATCGGCAATCAGAAGGCGTAACGCTTTATTGGACATAGGGTAAACCTGACAGTTGGGCATCCGCGTCGATCATTCAACGCTGAGCAAAGTAACCGTCAGGGGTGAACCCTGACTTTAAGGCGATTCTGAAACGGCAATCAGGGGCACACCGTACTTTTAAGAATCGCCTCAAAGCCTTCGTGCCACTCGCTACCTACCATGGTCTGCGTTCCCTCACCCGACCATGGAATTGCCGTGTTCATGTTTCTACTCAGAGTGGTGCTACTGGCCTGCGGGCTGCTGGTGCTTGCACCCCCGCCTGCCAATGCGGCGCTGAAGATCGAAGGCACCCGCCTGATCTATTTCGGCCAGGACAAGGCCGCCGGTATCAGTGTGGTCAACCAGGCCTCGCGGGAAGTGGTGGTGCAAACCTGGATCACCGGCGAGGACGAATCAGCCGACCGTACCGTGCCCTTTGCCGCCACCGAGCCATTGGTACAACTGGGCGCCGGGGAGCATCACAAGCTGCGCATACTGTATGCCGGTGAGGGCTTGCCCAGCGATCGTGAATCGCTGTTCTGGCTCAATATCATGGAAATCCCGCTCAAGGTCGAAGACCCCAACAGCGTGCAATTCGCGATCCGCCAGCGGCTCAAGCTGTTCTATCGCCCTCCCGCACTCCTGGGCGGCTCGGCCGAGGCGGTGCAGCAGTTGGTATGGAGCAGCGACGGGCGCACGGTGACGGCCAACAACCCCAGCGCCTTCCACCTATCGCTGGTCAACCTGCGAACCGACAGCCAGACACTCAGCGATTACCTGCTGCTCAAGCCTCATGAACGCAAAACCCTGACCGCGCTCGACGCTGTACCCAAGGGCACCACTCTCCACTTCACCGAAATCACCGATATCGGTTTGCAAGCCCGTCACAGCACGGCGCTCAACTGATAAATCACGGGGTATTTGAACCGATGTCACTGACCAAACGCTGTTTACCGCTTCTGGTGTTGGCCTGCGCGGTCTTGCCCGCCACCAGCCACGCACTGGCCTGCCGCGAGGACGGCACCAACTCGATCATCACCCAGGAAGCGCTGGGTACGGCGCTGGCGGTCGCCGCCGACGCACCTAACGGCACTATCATTTGGGAATCAGGCCCGCGCTCGACCAATGTCATCTGCAAGGACGACTACCTCCACGGCCGTGAGGAAGTGTATTTCTACGTCAACCCCGCCAGCGTGAGTATCGGCACCGGGATTCGCGTGGGCATTCGCTACAACAACCAACCGATTACCCAAAGTACCGGCAAGGTCGGTACCGGTTTCTTCTCCGACCGAGGCTGCAATTTGTCCAACTGCGTGGGCTGGGACAAGGCGCGCTTCACACTCAATTTCAGCGTGTTCATCGAGAAGTACGACCCCACGCCACCGAGCGGCCAGGCCAGCACGCTGACCTCTTACCGCGTGTTCCAACTGGACGGCGTGCGCGGGCTCAACTCACGCCCCAACAGCAACTTCAATTATGTGGTCACTGGCATGAACGATATCCGCTTCGTGCCTTGCACTCCCGAACTGACCATCAGCCCCAGCGTGGTCAACTTCCCCACACCTTCGCGCAAAGCCTCGATCGGTGAAGTCGCCAGCAGCGCAAACTTCAGCCTGAACCTGCGCAAGGGTTGCGACACGCCCTATACCGTCAGCGCACGCTTCGCCACCACGCCGGGCGGCGGCAGTGTGAACAATGGCCTGCTGGTGCCGGACAACAACAGCTCAGTCGGCATCTCGCTATCTCGCGCCGAGAGCCAGCAGCAACTGCCCTTCAATAACTGGTTCACGCTGCAGGAACTGATGGGCCTGGGCCAGAGCCACGATGAATTCCGGGCCGACCTCAAGTGGCGCACCCTACCGATTCCAGGAGCGTTCGATGCTGCCGTGGTGGTGGATATGTACTACAAGTAGGTGATTTTTAAGGATCGTCTTATGCCACCGGCAAAGGCCCAGACGTAAAGTCTGCCGATGCGATTGAAAAGTTATCTGCTCCAGATCAACCCCGTCCTCTCCCGACCCGAAGCAGCCAGAAGGCTGCTTCGTATTTTTGCGAGCGTGCTGCTGGTAGGCATCCTCAGCGGGGTCTATACCTTTTTGCTGTCGACCTTCAACAACGACATCTCCCAGCGCCGCGGCTACATGAGCAGCGCCATTGCCGAAGCCCATACCTTTTTCACCAACCGCCAAGCCCTGCTCGAAAGCCTGAGCCTGTCGGCAGTGCGCAAGCAGTCCAGGGTCTATCCATCCTCGGCCGAAGAACAGCACCTGGAATTGGGCGACACATCGGGCAACCAGTGGAGCATCTGGCTGACCGCACGCATGCGCGACTACCTGAAGGCCAAACAGCTGAACCTACTCTATGTCAACGCCGGCCCCAACCCGCAAGTGATGCGCCTTTACGACGCCACCGCGCAGGTATTGCCGATTTCCAAATGCATGCTCAACCGCCTCAAGGCCCTGCAGCACACCGACCCGGCCACACTTAACGAACTTTGGCTGAGCGACAGGACTGAACAGCACTCGCACCTGTACATCTTCATCCGCCTGGACGAACGCGACCCCGACTCCGGCTGGCTCGGCCTGGAGATGGATAGCCGTGAAGTCTCCTCGACACTCAGCGACCAGAGCGCCGGCGAGTTCATGATGCTCAATTCCCAGGGCATGCTGGTGTTCACCAACAGCACCGATACACAGTTGAGCCAGCAACAGCTGAGGCCCGGCGAAGACAGTTTTTTCGGTTTTGTCGGCAACGGCTGGCTACCCGACCACCTGGTGATTCGCAAACACCTGAAGTCCTCTGAGTGGCAGTTGATGTACTCCATCGACCTGCGTGCAGTGGTCACTGGCCTGTGGAAACAGCTGCTCGGTTCGTTGTTGCTCTGCCTGTTCAGCCTGACGCTGATCGGGCTGGTGATGCGCCGCGTCGACCAGCGTTTTATCATTCCGTCGATCCATCGCATCCAGGCGCTGATCGAAAGCGAAGCCTTCGGCCGCGATGTGATCCAGACCGCTCCTGTGGCCCTCTGCGTGCTGCGCCGCACCGACGGCCAGGTGGTACTGGAAAACGCCCTGGCCCAGCAATGGCTGGGTAACGGGCCGGAGCGCGAGGCGCTGCGCGCCGGCTGGATCGAGCAAGCCTTTGCCAACGGACCTTCCGAGCGCAGTGACTACTTTGAAACCATCGATGGCCGTCACCTGTACCTGAGCAGTGCACCCACCCGCTACAAAGGCGAAGACGTGCTGTTTTGCGCCTTCAGTGACATCAGTGCGCGCAAGCAGGTCGAGGCGGCGCTGGAAGAGGCGCGGCAATCGGCGGACGCAGCCAACGCGGCAAAAACCCTGTTCCTGGCGACCATGAGCCATGAAATCCGTACACCGCTGTATGGCGTGCTCGGCACCCTGGAACTACTGGCGCGCACGCAACTGGATGCACAACAAAAGGACTACTTGCAGGCGATCGAAGGCTCATCGTCGACCTTGCTGCAACTGATCTGCGATGTGCTGGACGTATCGAAGATCGAGGCCGGGCAGTTGGCACTGGAGATGGGCGAGTTCTCTGCGCTGGACCTTGTGCATGAAATCATCCAGGGCTACGCCGCAGCGGCCCACGCCAAGGGCCTGCAGTTGTATGCCTGCTTTGATCCCAAGCTGCCGGAACGTCTGATCGGCGACGTAACGCGCATCCGCCAGATTCTCAATAACCTGCTCAACAACGCGGTGAAATTTACCGACTATGGGCGCGTGGTGCTGCGGGTCAAGGTGCTGGGCCGCGACGGAGAACGCTCCAGTCTGTTGTGGCAAGTCTCGGACACCGGCAAAGGTATCGCCCAGGAAGACCAGGCGATGATCTTCGAGCCGTTTTACCAGAGTGAGGGCAATACCAATGTGGTCGCCGGCACCGGCCTGGGCCTGCCTATCTGCCAGCGTCTGACGGAGTTGATGAACGGCAATATCCGCATGGTCAGCGAACTCGGCCTGGGCAGCAGTTTCAGCCTGATCCTGCCGTTGGAAGAAGCATCTGTTCCACCGATGACACCGTTGCTGGCCGAGACCATTTACGTGGCCTCGCCGATCCCGGAACTGGCAAACGCCGTCGCCGGCTGGTTGCGCCGTTGGGGTGCGAGGGCCCAGGCCGGCTTGCCGACGCTGGCGGACACACATCTGCTGTTGCAAGTGCACCCCGGCAGTGTCGACCCGTTGCTGGTGCCCGAGTGGCCCGGGCCGGTGATTCACGTGAGCAGCAACGCCTGCCCCGGCGTAGAAGCCGACGCCGGCGCCTGGCACGTCAACCTCAACCACCTGGGGGCTATTCATCAGGCCGTGAGCCAGGCGCAAGGGCTATGGGTGGCCCGTGCCGATGAGCAAACGCACCGGCGGGATCTGAACAAACTCAACCTGCACCTGCTGGTGGCCGAGGACAACATCATCAACCAGCTGATTTTGCGTGATCAACTGGAAGAACTCGGCTGCACCGTGGAGCTGGCGGCCGACGGTCAGCAAGCGTTGCAGCTCCACACCGCCGGCAACTTCGACGTGGTGTTGACGGATGTGAACATGCCCCATATCAACGGCTATGAACTGGCGCGTGAACTGCGGCGCCAGGGCTGCACGTTGCCGATTATCGGGGCCACCGCCAACGCCATGCGCGGCGAGGCCGACCTGTGCCTGGCCGCCGGCATGAACCATTGCCTGGTCAAACCCTTTGCGTTGCGGGCTCTATTCAACTCCCTGGCGCCTTATGCACGGATCACCCATGAAGCCCCTTAGTATTCTGATTGTCGAGGACCATCCCCTGCAGCATATCTACCTGCAGAACTTGCTCAGCGAGTTGGGAGACTTCCTGCTCGAAACCGCCGAGGATGGCAAAGAAGCGCTGGAGCGCCTGCGCCAGCGGGACTTCGACCTGGTACTGACCGACCTGCTGATGCCCGGCATGGACGGCGTGCAGTTTATCCAGTGCCTGGCCAGCCTGCGCTGCAAGCCGGCGCTGGCAATCATGAGTGCGGCGTCGAGGCGCATGCTGATGGCGGCCAGCCTGGTGGCGAAAAACCTCGATGTGGAAGTGCTTGGCCTGATTTCCAAGCCCGTGAACGCCGAGGCCTTGCGCACCCTGGTCAACCAACTCAGGAACAGGGTGCGCACGCCTACCCCCGAACTGCCCGAGCACATGGACATCGACCGTCACACGCTGGTGCAGGCCATGAGCAGCGGCCAGTTCCAGGCCTGGTTCCAGCCGAAAAAATCCCTGGCCAACGGCCGTATCGTCGCTGCCGAAGCCCTGGTGCGCTGGATGCACCCCGAACAAGGCGTGATGCTGCCTGCCGCGTTCCTGCCGGCAATCAAGGCGTTCGAACTGGAGGAGCGGCTGTTGTGGCTGGTGCTCAAGCAAGCGATCCACGCCCAGGAACACTGGCGCCAGCGCGGCTATGAAATTCCAGTGTCGATCAACCTGCCGACCCACTTGCTCAACAGCCATGACCTGGCAGACCGTTTGCTGGAGTTCGTGCTGCACCACGATGGTATCCCGGGAATGATCTGCTTCGAGTTGATGGAATGTTCGGTGCCGCAGGACATCAGCAATTTCTACGCCGGCGCCTGCCGATTGCGGATCAAGGGGTTCGGTTTGTCCCAGGATGATTTCGGCAAGGGCTACAGCTCCTACCTCAATCTGGTGTCCACGCCATTTACCGAACTGAAGATCGACCAGGCGCTGGTGCAGGGCAGCCACGACAACGAAGGCATCGCCCAGGCATTGGCGAGCATTATCGCGCTGGGCCGCAAGTTGGGTCTGACGGTGGTTGCCGAGGGCGTGGAGACCCCGCAGCAATTGGCGCTGCTGCGCAAAATCGACTGCAATCAGGTGCAGGGGTTCCTGATCTCTCACGCAGTGTCTTCGGACCAATTTCAGCAGCTACTGAACAATGATGGCCCCGCGACATCTCACTAGCTGGCGGCCACGATCATAAGGAGTAAGCTCCATCCAGTGCCGATTTATCCTGCGCCTGCGGAAACCCCTGATGAAGCACAATAACGCGATTCTCGAAGCCTTTACCCGCAGCTCATTGCGCCTGAACAAAGGCTTGATGGTGTTGATGGGAATCGCGTTGCTGCTGATGCTGACCAATTACTGGTCTCTGCACCGGGGCGTCGAAATTCGCTACAGCGCGATGCGCTTTCACTTTGCGCGGCTGATGGAAAACCTCGCAGAACAGCAAACCTACCTCAAGAGCCTGACACACCCCGGCATCCAGGCCGAACTGCTGCACGCCACCAACGTGCAGGTCAGCCTCAAAAGCCGCATGGTCGACAACCGTCGCACGCTGTACGAGGGCCAGAAGTATTCGTTTTCGGTGCCCTTCAGCGTCAAGTTCGATGAACAGCAGATCAGCACCGCCGCGAGGCCGCCGATTTTTGCCCTGGGTGCGCACTTGACCAGCTACTACAGCGCCTTCTGGTCCTCCTCGCCGTACGAGGCGCCGCAAACCTTCCTGCTCAATCGCCAGGCCGACTACGCCATCACCATTCCGTCCGTGGGCTATCAGCACCGGGAAAGCCCCGAGGATACCGACAACCCGGTGGCCCGGGTCAACGCCGTGCAGCAAATCCTTGCACAGGCGCCGCAGCCACTGGAGCAGAATCGGGTGTATTGGCAGGCCGGCCCCGAACCCGAACATTTGCTGGCCTACATCGGCCTGCCACTCGACGCCCAGGGCCAGGCCGTGATCGGCACCCTGCTCGACGTGTCGCAGGTCGACGATGTACAGCGCGCGCTGAATCACTCGGCGTTTGATCGCTTTACCCTGATTGGCCCTGACGGTAACCGGTTGATTGGGCCAGCCAACCAGGCGCAGCTCAGCGATGGTGTGCATTTCACGGCCGACGGCTTTGAATTCAAGGTCACCGAGGCCGGCGACCAGCCCTGGAGCGCGGTCTATGGCCTGAACTACTCGCACTTCTTTCACTCCGCATTGTGGCCGTTGAGCACCATGGCGTTGGTGCTGTTCAGCCTGATTACACTGGGTTGGGCTGGCAGCCGATGGTATCGACGCCAGGTGATCACCCCAGCACAACTGGCCCACGAACGCATCGCCGAAAGCGTGGCGTTCAGCCGCGTGATAATCGACACCGCACCCACTGGGTTATGCGTTGTGCGACGCAGCGATGGCAGGGTATTGATCGAGAACCAGCGCGCCCAGCAATGGCCGGGCACCTCACGCCTGGTGGAGGCAATGGCCGGTAAGCACGATGGCGCCGAGAGCGGTGAGACGCACTTGGAGATCGAAGGCCGGCACCTGCAGATCGGCTTTGTGTCGACCCGCTATCAGGCTCAAGACGTACGCCTGTATGCATTCAACGATATCACCCGGCACATCGAAGACGCCCAGGCCCTGGAAGAGGCACGTCATGCCGCCGATGCGGCCAGCGAGGCCAAGACGCTGTTCCTGGCAACCATGAGCCATGAGATCCGCACGCCGCTTTATGGCGTGCTCGGCACCCTCGAATTGCTCGGCCTGACCGACCTCGACCCGCACCAGAAAACGTACCTGCACACCATCCAGCGTTCGTCCGCCACACTGTTCCAACTGATCAGTGATGTGTTGGATGTCTCGAAGATCGAGTCTGGGCAAATGGCGATAGAAGCCGTGGATTTCTGCCCGCTGGACATGCTCGAAGATACCTTGCACACCTACGCCGCCTTCGCCCGGCGCAAGGGGTTGCAGCTTTACAGTTGCATCGACCCGCAGTTGCCGAACTGCCTGATGGGCGATCCGATGCGCATCCGCCAGGTCCTCAATAACCTGGTGAGCAACGCCATCAAGTTCACCGACTTTGGGTGCGTGGTGATTCGTGCCAGGGTGGTGGGCAGCGACGCCAATAATGTCGACCTGGAATGGCAAGTCACCGATTCCGGCGTTGGCATTGCCGAGGCGCAGCAGGCCAAGCTCTTCGATCTGTTCTACCAGGCACCGGACACCGCCAGCGAAGGCGGCACCGGGCTTGGCCTGCCGATTTGCCGGTGGCTGGCGCAGATGATGGACGGCGAAATCCGCGTGGTCAGCGAGCCCGGGCTGGGCAGCAGCTTTACCCTGAAAATACGCTTGCCACTGTGTTGTGGTGCACTGACCAACCTGCCGCTGATCGAGCCCAGCTCGACGCCGGTGTATGTGCAGGCACCGGTACGCGAACTGGCGCAGGCAATGAGTGACTGGCTCAACCGCTTGGGAATCACCGCCGCCCTGGCCGCGACCACCCAGGACAAAGACAGTCACCACGCGGTACTGGTAGAACTGTTACCCGGCGATCCCCCTAAGCCATGGCCCGGCCAACGTGTGCTCTGCCTGCCCGGTGCACACAGCCCGCCGCTGCACACAGCCCAAGGCTGGGTGGTGGATATGCACGACATACGCACCATCGCCGCCACCGTATCACTGGCGCAGCACGGCAGGCACGAGCAACCCACAGCGACCCGGCCACAAAGCGCCGGGCGGCTAGAGCTGCGCATCCTGGTGGCCGAGGACAACCCGGTCAACCAGGCGATTATCAAGGAACAGCTGGAGGCGCTCGGTTGCTCGGTGAGCCTGGCCGCCAACGGTGAACAGGCGTTGCAGTTATGGCAACCGAAGGCCTTCGACCTGGTGCTGACCGACGTGAACATGCCGTTGATGAATGGCTATGAGCTGGCCAGAACCTTGCGTGAGCATGATCCACACTTGCCGATTATCGGCGTGACCGCCAATGCAATGCGCGAGGAAGGCGTACGTTGCCTGGCAGTGGGCATGAACGCCTGGATCGTCAAGCCCTTGAGCCTGCAAACCCTGCGCGATCAGTTGATCAAACTGTGCAAAGTCAAGTCGCCGGTTGAGCCTGACGCCCAAGTATTCGACGATCGCGTGCAACTGTCGGACAAGATGCGCCCGCTGTTCATCAGCAGCGTGCAGCAGGATATGCAGCGCATCGGCGCGGCCCTGGTCCAGCGTGATGCTCATGGCCTCGGCCAATTGCTGCACTCGATCGCCGGCGCTCTGGGCGCAGTGCAGGCGCTCAGCCTGGCCCAGGCCTGCATCGAACTGGAAAGCGCACTTAACCGCGGCAGCCTCGACACAACGCTTGAGCTCAAGGTGAAGACTGTGATGCAGCGTCTGTCGGCCGTTCTGGAGACTCTCCAGCTCGGGCACTCTTCACTCACTTGAACTGGCACTACGGACGGCCCTTTATGAAAAAATTCAACGTGGTAATCGCGGACGATCACCCGATCGTGTTGCTTGGCGTTCGCGAACTGGTAGAGCGTGACATGCGCTTTCAAGTCGTCGGCGAGGCCGTGTGTTCGGCCGGCCTGATCGAGCTGTTGCAGCATCAAGGCGCTGACATCGTGATTACCGACTACAACATGCCGGGCGACTCGCCTTATGGCGATGGCCTGAAGCTGGTGGAGTACCTCAAACGGCACTTCCCGCAGGTACAGATCCTCATCCTGACCATGATCTCCAATCACCTGATTCTCACCCGCCTGCAAGAGCTGGGCGTGGTCGGCATCATCCAGAAAAGCCAGTTGCATACCGAGATTCAACTGGCACTCAAGGCGATCGCCCAAGACAGCGACTATCGCAGCCTGGAGCCGCCAAAGACCTCGGTGATAGAGACCCTCACGGCAATTGACGAGCGCTTTACAAGTTTGTCACCCAAAGAGTTCGAGATCCTGCGCCTGTTTATTTCCGGCATGAGCGTGAGTGACATTGCGCGCCGCCAGAACCGAAGTTCAAAGACCATCAGCGCACAAAAAGTATCGGCCATGCGCAAACTTGAAGTGAGCAGCGACCAGGACCTTCTTGCTTATTGCCTGGAACGTAACATCTTCAACTAACGCATAACTTGCAAGCCATTTCTGGACAATGGCTTCGCCATTTGTTTTCTGGCTCTTCACTGCTGCAACCGTGCAAATAACCTGCCCGCCCCAGCGCTTATAAGAATCGTCTTATTCGCTCCTACCGCCTCGTCGCCTACTCTTTGCTCGCAGTTCAACAACAGCACTTTTTTCCAACTAAACCTTACGGACATCATCATGAAGAAGTTTTCCCTGGCTGTTATCGCCTCGGCTATTATCGCGGCCTCCGGCAGTGCATTCGCCGAAGGTGAAGCAGCAGCGCCAACCCTGGGCGGCAGCGGCAAAATCACCTTCACCGGCGTGATCAACAACGACGCGTGCTCGGTGGACGGCGCCAACTCCGACCGCACCATTTCGGTGGACATGGGCAACGTTTCGATCAAGGACATGGGCACCGCGGAAAACCCAACCGCAGGTCGTGTGACCGCCAAAGACTTCAACCTGAACGTCAACTGCAACCAGGGCACCAAGGTCGCCATGATCTTTGACGCCAACAACGGCGGTTCCGGCCTGGTCACCGGCAAAAAAGTACTGGCCCTGAACCCGGGTTCGGCCACTGCACAAAACGTCGGTATTGCCCTGCTGGACAGCAAGGGCAGTCTGATTGACCTCAGCTCGCCAAGCACCGCACGCATTGAAAGCACCATGCACGGTGCAGGTACTGAAGGCGGCGACGCCACCCTGAGCTTCGCGGCCGCCTACGTCACTACCGCAGCGGCGGGTTCGTCGACCGCCGGTCGCGGTGACGCCACCCTGCCGTTCATCCTGCAATACGAATAATTCGGCGCCCCGGGCACCGAACGCGCGAGGCCTTGCGGCCTCGCCATTGTCTTCTGATTACACCGGATAACCCTCATGCCGCCTCGTTCTATCGCCGCATGTCTGGGGCTGCTGGGCTTGCTCATGGCTACCCAGGCCGCCGCCAGCATTTCATTGAATGCCACCCGTATCGTGTTTGACGGTGACCACAAGGAAGCCAACATCACCGTGCGTAACGGTAACCAGGATGTATTGATTCAATCCTGGGTCGACATGAACGACGCCAGCGCCAGCCGTGCACCGTTTGCCGTCACCCCGCCACTGGCCCGGGTATTCGCCAAGGAACAACAACTGCTGCGCATTCTGTATGAGGGCACCGGCATGCCCACGGACCGCGAGTCGGTGGTGTGGCTCAATGTGCAGGAAATCCCCCAAGCCAGCGAATCCGAGAACACCTTGCAGTTGGCCATCCGCCAACGCATCAAGATTTTTTACCGCCCTGCCGGTCTTACCGGCAGCGCGCTGCAAGCCCCTGCACAGCTTGAATGGACGCTGGCCAAACACGGCAGCCAAACCCTGTTGCAGGTGAAAAACCCGACGCTGTACCACGTGTCCATGGCCGACATCAAAGTGCAGGCGGTAGTGGCCAGCGACTCCACCATGATTGCGCCCGGCGAACAAAAACAGTTTGCGCTCAGTGCTCCAGTTGCCAGCGGGCCGGTGCGGTTGTCGTTTTCCAGCATCAATGATTACGGCGCGCAGAATCACTACAGCGCGCCACTGTCTAGCGGCACTGCGCTACCGGCGTATGCGACTGAATCGCGACTTAACCCCTAAGCACTTTCGCTAACTCACAAGCTCACTTCGCGTGCGTGTTTGCGTGCCCGACTGTCCGTCAATCAGGGATGTCATAGGTCTTCGCATGTCTTTTCTTTCCAGCAACAGGCCCGCACGTGGCGTATTGAAGTTGAAGACGCTGTCGCTGGCGATTGCTGCCAGCTTGCCCAGTCTGACCATGGCCGATGACGCTGCGCAAACCTTCAACACCACCTTCCTGCAAGGCTCGCAGTCGCCGGTGGACTTGCAGCAATTGCTCTCGGCCAACAGCGTGCTGCCGGGCAATTACCGCGTCGACCTGTACAGCAACGAAATGCTGGTGGGCCGACGCGATATCGATTTCAAGCGCAACCCGAAAAACGGTCGTGTAGAAGCCTGCCTGACCCTCGACCTGCTCAAGCAACTGGGTATCGACCTGCACCGTTTGCAGGCCGAGGGCAAACTTGACCCGCAGCAGCCGCAGGACTGCTACGCCCTTGCCGACATGATCGAAGACGCCAGCGTGCGCTACGACAGCAGCCGTCTGCGCCTGCTCGCAAGTATCCCGCAGGTGGCGATGCAGCGTGGCTTGCGCGGGTATGTCGACCCACAGTTGTGGGACGACGGTGTGCCCGCCGCTTTCATCAACTACCAGCTCAACAGCAGCCGCACCGCCGGCGACTATAAAACCCGCATTGCCAATAACCTGGGCCTGCGCAACGGCATCAACCTGGGGGCCTGGCGCCTGCGCAACGAGTCGAACCTGAGCGGCGGCACCGATCGCTCGAACACCTTCACCAGCAACCGCACTTACTTGCAGCATGACGTCACCGCGATCAAGGGCCAGTTCAGCGCCGGTGAGATTTTCTCCGACACTGACCTGTTCGACAGCGTGCGCTATCGCGGGGTCAAGCTCGCCTCTGATGATGGCATGCGCGCCGACAGCGAGCGCGGCTATGCCCCCGTAATCCGTGGGGTGGCGCAGACCAACGCGACGGTGGAAATCCGCCAGAACGACTACATCCTCTACACCGCCAACGTCGCGCCAGGCCCGTTCGAGATCAACGATATCTACCCCAGCGGCTCCAACGGTGACCTGCAAATCACCGTGATTGAAGCCGACGGCACGCGCCGGGTGACGATGCAGGCGTTCTCCAGCCTGCCGATCATGGTGCGCGAAGGCCAGGTGAAATACAGCGTCTCGGCGGGCACGTTCAAAAGCAATGCCGATGGCCTGGCCTCCCCGCGCTTTCTCAGCGGTACGCTGGCCTACGGCTTGACCAGCAACCTCAGTGGGATTGTCGGTGTGCAAGCCAGTGAGGACTACAGCGCGCTGTCGATCGGTGCCGGGCGGAACACCTCGTTCGGTGCGTTCTCCCTGGATACCACCCATTCGTCCAGCAAGGCCCAGGGGCGAACCTCCCAGGGCAGCAGCGTACGCGCCTTGTACGCCAAGACCTTTGCCGGCACCGATACCAACTTCACCCTGGCCGCCTATCGCTACTCCACCGAGGGCTATCGCACCCTCACCGACCATGTGGAAGACAGCAGCGAAGACCTGCGCGTACGCACCGGCCACTCGAAAACCCGCACCGACCTGACCATCAACCAGAGCATCGGACGCAACAGCGAATTCGGCAGCCTGTATGTGAACGCCAGCGACCAACGCTACTGGAATCGGGGCGGCTCCCAGAGCTTTTCCGCGGGCTACACCGGCAACTGGGGCGACCTGAGCTACAACCTTGGCGTGACGCGCACCAAGCAGATCGTCACCTGGGGCGAGCCGAGCAGCGACACGCAGGTGAACCTGTCGGTGTCTTTCCCGCTGGGCAGCCAGGCCCGCGCGCCACGGGCGTTTGTCACCACCAGCCACCAACGTGGCGATACCACCACCCAAGCGGGCATCAATGGCTACGTGGCCGATACCAGCGACACTTTCTATTCGGTGCAGGCCGGCCACAGTGACACCAGCGGCGACTCAGGCTCGGTGAACGTCAACAGTCGCACCGCCGTGGCAGATGTCAGCCTCGGTTACAGCCAGGGCCAGGGCTACAACTCACAGAACTTCAACCTCGCAGGCTCGGTGGTGGCTCATGCGGGTGGCGTCAACCTGGGGCAGACGGTCAGCGAGACCTTCGCCCTGGCCGAAGTACCAGGCGTCTCTGGTGCCAAGATCAGCAGCTACAGCGGGGTGGAGACCGGGTACAACGGCTATGCCGTGGTGCCCACTGCGCAACCCTACCGGGTCAACTGGATCAGCCTGGACACTCGCGATCTGGGAGGCGACGTGGAAATCACCAACGCCACCCAGCAACTGGTGCCGCGCCGTGGCGCCATCGTGGTGGCGCATTACAGTGGCACTAGCGGGCGTCGCGTATTGTTTGAGTTGTTTGATGCCCAGCATCAACCGCTGTCGTTTGGTGCCTCACTGGAAGACGCCAATGGCAAGCAGTTGGCGATTGCCGATCCGAATGGCAATGCCTTGGCACTGGTGGAAGAGGATCAGGGCACGCTGATCATCAAGTGGGGTGAGCAGCATTGTCGTGCCACCTATGCGTTACCACCGCAGAACAAGGCGCTGAACTATGAGCGCCAGTCACTGGTGTGCACGCCTTGATTGTGCGGGTAATTGCGCTACTGTGCTGACCACGCGCCTACCCTCTGCGAGACTTGCTCATGCGTAACTTGTTATTCGCCAGTGTCTGCCTGTTGACCACCGCTCTGGCAGGCTGCCAGCAAACACCCCCGGCCAACGACCAACTCGATGCAGTGCTCTGGACCCAGACGTCCATCGAGCACGAGCTGATCTACCGCCAGCTCTTCGCCAACGCCACCCGCCAACTGGATGTCGCCCTGGCCGACCCGAGCTGGGACGCCCTGCCCTTTGCCCCACGCAACCTGGCCGGCTTGCCCCCGGCCGTGGTGGTGGACATCGACGAAACGCTGTTGGACAACGTGCCCCTCAACGCTCGCGACATCATCAACAATCAGGTCTATTCCTACGATCGCTGGAATACCTGGGTCGAGCAGGCCAAGGCCCAGGCGCTGCCAGGTTCCGTGGCGTTCCTGCAAGCGGCCAGACAAAAAGGTGTCAAGGTGTACTACCTCACCAACCGCGAACACAGCCAGGTCGCGGCCACCGCCAAAAACCTGCGTTTGCGCGGCTTTCCGATTGAGAGCGACGAACAGATCCTGGCGGCCAGCACCCCCACCGGCCACTGCGAAAGCGCGGGCTACGGCAAGCAGTGCCGCCGCCAGTGGGTCGCCAGCCATGCCCGCGTGCTGTTGTTGGCCGGTGACTCGCTGGGAGATTTCGTGCAAGCCGAACACAACACCCTGGATGCACAACGCAAGGCCGTCGAACCCTATGTGAATTGGCTAGGCCAGCGTTGGTTCCTGCTGCCCA
Organism: Pseudomonas sp. NFPP02; assembly: GCF_900119355.1. Lineage (NCBI taxonomy): Bacteria > Pseudomonadati > Pseudomonadota > Gammaproteobacteria > Pseudomonadales > Pseudomonadaceae > Pseudomonas > Pseudomonas sp. NFPP02. Next base: position 365,169 of record NZ_FPJI01000003.1, read on the forward strand.
ACCCGAGCTACGGCAACTGGTATAGCGCGCCGTATGGGGATGATGAGAGCTTGCCGTTTGCGCAAAAACGCAGGCTCAAGCAGCAGGCATTGCTGTTGCAGGAGTAGGTGGAACCTCTGCCATGATGATCGTTCCCACGATCTGCATGGGAATACATTCTGTGACGCTCCGCGTCACCTTGTGCAGTGCGTGGCGCTTGCGAGGCGATGGGACGCGGAGCGTCCGGGGCGGCATTCCCACGCAGAGCGTGGGAACGATCCGCAGAGTGACGGGTGTGATCACACCGCCCTGGCCGCAATCGCCTCCACCTCCACCAACGCCCCCGGCAACGGCAACGCCACTACTTGCAACGCGGTGCGCGCCGGTTTGTTTGGCTGTTCGGGCGTGCCAAAGAACTGGGTATAGCCGCGCTGCAACCCGGCAAAATCCAGCTTGCCACCGGTCTCTTCGGCGCCGACCAGAAACACCCGTAACTGCACGATGTCGCCCAGGTCCAGGTCGTGTTGGCGCAGGATCTGGCGCAGTTTGTTGAACACTGAAACGCTCTGCACTTCGGTGTCGCCATACACCCCAGGCACCTTCGGGTCGGCGGGGTCCGGCAGCGTGCCGCTGACAAACACCAGGCTGGCCGAGGCCGGCACGGTGACGGTTTGCGAGATGGGGAATTCGCCGACGCTGGTGCGTTGGATGCTGTCGCTCATGGTGAGGCTCCTCAGGATGCGGCCAACGCCGCGATTTGGTGTTGTTGGGTGATGCGCTCGGCCAGTTGCGCGACCACATGGCGCGCCGAGTTGGCTGCCGATTCCTGCCAGATACCCACGCCGCTCTGCACCAGGCCGTCGCCGGCGAAGTACACCCGGCCATGGGGCTGTTCAAGCAGGGCGTGGGCCTCGGCGGGGAAGTGTTCGCGTTGCAACCACGGGCCTTCGCTGTAGGGGATCTGCTCCCAGGACACCGCCAGAGGATTGCGCAAGTGCCTGGAGTAACCTGGATGCAACAGCTCCACGGCTTGCCGGGAAGCGGCGTACTGCTGATCGAGGGGCTGGCCGCCAAACACGTCGGCACCCTCGCCGGTCACGTAACCGGCCACCAGCACGCCTTCGCGGGTGTTGAGGTCGTTGCTGGGGTACCACAGCAGGCGCGCCGGGTGCTCGATCCACGACAAGCCGCCGTAGGTACGGTAGTCGGTCTCCCAAAAGCGCGGGGATTGCCAGGCCACCTTGGTCGCCTGGTCGCTGCGGGTGATGAGCAGGGCCGCCTTGACCGGCGCGCTGAAGTCCGTGTCGAGCTTGGCCAGCAGGGGCAGCGGCAAGGTGGAGACCAGAAAGTCGGCACGCACCACCTGTTCACGGCCACTGTGCTGGTCGTGGTAAGTCACCGCCACGCCGTCCTCCAGCTGGCGGATCTGCCGCACCTGGGCGCCCAGTTGCACCTGCTCCTGCACGCGTCGGTAGAAGGCCTCGGTGATGCGGTCCATGCCGCCCACTGGCTGGAACATGGTGGCCGAAAATTCCGGGAACTCGGTGTGCAGTAAAGCCCCCCAGAGTTCCGGGTGCAGCAACCGCTCTAACGTCAACGGCCTGCGGCGGTCGGGCAAGGCGCCAGGGTGGGCGGCAGATTCAAGGTGCCCGGAGCGCAGGGTGCCTTCAAAAGCCAGCTCTTGGGACAGGTCACCGTACACCTGCAAAAAACCGAGCAGGCGTGTGCGCTCTTCGCCACTTAATACATCATCGAGAGCGTCGCGTTGCACCGCCTTGGCCAGCAACCCCGACAGATGCCCGCGGGTATCGTTGAGCGCCTGGCCGACACTGAACGCCGCTTGGCTGAGGTCCGGCCGCACCTGGGCGCCATGGCTGCTGTTGACCAGCACTTCCAACGGCACGCCAAGCTCACTGCAATATTCGAGGATTGTGCGATGCTGGCTGGGGATGCGCGCCGGCCCGGCGTTGAAATACTGGCCTGGGTCAAACCTCACCGTCTGCGAGCGACCGTCCTTATAGTCCACGCGGTCGCCGTTACGCAGGGTCCAGGTGCGGCCACCCACGCGCTCGCGGGCCTCCAGCACCTGCACACTGAAGCCGGCGCGCGTCAACTCCAGCGCAGTGACCAGCCCAGCAATTCCGGCGCCCAGCACCAGAACCCGAGTGCCCTGCCCCAGGTCGTCCTTGAGTTTCAGCGGTTGCGGTCGGCGGTGTGACGATGGGCCCAGGCCCAACACCGCCAATGCGTCCTTGACCGCCTTCTCACCGCCGACTGCGGCAATACTCGATAGCGCTTCACGTCGTGTCAGTCCCATGTCGATGCTCCTAGTCCGGCAGGCCCGGTGGGTTGATCAGCGACTTATCGACGCGCTCGACATCCAGGCCCCAACGTTGGAGCACCTGCTCGTACTGGCCGCCGGCAATCGCACCCTGCAGTGCCGTGTGGATCGGCTGCACCAGGCCGTTGTCCTTGCGCGTGGTCACCGCGATATCCGCCTGCAACGGCCAGCCACCATTGACGGTGCCGACACGCTTGATGCCGCCGGTGATCGCTGCCGAATAGGCATACACCGAGTTCGGCCCGAACAGTGCGTCGCTGCGCCCAGACTGCACCGCCAGTTGTGCGGCGGCCTGGTCGTCGAAGTACTGCAACAACGCAGGTTTGAGGCCGGCTTTCTCATTGGCCTCGTTCCACGCCAGCAGGACTTTTTCCTGGTTGGTGCCGGAGCCGACGATGATCTTCAGCCCGGCAATATCCGCCGCCTGCTTGATCTCACTGATCTTGCTGGTGCTCTTGACGTAAAACCCGAGCACATCCTGGCGGTAGGTGGCGAAGTCGAAACGCTTTTTGCGTGCCTCGGTCACGGTGACGTTGCTGATCACCGCGTCGTATTTGCCCGAGCTGACGCCCAGGGGCCAGTCTTCCCAACTGGTCTGCACGACGTTGAGTTGCAGGCCAAGGCTGTCGGCTACCAATTGGGCGGTGTCGGCCTCGCTGCCGATGGTGGTCTTGTCGTCACTGGCCAGCAGCGCTAGCGGTGGCCCGGCTACGCCTGACACGGCCACGGTGAACTTGCCCGGCTGGGCGAACTTGAAGCCGGGCGGGATCTGCGCGATGGCCGCTTCATTGCGTGGCGCATGGATGCGCGGGCGATCGGGGCTGAGGTCGACCTGTTGCACGGCAAATGCGCTGTGGGCAGCGGCCCCGGCAATTGCCAGCAGGACGACACGGGCAGTGGTGATAAACATGGGCAGTCACTCCTTGAACTAAAGCACTTTGCCGAGAAAGGCCTGGGTGCGGGGATGTCGGGGTTGGCGCAGGATCTGTTCGGGCGGGCCTTCTTCGATCAGTTGGCCGTCGCAGAGGAACACCACGTGGTCGGCCACTTCGCGGGCAAAGCCGATCTCATGGGTGACGATCACCAGGGTCACGCCCAGTTGGGTCAGGCCCTTGATCACGTCCAGTACCTCGCCCACCAGTTCCGGGTCGAGGGCCGAGGTGGGCTCGTCGAACAGCAGCACTTTGGGGTCGAGCGCCAAGGCCCGGGCGATGGCGACGCGTTGCTGTTGGCCGCCGGAGAGCTGGCGCGGGTAGGCGTCGGCCTTGTCCGCCAGGCCGACCTTGGCGAGTAATTCATCGGCCTTGTCACGGGCCTGCAGCCGGCTCCAGCGCTTGTGCGCCAGGGGCGCTTCGGCGATGTTTTCCCAGGCGGTGAGGTGGGGAAACAGGTTGAAGTTCTGGAACACGAAGCCCACGTCGATACGGCGCTTGAGAATCTCGCGTTCGGTGAGTTCAAAAAGCAGGTCGCCTTTGCGCCGATATCCGACGTACTCACCGTCGATGGTGATATGCCCGCTGTCGATCTTCTCCAAATGGTTGATGGTGCGCAGCAAGGTGGACTTGCCCGAGCCGGACGGCCCGAGGATCACCGTGACCTTGCCAGGGTCAATGCTCAGGTCGATATGATCGAGTACCTGCTGGTTGCCAAAGCGCTTGCCCACGCCCTGGATCTGAATGCGCCCGGCGCGTGCTTCAGGCATGGGCCTTCTCCTTGAACCAGCGGCGCACGCGCTGCAACGGCGTGGGTGGCAGCACCCGCGCGGTGCCCCGGGCGAAGTGGCGCTCGACGTAATACTGGGCGCTGGTGAGCACGGTGGTGATGATCAGGTACCAGACCGTGGCGACGATCAGCAACGGGATCACCGCCTGGGTGCGGTTGTAGATGACCTGCACGGTATAGAACAGCTCGGGCAAGGCCAGCACGTAGACAATCGAGGTGCCCTTGACCAGGCCGATGATTTCGTTGAACCCCGACGGCAAGATCGAGCGCAGTGCCTGGGGCAGGATGATCCGGAAGATGCGTCGAGAGGCCGGCAGCCCCAAGGCCGCCGCCGCCTCATGCTGGCCGGCATCCACGCCAATCAGCCCACCGCGAATGATCTCCGCCGCGTAGGCCGCCTGCATCAGGCTCAAGCCCAGGACGGCCACGGTAAATTGGCTGAGCACATCCACCGTCGACCACTCGGCGAACACCAGGTCGGTGAACGGCACGCCTAACACGATGTGGTCGTACAGGTAGGCAAAGTTGTAGAGGATGATCAGCACCAGCAGCGCCGGCATCGACCGGAAAAACCAGATATAGCCCCAGGCCAATGCTGCCAGCAACGGCGAACCCGACAGCCGCGCCAGGGCCAGCGCGGTACCCAGCAGGATGCTGAACACTGTGCTCAACAGCGTCAGCAGCAACGTCTGGCCCAACCCGCGCAGCACCGAGGACGAAAAGAACCACTGGCCGAACACCCCCCATTCCCAGCGCGGGTTGGTGGCCAGGGAGTGCACGATGGCGAGTAATACCAGCGCGGCGAAAATCGACCCGGCCCAGCGCCAGGGGTGCCGGGCCGGCACCACGCGCAACGCCTTGATTGGCGTGGCGGCACGGCGCTGGCGCAGCGGTTGGGCGCTGACTTCATCCAGCAGGTCATAGGGTTTGGCGACAATGGGCATGTTCTTTTCCTCGCAGGCCTCAGAAGGCGTAAGTCAGCCGGGTGTAGTAATACCCACCGGTAAAACCGTAGGGCGAATAGGTGCCGTAGCTGGCAACCATGGTGCTGCTCGGCACCCCTTGTTTCTTGGGATAGAGGTCGAACAGGTTCTTGGCGCCGATGGCGATGTTCAGGTCTTTGGTGAGGCTGTAGCCCAGGTCGAGGTCGGTGATCCAGCGGGCGTTGTAGACCCGGTCCAGGTCACGATTGGCCGATGAGTTCACTTCCTTGTACGAGCCGTAGCGGGTCAGGGCCAGGTTGAGGTTGAAGCGTTCGATACTCCAGTCACCGCCCAGGATCAGCTTGGTGTTGGGTTGCACGCCGGTGATCAGGTTGCGCGCCTGGCGGTCCATCAGGTCGTAGGAGGTACCAAGAATGTGGGTGGATTCCTTGTAGTTGAGGATTTGGGTCTGGTTCCAGTTAAACGCGGCGGTCCACTTCAGCGCGCCGAACGCGCCCAGGTCCTGGTTGTAGCTGCTGACCAGGTCCAGACCTTTGGTGCGGGTGTCGGCGCCGTTGATAAAGTACTGGCCGCCGGAGGTGGAGTTGATGCCGTTGTTCTGCAACACCTGGGTGACTTCCGGGCCCAGCAAGGTGCCGGTAAGGGTGATGCGGTCACGCAGGTTGATCACGTAGGCATCGGCGGTGAAGCTCAGGCGGTCGGTGGGCGTGAGCGTGAAACCAAGGCTGAAGTTGGTGGAGCGCTCGGGCTTCAACGCCTGCGCGCCTAGCGCCTGGGCCGCCGCCGAGCCCACGGGGAGCACGCCATAGTTGATCGACTGATACACCCCATCGACGACGCCATAGGTGGTGGAGCGCGCACTGAACAGACTGTTGGCCAGGGACGGCGCACGAAAGCCATTGCTCACGGTGGCACGCACCGCGAACTGCGGGGTGAAGTCGTAGCGGGTGGTCAGCTTGCCGCTGCGGGTGGCGCCCACGCCCTCGTTGTAATGCTCATAACGCACCGCCGTGCCAACGTACCAGTCCGGCATGGGGTTGAAACCCACATCCACGTAACCGGCCAGGCTGTTGCGTGACGCGCTGCTTTCTTCGTCCGGTGAAATACCGTTGGTGACCTGTGCCCCGGACGACGCACAGTTACCCGGCGCCACGCAGTAACCGCCATTGGCATAAGACGCGTAATCGCCGGCTTGCACCTCGTAAGTGTCGCGCCGATGCTCGAAGCCATAGGACAGGTCCAAGGGCTTTTGCAGTCCGATGTCGAAGCCACGCTTGAAGTCCAGGTTGGTGGTCAGCTCGGTGGAAATCCAGGTACCGGAGGTGAAGCTGTTCGGCGTGGCTTCGCCCAGGGAAGGGTTCTGGTTGTGGGTGGTGCCCTGCTCCGCTTCGTTGCGCCCATAGGTGGTAGACAAGTCCCAGTCCCACTCGCCCACAGTACCCTTGCCACCAAACGCCGCCTGGAAGTCGTCCTCGTCGATGTACCAGGTCGGGGTGTACCCGGCCGGGTAACCGTTAGGCCCGGTGGTGATGGTGTTGGTGATGGTCGGCAGACGGAAGTTCTGCCCCTGCTCGGCCTTGCGTCGCGAGTAGGTGGTAAAGGAGTAGAGGCTGAGGCTGTCGTCGATCGGCAACTCGGCGTTGTAGCCCAGGGTCAGCAGGTTGGTCTTGGGCGTACCGTAGCCGCCATAAGTGGACTTGCCCGCCAGGCCATAGGCTTGCTCATAGGTGTAGCCGTTGGCGCTGGCCTTGTTGTCATCGTTCTGGCTGCGTGCATCCAGGGCCAGTTGCACGATGCCGCCGTTGCCGATTTCGAAGCCCTTGTTGAGGCTTTGCTGCACGGTCTGTTTCTTGCCGTCGTAGCCAAGGCCCGCGTGGGTCACCGAGGTACCGCGGGTGTCGGCCTTGAGGATCACGTTGATCACCCCGGCGATGGCGTCAGACCCGTATTGGGCAGCCGCACCATCGCGCAGCACTTCGACATGGTCGATGGCGCTGATGGGGATCAGGTCCAGGTCAGCCGGCGCCGCGCCGGTGTTGATGCCGTTGATATTCAAGGTGGCACTGGTGTGGCGGCGCTTGCCGTTGACCAGCACCAACACTTCGGCGGCGCTCAAACCCCGCAGGTTAGGTGCCCGGGCAATGCCGCTGGCGTCCCAACCGGTTTTTTCCGGCAGGGTCAGCGAAGGGATCACCGCGCTCAACGCCTCCATCAATCCGGGCTTGCCGGTGTTTTGCAATTGCCGGGCGCTGACCACGTCAATCGGCACCGGGCTGCTGGTGACCGTGCGCTGCTCGGCGCCACGGTTGCCGGTCACGACGACCGTCGACAAGGTGCTGTCATCCTGGGCCTGGGCTGCTGCGGCGAACAGCGACAGAGTCAGGGCAGCAGTAGGTTGCAGAATTTGCTTCATATCCATTCCCAGCTTTTTCCAAATCGCAAAGTCGGGCAGGCACGCGCCTGGCGCGACGTGGCCGGTAGTCAAAGGGGCGATGCGGCTTGGGCTAGGTGTGGGGCAAGCGAGGGGTTTGAAGTGGCAACATACGTCGAGCTCCCGTCCAACGACTCTGCTGCGGCGGGATGATTACCCGGTCAGGCGCGCAGAATCTGAATCACGCTGGGTACCATCCGAGGTCAGGGGTAGGCTGTTGGGATCAAACATAACGGAATGGATTTTAAAAATATAATGCTATTTGGGCATAAGCTAATATTCTGTACTTTCATTATTTATAAAAATAATTATTCATAAAAATGATTTTTAATCTGAGCGCGCAGAACGCTCAGAGTGTGGGAGGGGGCGTGCTCCTGATGACTGTGGGCCAGTCAAAATGCATTTACTGACACGCCCCCCCCATCGCAACGGTAACTACGGACGGTAACCACGATGCGAAGCGAGCCGCTCTTGATCTTGATCTGCTTTTGATCTTAAGCGCCCCGTCAAACCACGCTGGCCGGAATTCGACAGGGATTTGGGGGGTAAACCGGCAGGGATGCCGGTTTAGCCGCCCCGCGCCATGGATGGCGCGTGGCGGCGGCCCCCCAAATCACTGGCGGATTACGGGCACACCGAGCCCAAGCGAGGTGCCGAGTGGTGGGGCAAGAGCGTTTTGCTTACTTTGCCGCTTTTGCAAAGTGAGCCGCCGTCAGGGCGGAACCCTAAGTGGCCGTTACCGCAGGAATGGATATGTACTCGGTATAACTGCGTCGCCTGTTAGGCCGCCTTCGCGAGCAAGCCAGCTCCCACAGTTTGATTGCGGAGTGTCAGGTAGATAGGTGTCGGCTGGTAGGCCGTTATCGCAGGCAAGCCAGCTCCCACATTTTTGATCGCGGGGTGTCAGGTTGATAGGTGTCGGCTGGCAGGCCATCATCGCAGGCAAGCCAGCTCCCACATTTTTGATCGCAAGGTGCCAGGCCACCATCGGGAGCGAGCCCCCTCCCACATGGGTACTCGGTACAGCCAGGATCATTGAGCCGGTCGCAACAGCTGCATCTGCTGGCGATAATCATCCGTCACCTGCCGCGCCTGGCTGCTGCTGGTAATCACCCTCGGCGTAATCAGCACAATCAGCTCCGTGCGGTCCTTGGACTTGCTGGTATTGCCAAACAACCAGCGCAACCCCGGAATCTTCCCCAGGTAAGGCACGGCACTGACGCTCTCAGCGTTGTCTTGCTTGATCAACCCGCCGAGCAGCACCGTCTGGCCACTCTGCACCGCCACCTGGGTGGACACCGAGCGCGTGGAGATACGCGGGTTCACCGGCGTCTCACTGTTCCCCGTCGGGTTCTGGGCATCACTGACCTGTTGCTGGATATCCATGTACACCAGCCCACCCGGATTGATGCGCGGCACCACATCCAGAATCACCCCCGTCTGCACATATTCCACACTGCTCAAGGTGGTGTCGGCGTCCCCGGTATTGACGGTGGTCTGGCTGATGGGAATGTTGTCCCCCACCTGGATCTGCGCCGGCTGGTTGTTCATCACCACCAGGGATGGCGCCGACAGCACCTGGGTGCGGCCGTTGGTTTCCAGGGCGTGCAGGGCCACTTGCAGGTTGGAGCTGACGAAGGAGTAGAACAACGAGTCCGCCGCCCCCAGCCCTGCCCCGCCACCGCCCAGGGCGCCTTGGCTGCCGGAGGCATTGGCCACCGTAGTGCTGGTGGAATTACCGGCCAGGCGGCCCAGGTACCACTGCACCCCCAGGTCCAGTTCGCCGGTGAGCTTGACCTCCAGAATGCGGGTCTCGATCTGCACTTGCAGCGGTGGGTTGTCGAGGCGTTTGATCGCCGCTTCGATTTCTTTCCATTGCGCCGGGCGGGTGCGCACCAGCAGTTGGTTGCTGCTCTTTTGCGCGGTGATGCGCGTGCCCGCTTCGAGGTCGCTGGTGGGCGATGCCTGGGTGTTTTCGGCAGGCTCGGATTCAGGTTCTTCGGCTGCGGGCACCGGGGCGCTCGCCTGCAAACCGGCACTGGTGGATGAGGACAAGGTGGTGGTACGCAACCCCGGCGCTACTTTCGCCGGGGCGTCATCCTTGATCGCGCCATTGCCGTAGATCTGCCGCAGGTACTTGGCCAGATCGCCGGCCTTCATATTGCGCACGTCGTACACATACATCTGCGGCTCGTTGCCGCCGCCCTCGTCGATGGTACGGATCCAGTCGCCCACTTCGCTGAGGTACTGGGGCTGGGAAGAAATCGCCACCACCGAGTTGGTGCGCTCGACCGGCAAGAACCGCAGCATGCCGGCCAGGGGTGTGCCACTGTCCGCGCCGAACATGGCTTGCAGCTCGGGCATCAGCTCGGCCACCGAGGCGCGTTGCAGGCCAAACACCGCCACCGACATGCCCTTGAGCCAGTCCACGTCGAAGGTGTCGATGGTGTCCTGGTAGTTGGCCAGTTCGTCGGGCGTGCCGGCCAGGCTCAGGACATTGCGCGCCGGGTCCACCAACAAAAAAGCGTTTTCACGAGCGAAGGGTTTGAGCAGTTTCTGCATCTCGGTGGCCGAGATATAGCGCAGTGAAAACAGACGTGCCGAGAGGCCGCTGGCCGGTTGCGCCACGCGCATCTGCGGCACCAGCTTGCCCGCCACTGCCTGGTTGGCCGGCAGGATCACATAGCGGTTGCCCTGTTTGATCATGGCGTTGTCGGTCCAGGACAGCAGGGTTTCGAGAATCGACAGCGCTTGCTGTTTGTCTACAGGCTTGGAGGTGGAGAAGCTGACCGTGCCCTTCACGCCCTCGGCGATGCTGTAGTTCTCGTGCAGCAGGTCGCCCATCACGCTGTTGATCACGGCCTCGATGGGCTGATCGGCGAAGTTGAACACGATGTCGCCGCCCTGCTCCGGCACGTTTACGGGTGCCGCGGGCTGGCGCACAAACGCTTGATTGCCACGAATGAGCTGGCGCTGCGGCGGAGCCTGGGTGGCAGGTGGAGCGGTTTCGGCCACAGGCGCCTGAAGCGGCGGGCGTTGTGCGCCGGTGCCCTGCAGGGCCTCGTGCAGCAGGTCGTCGTCCGGGTCGAGGGTGTCGGGCAAAGAGCCACAGCCGCCCAGGGAAAAGGCGGTAGCCAGGCAAAACAGCGAAGTGCGCATATCGATCAAGGGAGAGACTCGCGGGGATGTGAGATCAGGGGTAACCGCTTACCGTAGAGGCTCAGGGTCTGGGTGCGCCCGTCCAGGGCAAAACGAGCGTATTGCGGGGTCAGGTGTTCCAGGCGCCAGCCGTTGGGCAACGCCTGGCCCAAGCGCACCGTGAGCGTTGGGCCACCGGCTTGCTTGAGCATGGCCATTTGCAGGTTGCCGGTGATCATGATGCCGCTGAGGGTCAGGTTGGCCAGGCTCGCCACCTGGGTTTTACCCACCTCCCGGTCCGGGCGGCGATCCGGGCTGAACAGCGGCGCTTGCCAGGTACCGGCAAGGTCTCGCAACGCCGGCGTGGGAGCGGCCTGCACCTGGAACGAGGGTGGCGCGTGCACCGGCGCATCGGGTAACCACCGGGGGGCATCGCCGATGCTACTGAGGATCATCGCCATCAACAGCCCCAAGAGCCCGGCCACGCCGAGCCAGCCCCATTCAAGAGGACGCAATGGGCCAATCATGGTGCCACCCGCGCCGGTTGCAGGTAGCCGCGCACCAGCAGTTGCACCGCCAGCTTGCCCGCCCCGCCACTGGCTGGCGCCTGTTTGTCGCGACGAATATGCAGCTCATCGACGAACAGAAAAGGCGGCTGATATTCCAGCCCATGCAGGATCGCGGTCAGCGGTTCGATGGCGCAATTGAGCGTGAGGCTGACCTTGACCTGACGATAGGGCTCGCTGTCGTTCTGTTCGGGCGTGATCGGTTTGCGCTGGGTGAGGTTGCAGCCGCCGCCGAGGTTGGCGTGGCTGTTGATCAGGTCGGCGAGACGCTGCATCAGGTCGGCGGCGACCACGTCCGGGTCGTCCCCTGGCAACAGGCTGGCGCTGCTGGCCGGGTCTTGCTGTGCTTGCGCCAACTGTTCGCGCAAAGCATCGCCCTGGCGTATGACGCTGGCATAGCGCTGCTGCTGTTCACGCAACTGTTCGGCCTGTTCACCCATGGCCCGCAGCGGCCCGGCGAACCAGCTGTCGATCAACAGCCAATAGGCCGCGCCGAGCACCAACGCCAGGGTCAACAAGGCGGCGCCGCGGCGTTCACGGCGTGTGAGGGGTCGGCGCATCGGCGGCCTCCTGGCGTAAGTGGGCACGCAAGGCAAACTGGTCCTTGCCGGTGCGTGCGTCGGGTTGGATCACCCCTTCGAATTGCGCGTTGTCCAAGCGCTGGCAGCCTTTGATGCGGCTGATCAGGCCACTGGCCTTGGCGCTCTGGCCGGAGAAACTCACCTCGCCGTCCTTGACGTCCAATTGGTCGAGCCAGGTGTCTGCGGGCAGGCAACTGGTCAAGTCATTCAGCAGCGCGGCCAGGGGCGGTTGCGCCCGTTTACGCTGGCTGAGGTACTGCGCCGCGCCACGGGTGTTGAGCAGTTGCTGGCGCAGGGCGTGCACCTGGGCGACCTCGGCTTTTTGCTGTTGGACAGTGGCGTGCATGCTGTCGAGTACCCGCTGGCGGTCGTTGAGCCACAACAGCATCGCCGCGATCAGCAACGCGCCGCACAACCACGGCAGGCTGCGCTGCAATTGCTTGCCGGCAGGCCGCGAACGCGGGCGTAACGGCGCGGGCAGCAGGTCGATACCCAGGCCCGCCACATCCACGCGGTGTGGGTACAGGCCGAGGGCGGCGCAGTCAGTGAGGACCTGGTCAAGGCGCTCGCGCAGGATCGCCACCACCCTCACCTCCAGGTGGCTGGGTGTGCGCCGCTCCTGGCGGGCGACAAAGTAGAGCTGTTCGGCGTTGAACGGGGTGTAGCGGTCCAGTTCATAGCCAACCACCTCCACGAGGTTGCGCGCGGCAGCCAGAGGCAGTTGCACGCTTTGCTGCAACACGGCATCAGGAGCAAGCATCAGCACCTGGCGCGCATTGCCTGGCACCACTGGAGCCGTCAGCGGCCAGTGATGAACCTGCTCAGGCGGTTCCTGGAACGCCAGCCACTTCGGCACACAGCCGCGTAACTCCGTGAGCCACAAACGCCAGCCTTGTTGCAGCAGGCTGCCGCGCCAATAGCGGGCAATCGGTTCGAGTTGAATCATTCTTGCCACCGCACTACCCGATAGGGCTGTGCGCTGTCCTCCGCAGGGCTTAGTAAAAGGGTCAGTCGCAGGCGTGCCTGATAGCCGCCGGGGCGCTCGGCGCGGCTGTCGATCTCCACGACCTGGCCGGGGTCGACGCCCTCGGCGTCCTGGCGTGGCAGGTTCAACGCCTTGCGCATCAGGGGGCTGGCGAATGCCGGAGCGGGCCGGTCGAGGTCGCTCCACAAGGTGATTTGAGGCAGTAGTTGGCTGTAGAGCGCCGGGGTCATGCCGGGGAGTTGACGTACCTCTTCCAGCACCCGAAACGGCGCCAGGCCCTGATGGCGGCGAGTCTCAAGGGCCTTGGCCAACTGCTGGGCCTGAACCGGTGTGGCGCCGCAGGCCAGGGCCAGGCGCGTGAGGTCCTGGGGGGCAGCGTTGACCAGGTACAACTTGCCGCGCTCACTGCGCAGACTGACCTGCAAGCGGGCGTCGTCGAAGGTCAGCGCAATAGGACGCCCGTCCGCCACCCACTGCCCTTGCGCCATGACCTCTGCGATACCGGCCTGGGCGGCCAACAGTGTCTGAGTGTGCTGGCGCAGCCATAGCGCCTGGCGACTTTGCAGTTGCACCCACCCGGCCAGGCCACCCAGCAATACGCTGAGCAAGGCCAGCACCCACAACACCAGCAACAGGGCCGCACCGCGTTGGCGCTTCATTCTTCGCTGCTCGCGCTGGACAGGTTCAGGCGCAGCGCAACCACCTGGGCGACCCATGGCACCGGCCCGTCGACAGAGGCGTCGATACGCACCGCAGTGGGCAGGCGCCGGGGCCAGGGCCACGGGCTCAACCAGTCGGTGGGCTGGCCCAGTGGCGAGACACCGCGATAGCTGAACTGCAGCGCCTCGACGTCATGCAAAAGCACCTGCGGCTCATCGCGCTGCGCGTTGGCGTGGGAGGCCCTCTGCGAAAAAGCCACCTGCAGATCCTGCCCGACCCGTTGCAGGGTAAAGCGCTGGATACCCCCGCCCAATACACCGGGCAAGGTCGCCACAAACTGCAGACGCTCAGGCGTGCCGATAAAAAAACCTTCGGCCTGGCTGTCATCGTCAGTGAGCTTTAGCGGCAGCGCCTCGCTGATCGAGGTGCGCAAAAACTGTTGGGCGGCGCGCATTTCATCCAGGCTGACGGTGTAGGCCTGGGCCTTGGCCACCGCCCGATTGGCCCCCAGCAACGCTGCGCTCACCAGCAGCAACAACACCGACAGCAAGCTGAGCACCACGAGCACTTCCAGCAGGGTGAAACCCTGCTCACGGCGCTTCACAGGCGCGCCTTCAAAGTGCTGAAGTGCGCCTGATGCGCGCCTTCACGCACGTTAAGGTCGAGACGAAACAGGTGCGGCTGTTGGCGGGTACTGGTCAATTGCCAATAGATACCCTCGAGTTCGCCTTGGCGGGTTCCCTCCGTCAGCGGGCCGGCGGCTTCCTGGTCCAGCAGCGTGAGCGCGGCATGGTTGAGGCGGTCGCTGCGGGCCACCTGGGACAAGGCGCGCGCGCTCTGGCCGAAGGCAACCAGCAACACGCTGCTGCACACCGCCATCAACGTCAGGGCGGCGAGCATTTCCAGCAGGGTGAAACCGGCCTGGTGCTTCATGGCAGCGCCTTGGACTGCACACTGCCGGTAAGCCAGCCAATGTCGATACGCCAACGACGGCTGCCGTTGGCCAGCAGCAGGTTACCGCCTGTGGAACTGCCGTCGGGATAGAACACCACGGCGGCCCCGGCCTGCTCGGCACTGTGCAAGGTCACTTGCACCTGCGCTGGCCACTGCTGTGACGCACGCCCTGGGGCCTGGAACGAGCGGCCCTGGAGGTCGAACTGAGTGCGCGCCGCCTGGCCGCTGACGATGGCGCTCGCCCGCGTGGCGCGCAGCGCCTCGACCATCTGCGCGACCACCCGGCGCTCCTTGGCCACCTGCAGCCCTTGCCGTACACCCAACCCCAACAACCCCGCCGCAATGCCGATCAATAGAATGACGACCAGCATCTCCAGCAGGGTAAAGCCTCGCTGGACCACGGGCGGGTTATTCCCAGTTGCCCAGGTCGGCACTGTAGCCCTCACCGCCGGGTTGGCCGTCCTGGCCGTAGAAGATCAGGTCGAAGGCACCGTGCTCACCGGGAAAGCGATAGCCGAACCCGTGGCCGAACGGGTCTTTCAGCTCCGAAGGCTTGGCGTAGGGGCCGGCCCAGTTCGAAGCACTGGCCGGCTTGTCGAGCAGCTGTTGCAGGTTGTTGGGCGGCGCCCCCACGTCCAGGGCGTAGCTGTCGATCTTCATGCTCAAACTGGCCAATTGCGCCTTGCCCGCGCCGTACTTGCCCTTGTCCACATTGCCACCGACCTGGCGCACCACAATGGTCGCGACAATGCCCAGCAGCACGATCACCGCCAGCATTTCCAAAAGGGTGAAGCCGCCTTGGCGGTGTCGGGTTTTCATCGGTTCTGCTCCTTGAAAGTTCATATATGGCTGGTGAGGCTCATCAGCGGCAGCATGATCGCCAGCATGATCACCGCCACCAGCACCGCCATGACCACGGTCAGGGTCGGCACCAGTGCAGCGAGCAAGCGTTCGATGGCGCGCTTGGCCTCGACGTCGAAGATGTCGGCGACCTTGAGCAGCATGCTGTCCAGTTCACCGGCCTGTTCACCGACTTCAATCATGTGCAGCGCCAGCTCCGGTAGCAGCGGCTGGCGACCGAACGCATCGGCCAGGGTGCCGCCGCCCTTGACCCGTTGCGCTGCCAGCGCCACTTGCGCCTGGAGCGCACGGTTGCTGCAGACTTGCCGGGCGATCACCAGCGCGGGCAGCAGCGCCACGCCATTGCTGAGCAACGTGCCGAGGGTGCGGGTCAGGCGGGCGGCTTGCACCCGTTGCAATAGCGGGCCGATCACGCGGATGCTCAGCAGGTGACGGTCGTAACGCTCACGGCGACGGGGGTCGCGCAGGCGCGCCGCCAGAATCCACCCACTGATCGACAACCCGGCCAGCACCACCAGGCCATAGGCGCCGAGGAACTCGCCGAGCGCCAGGATCACCTGGGTGATCAGTGGAATCGGTACGCCAAGGTCCTGAAAAATCGGCACGAATTGCGGCACCACATAGGCGAGCAACAGCGCCAGGGAACCCAGTACACCCACCACCAGGAACGCCGGGTAGATCAGCGCATTGATCACCTCGCCGCGCAGTAACTGGCTGCGCTCCAGGTAGTCGCTGAGCTGGCGCAAGGTGCCCTCCAGCGCCCCGCCGGCCTCACCGGCGCGCACCATGCTCAGGTACAGCGGGGAAAACGTGCCGCCCTCCTCCTCCAGCGCCGCCGACAGCGGTTTGCCGGCCTTGACCTGGTCGCGGATACGCTCGATCAAGGCCCGCACCTGAGGATGGCGGGCTTGCTTGAGCAACAGGTTTAAAGCGCGTTCGAGGGGCTGGCCGGCGCCCAGTAGCGTGGCCAATTGCTGGGTGAAACTCACCAGCGCTACGCCCTTCAACTGCCCACGTGCCTGACGCAACAAGGGGCCGCTGGCCGTTTCGATGTGCAGCAACAACCACCCGCGCTGATGCAAGACGGCGACAGCGGCCGCTTGGTCAATGGCCTGCAACGTGCCGCTCTGGGCCACGCCCTGGCTGTCCAGGGCGCGGAACTTGAACAGGCTCACGCGTCATCTCCGCGGGTGACGCGCAGCACTTCTTCCAGGGAGGTGACACCGGCCAGGGCCTGGCGCAAACCGTCTTCATATAAGGTGCGCAAACCGGCGCGGCGGGCGGCGTGCTCGAGGCTGGCGGCGTCGGCGTGGCCCATCAGCAGGCCACGCAACTCGTCGTTCATTACCAACAACTCAGTGAGGGCGCTTTGGCCGTGATAGTCACCGCGGTAAAGCAGGATCGGACGCTGCTCGGTCAGGCGATCCAGGCCGTGCTCCTTGATCAATTCCGGCGGGGCCTGGAAGGCCACGCGCGTGGCAGGGTCCAGGCGCCGCACCAGGCGCTGGGCGAGAATACCGCTGACCGTGGAGGCAATCAGGTAGCTCTCCACGCCCATGTCCAGCAAGCGCGTGATACTCGCAGCGGCGCTGTTGGTGTGCAGGGTTGAGAGCACCAAGTGACCCGTGAGGGAGGACTGTACGGCGATACGACAGGTTTCCAGATCGCGGATTTCGCCGATCATGATCACGTCCGGGTCCTGGCGCACGATGGCGCGCAGCGCTCCGGCAAAGTCCAGGCCGATGGCGGGCTTGACCTGGATCTGGTTGATCCCTTCAAGCTGGTATTCCACCGGGTCTTCCACGGTGATGATCTTGCGTTCAGCCGTGTTGAGTTGCGACAGCGCGGTATAGAGCGTGGTGGTTTTGCCCGAACCTGTGGGCCCGGTGACCAACAGGATGCCGTGGGGCCGCGCCAATAGATCCTGGAAGGCCGCCAGACGCGGGCCGTCGAAGCCCAGGCTGGGGAAATCGAATTGCACGGTTTGCCGATCCAACAGGCGCATCACCACCGACTCGCCAAAGCTGGTGGGCACCGTGGACACCCGCAGGTCCAACGCTTTGCCCTGGATGCGCAGCATGATGCGCCCGTCCTGGGGCAGGCGTCGTTCGGCGATGTCCAGGCGCGCCATGATCTTCACCCGCGAGATCACCGCCGCCGACGAACTGGCAGGCGGTGCTTCGGCGTCGTGCAGCACGCCGTCGATGCGGTAGCGCACCTTGAGTTGGTTTTCGAAGGGTTCGATATGGATATCCGAGGCGCGCTGTTCCACGGCGCGCTGCAGGATCAGATTGACCAGGCGAATCACTGGCGCTTCGGAGGCCATGTCCTTGAGGTGTTCGATGTCCTCCAGCACGCCGCCCTGCTCATCGAGGTTTTCGATCAGGCTGCCCATGGCGGAACGGCCCTGGCCGTAATAGCGCTCGATCAGCGTCTCGACTTCATTATGCGAACCGACGGCCAGCCAGACCGGCACCTCACAGGCATACGCCAGGGCCTGGAACGGATACCACTGCGCCGGGTTGGCAGCCATTACGCGCAACCCGCCCTGATGCCAACCCATCGGCACTAGCTGGTAATGGCGCATAAAGCGCTCGGTGAGCACGGGAAGCGGGTCAAGCAACGGCGGCGCCGCGTCGGCCACCAGTAGTGGCGCATCCAGCAAATCGGCCCAGGCGCGAGCCAGTTCGACCTCGGACACCAGGCCCAGGCGCGTGAGTAAACCGAGCAGGTCGCCAGGCTCAGTGGATAAACGCTGGGCGCGTTCCAGATCAGCGATTTTGAGCCCGGCGTGCTGCATCAGCCACGCGCACACCTGGTCGGTATGCGGGATCTGCATCTTGCAAGCATCGATGGGCGCTGACGACATCATTGAGGAATATCTAACGTTGCGAAAAGTATGGCTATTTAGAACTACCGAACAATGCCATTAGTTCGCCATAGCCCAGGCAGGCGTTAGCCGGGTGTATCGACTGGAAGTTATAGCCCTAGTTCCGGATAAGGGGGTAATTAAATACAAAACATTGCCAAATGCACTGATTTAGAGCGTTAGCAGCCAATAGCCACTAGTTGCAATTAGCCATAACGACGGGTCATTCAGGTGCTCTCTCTTTCAATTAACTGACAGTGCAAAAGATTCAAGCGCTCAACTTCCTCATCGGTGGCTAATACGCCCAGACTTTGCAGGACGCGTGTGGCAGCGAGTACACCAATCTCCAACGCGGGTGGCTGGAGGGTGCTGAGGCTGGGCAGCAACATATGGGCAAACGGGTAGTCGCCAAATCCCAATACGGCGCAGTCCTGGGGAATGCTCAGCCCGGCGCGTTGACCGGCCAGCAAACCACCGGCGGCGAGGTTATCGTTGGCGAAGAAAATCGCGTCGGGCGTGATCGTCTGCCCCATCAGCGCGTCCATGGCCTGCTTGCCAGCTTCGAAGGGCGCACGGTCGGCGTCCGGCACAAAGACCCACGGCTGCACACCCAACTCGGAGAGGGTCGCGGTAAACCCATCGCGCCGCTCCAATGCGCTGAAGTCGCCCACTGCACTGTTTTGTACGAAGGCGATGCGCCGATAGCCTTTGCCATGCAAGTAGCGAGCGGCGGTGACGCCCACTTCATAATGAGAAAAACCCACTTGCAACGGCGCGCGTTCTGGCACGTAGTCCCAGGTTTCGACGATCGGTATATCTGCCTCGGCGATCATCTTCTCGGTGCCAGGGCTGTGAAAGCGGCTGGTCAGCACCAGCGCTGCCGGCGACCAGCCGAGAAAGGCACGCACCGCGCTTTCTTCCTGTTCGATGCTGAAATAGCTGGAGGCCAACAACAGCTGGTAACCGTGACGACTGAGGGTGTCGCTGAAGCCCTGCAGCGTATTGGCAAAAATCGGCCCCGAGATATTCGGAATCACCATCGCGACGATTTTGCCTCGCGCAGAGGCCAAGCCACCGGCCACCAGGTTCGGCACATACCCCAACTGCGCGACCACCTCGGCGATACGTCCACGGCGCTCGGGTGAAACCTGTTCAGGTTGGTTGAAGTAACGCGACACCGTAATAGCCGACACCCCGGCCTGGCGCGCCACGGTGTTCAGGGTGACGCGGCCGGCGCCCCGGCGCTTGCGCGGTTTGTGTTCGTCCACGGCAAAACCTCAAAAAGGAATATAAAACTAATTTTTTAGTATTTGACGCTCTAAATGGCCCGCTTCAATAATGTTGATGTTAGCGCTAACAAAGCGCGCTGTCTGCTACTCGCTCGAGCGAATGCCCAAGACATGTTCACAGGCGCTGACGGTCGCAGAACCGCAGCGGACCAGGGTATTTTTTCGAGCGGGCACAGCATGCATAACTTTCCACGGCACACCCATTTGTTGCTTCTGGCCGGCCTCAGCGCCTTGCCCGTCTGCGGCGCTGTTGCAGCTGATGAGCAGGAACCCACGCTCCAATCCGTGACAGTCACCGCTACCCGCCGCGAAGAATCGCTGCAAAAAGTCCCGGTGGCCGTCTCGGTGCTTGAGGGCGAGCAACTGGCGCGTGACAATCGCAACGGGGTGGCGAGCATCGCGCAGCAAGTACCGTCGCTGAACTTTCGCACCGGCGCTTCGAACAAGGACACGTCACTGTTCGTGCGCGGCGTAGGCACCATTTCTACCTCGCCGGGCGTTGAGCCAACGGTGGCTACGGTGATCGACGGCGTGGTCTATGCACGCCCCGGCCAGGCCACCCTCGACCTGCTGGACCTTGAGCGCATCGAAGTACTGCGCGGCCCGCAAGGCACGCTGTTCGGCAAGAACGCCTCGGCCGGCGTGCTGAATATCACCAGCAAGGCGCCGACGGCCCAGACCCACGGGTTTATCGATCAGTCGTTCTACAGCGGCAATGAAAGCCGCACGCGCTTCGGCATCGGCGGCAGCCTGGTACCGGAGGTACTCAAAGGCTCGATCAGCACCTTGTTCGGCAGCTACGACGGCAACGTCGACAACCGCCATAACGGTCAGGAGGTCAATGGCTACAACCACAAGGGCGTTCGCGGCAAGCTGGAGTTCACGCCCAACGACGACGTGAAGCTGACCCTGATCGCCGATTACATGCAGTCCCACGATGACGCGCCCAATGGTGTGGTCAGCAAGTCCCTGAACCCGGCGTTCAGCAATGCCTTGAGGCCGGTGCGCGCCTCAAGCGACAACCGCGATATCAACACCGATACCCGCAGCCATGTGCAAGACACCAACAAGGGCCTGTCGGCACAGTTGGACTGGAACCTGGGCGACTACACCCTCACCTCGATCACCGCCTGGCGCGGCTGGGACAACATTCAATATCAGGATGGCGACCGTCTCGGCACGGTCACCGCCGCATTCCCCGGCACCGCTGACAAGGGCGACCTGGCGTTCGACCAATACTCCCAGGAGCTGCGCCTGGCCTCGCCCAAAGACGAGTTCCTGGAGTACGTCGGCGGCCTGTTCTACATGCATGGCAAGGATGAGGAGACCTATCAGCGCACCCTCACCACCACGACGCGGGTCGATAGAGGCATTGCCGACTACAGCACCACCAGCGACAGCTACGCGGTGTTCGGCGAGACCACGCTCAACTTCACCTCGCGCTTTCGCGGCATCGCCGGGTTGCGTTACACCCATGACGACTTGAAGTACGACCATCGCCGCGTGTCCACCTCTGCCACTACCGTCAGCGGCATTCAACCGGCGACATCGAGTTCTGGTTCGGTAGACGAGGACGGTTGGTCCGGGCGGCTGGGCGTGCAGTACGACATCAGCGACACCGTGACCAGCTACCTCACTTACTCGCGCGGCTACAAAGGCCCGGCCTATAACGTGTTCTTCAACATGCAGCCGCGCGACACCGACGCGCTCAAGCCGGAGACCTCCAATACCTGGGAAGCCGGAATCAAGGCCACTGCCTGGAACAACCGCCTGACCACCAACCTGGCGGTGTTCCACAGTGACTACGACAACTACCAGGCCAACTTTTTCGACACCGTCGCCGGCCAAGTCGTGACACGCCTGATCAACGCTGGCAGCGTCAGCACCGAAGGCGTCGAGCTCGATTACGCGTTGCAAGCCACCCAGCAACTCAAGCTCTCCGGCGCCCTGGCCTATACCCGAGCGCGCATCGATCAGTTCGCGTGCCCGCCAGGCGCGGCGGCGACCTGCAACGTCAATGGCAAGCCACTGCCCTTCAGCCCGGACTGGAAAAGCTACGTGCGCGCCGACTACAGCATCCCTCTGAATAACGGCCTGGATATCGAACTGGGCACTGACTACAGCTGGCAGAGCGAAGTGCAATACGACATCAGCCAGAACCTGAACACCAAACAAGGCGCCTACGGCATCTGGAACGCCAGCGTGGCCCTGGCCGACTACACCAATGGCTGGCGCGTGGCGCTGTTGGCGAAGAACCTCGCCGACAAATCCTACTCACCGCTGCTAGCCAGCGGCGGCAACTACATCTACCGCGCCGTGCCTCGTGACGATGAGCGTTACTTCGGCGTGCAACTGCGCAAGGATTTCTAGCATGAGCCGTCAACTCAAACTCGGCGCCTTCCTGATGGCTACCGGGCACCACGTGGCCGCCTGGCGCCACCCCGACGTACCGGCGAATGCTGGCCTGGACTTCGCCCACTACAAGCATTTGGCACGGGTGGCGGAAGCGGCGAAGTTCGACGCACTGTTCGTGGCCGACAGCATCGCCGCCGCCACCGGTGAGGTCGCGAGCCAGATGGCGCGTTCGGATCATTTCGAGCCGCTCACCCTGCTCTCGGCCCTCAGTGCCGTGACCGAACATATCGGCCTGATCGCCACCGCTACCACCAGCTATAACGAGCCGTACCACGTGGCGCGTAAATTCGCCTCGCTGGATCACCTCTCCGGCGGTCGCGCAGGCTGGAACCTGGTGACCTCGGATAACGCCGCCGAGGCGCTGAATTTCGGTCGCGACGAGCACCTGGGGCATGCCGAACGCTACAGCCGCGCACGGGAATTTCATCAGGTGGTGACGGGGCTGTGGGACAGCTGGGACGAAGACGCCTTCGTGCGCGACAAGGCCAGCGGGCGCTATTACGAGCCAAGTAAACGCCATGTGCTGGACCATGTGGGCGAACACTTCCAGGTCAAAGGCCCCCTGAACGTGGCGCGCTCGCCCCAGGGCCAGCCAGTGATCGTGCAGGCTGGCTCCTCGGAAACCGGCCGTGAACTGGCCGCGCAGACCGCCGAAGTGGTGTTTACCGCGCAGACCTCACTGGCCGACGCGCAGGCCTTCTACAGCGACCTCAAAGCTCGCCTGGGCCAATACGGGCGCGAGGCCGATTCGCTGAAAATCATGCCGGGCGTGTTTGTGGTGGTGGGGCAAACCGAAGCCTTGGCCCAGGCCAAATTCGAAGCGTTCCAGGCGCTGGTCGAACCCAAGGTGGGGGTGGCGTTGCTGGGGCGCATGCTGGGTAATTTCGACCTGTCCGGCTACCCCCTGGATGGGCCGCTGCCGCAGCTACCCTTGACCGACAGCGGTCAACGCAGCCGCCAGCAACTGCTGAGTGAACTGGCCCAGCGTGAACAGCTGACACTGGCGCAACTGGGCCGACGCATTGCCGGTGGCCGCGGTCATTACAGCGTGATCGGCACGCCGATTCAGATCGCCGATGAACTGCAGCGCTGGTTCGAAGAAGGTGCGGCGGATGGCTTCAATATTCTGGTGCCGCACTTGCCGGGCGGGCTGGAGGATTTTGCCCGCTGGGTGGTTCCCGAGTTACAGCGGCGCGGTTTATTTCGGCGCGAATATACCGGCACCACACTGCGCGAAAACCTTGGTTTGGTGCGCCCGGTCAGCCGTTTCAAGAAGACGCGATCATGAAGCCCCAGGTAAGACGGCAGCCAGAACGGCACTGCCGCAAACACCCCGTACAAGCCAGAATGTGCCGAACTTACAAATCTCCACGATGAACAACATGTACCTTATTGCCATCTGGATCACGCAAGTATGCGCCGTAGTAACCTTCACCATACTGCGGACGTAAGCCGGGCATTCCCTCATCCGATCCGCCCGCATGAAGCCCGGCGGTATAGGCAACGTCTACCGCATCTGGAGAGGGAGCCGAGAAAGCGACCATGCTGCCATTCCCTGCCCTGGCTTCGTTGCGATCATAAGGGCTGTACACATAAAAGCGAGGAAGAGCGCTATCTGGCTTGACCCAGCATGCCGACGTCGGTCCACCATCAGGAGTTACGGTGCGGCGACACAGCCCCAGCGGGATCAGTACAGCGTCGTAAAAAGCGGCAGCCTGATCAAGATCATTTGTTCCAACAGTGATGTGACTGAACATCCGCGACCCTCCTTTGTTTTTGATGCGAGGGATTCTATCTTGCCTTTCAGGCAGAAGGTTACACAGTCACCATTGGCGGCTGAAAGACAGATACCCGGCCTGGCGACACTCCCCAGATAAGGTCCGAGCCCATTGTCATTGCTGAATCCTGAAGGAACTCATATAAAGGTTTCGGCCGAACCATGGCGTTCGATTCTCGGACGTCCGCTAAGATAAGGCAGTCGGATCTCATCTCATTCACAAAGCTGAGCGTGGATTACTTTCGCTTAGCGGATGATCGGCGGTAGGAGACGACTGTCTCAGATTATCGAACATCAGGGATCACTAAGAGCCTGCTTAGGCTGAGCCTCATGACCGCCATGGCGGCATCATTGAGAGCTTCCAGCGAAATCACCGAATCGTTTTGCGCAGGTTTAGCGCAGGCACAAAAAAGCCGATCTAGCCGATCGACTTAACTAACTGATTTTAATCATGAATAATGGTCTTGACGGAGTGATTCGAACACTTGCCTCCTAGCAACCCATGCTGGCGGGAGTCCTGAAAAGCCTTTAATACCAACACCTTACGTGGGCGCCCACTGCAATCGACGCCTAACGATGCCGGACAAAGATTCACGAATCCCCGCAAAACTCCCTACAGGCTTTCTGACAGAAAGTCCCTGCGCCCCGGCGTCCTGCCGAACGAATACCAAACTCAATCTCGCAAGAAAAAGCCCGCACGCGGCGGGCTCATTTGATGTTGACGAGGCTATTCCGCAGACAGCTCCTTCATGATCAGCGGTGCCAGTGCGGTCTTGGCAAAATAGAGAGAGGCTGGCGGCGACAGGTGACCGTAGTCAAACGTCACCAATCCTGTTTTCCGATCATCGCCAAGGTAAGTCATGCAACCATCTGCATTGCAAAACGCCCCCAGCGCCGACAGATATTCAAACCCACCAGCACCACCAGCGTACTTGGAGGCCAGCGCCCTGTCGGTGTCGAAGGATGCAGGCAGCAGATTTTCTTTAGTCCGGCGCGGCGTGTTGTTCCAAAACTTGCGCACAACCAACTGATTCAGGAACTGGTCATAGCGCGGCACTGGACCAACCACAATTACATTTTTGACCCCAAGCGCCTTGGCCCTTGCTGTAAGGTCGATCAAATTATTCTTTGTGTCATGCTGTTCAAGTTGGGCAATTACAAGTACCTGTGGCTTTTCCTTTGCCATCACCTCAAAGGCGAACTCATTGGAGCGGTCGCAGTACTTCAAGCCCCCTGTAGCGGTCCCCGGCAAGTTCGCCTCACAGCCAGAGCTTGCCACCTGCAATATGGATACGGAGGGCGGGAGCGTCTTGCTCAGGCCGTAATAGTATTGCTGGGCGTGGGAGTCTCCCCAAAGCATGACCTTTGTGTCAGTGGTCGGCACATAGCATTCGGTGCTGATCTGCTTGCGCGGCTCCATTGTGAAGCCGCCGGCACGGTAACGCTCGATGTCAAAGAAGTCACAGCCGAACCGATAGCCCTCGATAATCCCCTGGTTAGTGAAGTAGGCCCAAGCCGGCAGAGAGTTTTCGAAATACTGCGCGTAGCTTTCGCGGTCCTTGAGGCCGGCTGATAGCCCAGGACGATTCATGAGACCATTTTTGACAAACGTCACAGCACCAACGGCAGCAACAGTCAGGCCCAGCGCCAGCAATAACCCTGTTTTTGGAACCCGCAGCTTGGCGATTCTGAAAGGTACTTCCACATACTTATAGGTGCCGTAGGCCAGCAACGTACTGGCGACCACAGCAAGTACGCCGCTGATTATGCTCAGTTCCTCGGCGCCAAGAATGCGGATGTAAGTGATTACCGGCCAATGCCACAGATAAAGCGGGTAGCTGATCAGGCCAATCCACACCATCGGGCGGCTCGCCATCACCTTCCTGTTCAGCCAGGCGTTCGGTCCGGCCATGATCATCAGCGCAGAACCTGATACCGGCAGCAATGCCCAAAACCCAGGAAAAGCCTTGTACTTGTCCACGACCACAACTGATGCGATCAGCAGCACTGCCCCGGCAATCGATACCAGATTTCGAACTTGCGCAGAGCCCTGGATCTTGTCGGCAGTAGAGGGGCGGAACACCGTGATGTAGGCAATGATGCTGCCGCACAAAATCTCCCAGAACCGATACTGCGGCATATAGAAGGCTGCTGACGGGTTCGTCCCCAGCTTATGCACATCGGCGCCCAGGGAAATGACCGCGAGCAAGACGATTACAGGCAGGACCGCAGAGCGCCAGCGCCACATGACCCAGGCTGCAATGGGGAACAAGATATAGAACTGTTCCTCGACTCCCAGCGACCACAAATGGAGCAATGGCTTAAGCACTGACGATGTGTCGAAGTATCCGGCCTCGCGGTAAAGGACAAGGTTTTGAATAAACCCGATACCGCCCGCGACATGCTTACCCAACATCTTGAATTCGCCAGCCATCAGCGTGAACCAGCCAACCGCGTAGCAAGACACCAAGACAAGAATAAGCGCGGGGAAAATTCGCTTTACGCGGCGCTGGTAAAAGTCCAGAAAACTAAACGCTCTTGAATCTAACCCTTTGAAAATAATGCTGGATATCAAATATCCAGAAATAACAAAGAAAATATCAACGCCAATAAAACCACCACGCATGAAAGATGGGAATGCGTGATATAGAACAACTGAAAGTATTGCAAAAGCCCGGAGACCATCAATATCCGGACGGTACTTCAAATGGTCATGAGCTTTCGTGTTGCCACTCACTGACGACCCTCTTGCATCCTTGAGTAGCGGAGCCTTCACATTCATTACAGTGCAATTCCATTGGCAGACCTTCGCTACAAGTGTGAAGCGAAGCTCAATGTTCGTTGGCCTCAACTGGCCAATCTGGTCGCGCATGGTACTGCTGGCGGATAGCCCGCCGCAACCTTCGCCCAGTGTTAGAGGCTAAGGCCAACAGTGCTGGAGTGTCAGGCAACAGCCACATAAAGCAAGATCGCCAGCGGTGCTTGCTTAATAAGGACGCATCAACACTTAGCCCCGGGAAGCGCGATAAAATACCGTTCGAATTTCTGTCGTGACCGTGTTCAGGTACGAGCCCTGAACGTCGAGTATCCAGCTGCATCAGCCTAACTGCCGCCAGAGAAAGCGCGCCTATTCCATTAACTCGAAAACATTGGGCCCCGTACATCACGCTCATCGATGACAGTACCCTGACGCCGTTTGTGCGTGGCCAGCAGAAGCCAACCAAGGACGGCGCAAGGAAAGGTCAAACCAGGCGTATCGAACAAGACGGCGAATATCGCCCTACAAGGAGTCGTCGGATTTTTGAATCCGTACCACCGCAAGGGCGGGATACAGAAAGCGGCTATGGCTGGAAAGCGTGCCAGTGATATCGATGATGGAAGAAGAGAAATCCAGCAGGAAACCTTATCCGCTGTCATTGGATGACCAGTCAATGCTGTTCGCCGAGCTGCCGGACCACCTGTTGAGGATGGCCCTCTCTAAGGTGGACATTGGATGCCGGAAACAGGAAGTCTGCAAATTGCGGTGGGATTGGGAAATACGGGTACCGGCGTTGAGCACCAGCGTGTTTCTGATACCTGCCGGGTTCGGCGGGCGAAGTGAGAAAGCCGGGGTGAAGAATGACGATGAACGCCTGGTGATCCTGAACAAGGTGGCCATGTCGATCATCGACAATCAGCGCGGTCTGCACAAAGACCTGGTGTTCCCCTACGGGAAGGCAGATCAGTTCGGGCCAACGGTAATGCATCGCATGAATGACTCGGTCTTGAAGAAAGCCAGGGTGCGCGCATAGCGGAAAGTCGGAGACGGCCTACAAGGCGCCGACACACCCGCGGTTCAGATTGATCAGGATTCACGACCTGAAACACACCTTTGGCAGAAGACCACGTGCAGCAAGCGTGACAGAGGTAGATCGCAAAGCGTTATTGGGGCATAAGAACGGCAGTATTACGAGCCACTATTCCACCCCGGTGTTGCAGCATCTGATTGAGGCTGCGAACAAAGTGTTGGCAACTGACTCTCGCGAGCCAGTGCTGACCGTTTTGAGGAGGAAATCGAGATGATCCCCCGCAAAGTGCCTACGTATGAAAAAGCCGAACAGGTTCGAGTTCGGCTAAGTCATTGAAAAATATGGTCGGGACGGAGTGATTCGAACACCCGCCCCCTAACACCCCGTGTACGCGGACACCTCTACAGGCCGCTAAACACAAGGCTTCGCGCCTGGCGCTCGCTGCAACGATGCCTAAGAGTGCGGAACCGTAACTCACGAAGTCTCTTGTAAAGTCACTGAGCCTATTTAGGCTCCCTCCGGCGTCCTGCAGACCTAACACAAAATTCAAACACGAGAGAAAAAGCCCGCACGCGGCGGGCTTAACATCAGCAACGCAACTTGGTCGTTATCTTTGCGCCTGGCTCTCAGGATCCGCCAGTGCCCTATTGATAATCGGCATCAGATCCTTCGCCATAAATTCAGAACCCTTCGCAGACAGGTGATCGTCATCACGGTACATCATCTGGCCGTCGATCATGGCCCAGCACCATTCGGCGTCGCACAGCTTCGCCTGCGTATCAAA
Source organism: Pseudomonas sp. NFPP02 (assembly GCF_900119355.1). Lineage (NCBI taxonomy): Bacteria > Pseudomonadati > Pseudomonadota > Gammaproteobacteria > Pseudomonadales > Pseudomonadaceae > Pseudomonas > Pseudomonas sp. NFPP02. Next base: position 393,253 of record NZ_FPJI01000003.1, read on the forward strand.
CAGCGTCACTGCCGGAAAGTCTTTCATGACCCTGGCAACTACTTCTTTGTATTCTTTGTTTCGAGAGTCCACTTCTGCCCGAGATATAGCGCACGGGCTCTTAACCTTGTTGGTCAAACGTAATGGACGACTATCAACGCACGACATCGGAGAGAAGCCAAGCTCAGGAATATCCAATACGAACACCACCTGCTTGCCCGCTTTGGCGAGCATCGTGAAGGTGTTTCTCATACCGGCCTCAAAGACTGCTGCGTAATCTGTCACCTCCGGATGGCCGACTAGCTCCAGGACTCTATCGTGATGGATTAGATCATCTCCCTCATGGTAACCGTTACCGGTCAGGTACATGGGGCCCCGGGACGACAACACGACTGTTTTTACAGACTCCGTATTGACTGCCAACTCGATTGCCTTGTTGATGTAGGTCGAGCACCAATCACGGACGCCTCTCGGGTGAGATGTGACGTTATAGAACGACGTGCATCCGGAAACTCCGATGTTTAGAAGGTTTTTATTTTCCTTTGCCATGGCTTCGGACAGCCCGAGGCGAATATGGTCACTGTGGGAGTCGCCAATCAACATAGCCGATGGGTCACCCTCCCGAGTCATTGAGCAATGATCAATGGGCCAGAACGCGGGGTAGGCCTTTCGGCAAGTTTCGTTCGCCAGATCGCCCCAGTTGAATTGGCTGTTATTGCTGGCAAGTTCTTGAACGCGAAAAGGCAGGCCATCGCGCGCAAATGTGGCGTATCCAACGCCGCCCAAACACAGCATCACACCCCAAAGCAGCGTTGGTTTCAGTGCAGTTTGTGCACCAAATCGAATCGGGCTTTCGATAAAACGATAAGTGAGCCAAGCAAGCAGAACGCTCAACAGAACACCGGCAACCTGTATTTCCCAGGATGGGACAGCGGATTCCATAATTCTGGCGAACGAAAGAATCGGCCAATGCCAGAGGTACAGCGGGTAACTGATCACGCCAATGAAGAGCATGAATCGATTGCTCAGAAGGGTTCGGTTCACCAATGCGTTGGGACCCGAAAAGATCAGCATCGCGGTGCCAATTACGGGCGACAGAGCCCACCAGCCAGGGAAGATGTCACCGCTTTTTAGGAATGCTACCGCGGCAACGATTAGCCCAAGGCCGAGTATAGAAATTGCACTATTAAGCGTTTCACCAAAAACTATTGGAGCATCGTTCCTTTCAACTGCTTTCGAACGAGAATAGTAAAAATAGGCTAGGGCGCCCCCTGCTAACAGCTCCCAAAATCTTGTTTGAGGAGAAAAGAAAGTCCCCACAGGATCTGAAGCAACACCATAAACATTCAGACCGAAAGATATAAGACACAAAGCAGCAACCGTAAGCTTTATGCTTACACCAGTTCTCCAGGCTGCCCAAATAATTAGTGGATAAACAAGATAAAACTGCTCTTCAATCGCTAGCGACCAAAGATGCATTAACGGTTTTAGCTCTGAGGACGTATCAAAATAGCCAGACTCACCAAGCAAATTAAAGTTCTGCAAAAATATGGTGCCGGCCGCTATGTGCCGTCCCAACTGTTTGAATTCATCAGGAAGCAACGCAAACCAGCCAAACACATACGTGATCAAAAGGACAGCCACTAGCGCAGGAAATATTCGTTTAGCCCTACGAGAATAAAAATCTACAAAGCTAAAGTGACCCCGACCCAAACTCTTAAAAATAATGCTTGAAATTAGAAAACCGGAGATAACGAAGAACACGTCAACTCCTGCAAATCCACCGGGAACAATGGATGGAAATGCATGAAAGATAACAACTGATAAAATTGCTATCGCCCTCAACCCATCAATATCGGGACGATACTTCAAATGGTCATGAGCTTTTGTATTTCCAACCACTGACGACTCTCTGACATCCTTGAGTAGCGGCGTCTTAACATTCATTACAGCGCAGTTCCATTCTGGAGATGATTCGCAACAGCTCAATGAAACATGAAGCGAAGTGAGGTTCCGATGACCTGGCCCGGCCAATCTAGCCGCGCATGGTACTGCTGGCGGTTGGCCTGCCGCAACCTTCGCCCCAAGATCTGGGCGAAGGCTTAACTCCTGTGCGCGTCAGGCAACAGTTACATAAAGCACGATCTCGAGTGGTGCTTGCGTATCTGGCCGCGTAACCACGTATCCCCTGGGAGGCGCGATAGAACACTGGGCGAATCTCTGTCGTGACCGTATTCAGGTACAAGCCCTGAACCTCCTCCCCCCGATTATATCCAGCTGCATCAGACTTCCAACAGCCACGGTCAGCGTGCCTTTCGCGTTGATTCGATACACCTGACCAGATTGTAAATCTGAGCTAACAGCCGTCGTAGTTCGACTGACAGCGTTCCACCTGATGCGCTCAGCGTGGGGAGAACACCGTTGGTTACCCATCAGGTAAGCCAGTTGCTTTGGCCCCGCCTCCAGAACTGCCTGATGTATTGCGCGGTGTACCTGTACCATTTCGGGAAACCTCTTCGTGGTTGTCGTGGCAGAACGTTCAGCTCAGGGGCGAAGATATGCGCCCTCAATCAGGGCTTCTTTTAATCGGGATTAAAGATCTGGCTCTTGGCCTGAATTGCGCAGATAGGCCCAGTCGACATCGGGCCGGTGCTCTTCACAGGTAACGCTTCTGCCGCCTGAACTGCAACAGCCTGGTGCGGCCAGTGCAGATAATCTTCGCGGCCTGGGCGGCGTTGTAATTCTTGGGCGACACCACAACAGAACGGTGAATATCTTGATCGAACGTGTAGTACGGGTTTTGTCGTTGTGTGCCAGGAAATGGCGAGACGATGAGCGTAGGCCGTGGCTGGATAGCGTGCCGATGCTCACGAAACTGGAAGAGAAGAAGTCGAGCCGCAAGCCGTACCCAATGTCGGGGCCGGAGCAATCGCTGCTGTCTGGAGAGTTGCCGGTTCACCTGCAAACGATGGCGCTGTTCAAGGTGAACACCGGCACGCGGGAACAGGAGGTTTGCAAGCTAAGGTGGGATTGGGAGATTTCGTTACCCGAACTGGGCACCAGCGTATTTCTGATACCAGCCGATTTTGGCGGCCGGTATGAGCAATCCGGCGTGAAGAACGGCGACGAGCGACTGGTGGTGCTAAACAGTATGCCCAGGTCGATCATCGAGAAGCAGCGCGGCATCAGTAAGGTATGGGTTTTCCCATACAACAGAACCGCGATGCACCGGATGAATGACTCGGCCTGGAAGAAAGCGCGGGTGAGAGCGGCGAAACTCTGGCAGGAGGAAAACCTTCGCCCCGCTCACTCTGGTTATGCATCCATCAGGATTCATGACCTTAAGTACACGTTTGGCCGCCGACTGCGTGCAGCGTAACCGAGGAAGACCGCAAGGCCCTTCTGGGGCACAAGAACGGCAGCATCACCAGTCACTACTCAGGCGCTGAGCGCGGGCATTTGATAGGAGCTGCGAACATGGGATCAGCAATCGATTCTCGCGGACCGGTCCTGACAATTTTGAAGAGGGAGCAGGCGTGAAAAAACGACAAGTCACGCAAATGTCACGCACATGAAAAAGGCCAATGCTGTGAACATTGGCCTAAAGTCATTGAAAAATATGGTCGGGACGGAGTGATTCGAACACTCGACCCCTAGCACCCCATGCTAGTGCGCTACCGGACTGCGCTACGCCCCGACTAGGCGTGTTACTGGGTTCGCTTCTTAACGAAGCGAACCGGAATATACCGCAAGCTTTTGAAATGTGGAAGTATTTTTAAAGCTTGAATCATTTTTTCAGCACCACCAGTACATCTTCCAATTCGGAGATCATCTGGCGGATCAGTTGCTTGTATTGGGTGGTGTCGTCTTTGGCTTCATCACCGGACATACGCTGGCGTGCGCCGCTGATGGTGAACCCCTGGTCGTACAGCAACGCGCGGATCTGTCGGATCATCAGCACGTCCTGGCGCTGATAATACCGACGGTTCCCGGTGCGTTTGACGGGGTTGAGTTGAGGAAACTCCTGCTCCCAATAGCGCAGCACGTGTGGTTTTACCGCACACAGCTCGCTGACTTCACCGATGGTGAAGTAGCGCTTGCCTGGGATGACGGGTAGCTCGTCGTTATGACTTGGTTCCAGCATAAGCCTCAACTCGGGCCTTCAACTTCTGCCCTGGACGAAAGGTGACCACACGGCGAGCCGTGATCGGGATTTCTTCTCCCGTTTTTGGATTGCGGCCAGGCCGCTGGCGTTTGTCTCGCAGGTCAAAATTGCCGAAACCGGACAATTTGACCTGTTCGTTGTCTTCCAGAGCGTGTCTGATCTCTTCAAAAAACAGCTCAACCAATTCCTTGGCCTCGCGCTTGTTCAGACCCAACTCTTCGTACAGACGTTCCGCCATCTCAGCTTTCGTCAAAGCCCCCATACGTCACTTCCTTAACGTGGCGTTCAACCTTTGTTCGAGCGAGGTGAGGATATTTTGCGTCGTGGTATTCACCTCATCGTCATTAAGAGTGCGCGATGGATGCTGCCAGGTCAAGCCAACTGCAAGGCTTTTTCTATGCGGATCAATGCCTTTACCCTGATAGACGTCAAATAGCCTGAGGTCTGTCAGCCATTCCCCTGCATTTTCACGGATTACATCCAGAACCGCAGTGGCGGCGACTTCACGGTCGGCGATCAGGGCCAGGTCGCGACGCACTTCAGGGAAGCGCGACAACTCGCTGAATTTAGGCATCTTGCCCGACGCAACTTCAGCCAAGACTAGCTCAAACACGAAGACTGGACGGTCCAGCCCCAAGGTTTTCGACAGTTCTGGGTGAATGGCGCCCACAAAGCCCACCAGGCGACCTTCACGCTCGATACGTGCAGTCTGGCCTGGATGCAAGGCTGGGTGGCTACCCGGCACGAACGTAAAGGCGTCCAACGCACCGGCAAAGCCGAGCACCGCTTCCACGTCTGCCTTGACGTCGAAGAAGTCCACGACCTCACGGCCTTGCGCCCAGCCTTCCGGCAGACGGCTGCCGCAGACGACGCCCGCCAGCATCGGCTCTTGCTTCAAGCCATCAAGCTGGCCGACGAAACGCAAGCCGCTTTCGAACAGACGCACGCGGTCTTGCTGGCGGTTCAGGTTGTGGGAAAGTGCCTTCACCAGGCCCGGCCACAGCGACGAACGCATGGCGGCCATATCGTTGGAGATCGGGTTGGCCAACAACAACGGTTCAACACCGGGGTTGAACAGTTCGAACTGTTTTGGATCGATGAAGCTATAGGTCACGGCTTCCTGATAACCACGGGCAACCAGCAGGCGGCGCAGTTCAGGCAGGTGCGCACGCGCTTCGGCCTTGGGTTGCGGTGCCAGGCGTGCTTGCGGATAGCGAACCGGCAGGCGGTTGTAACCGTACAGGCGCGCCAGCTCTTCGATCAGGTCGACTTCCAGACTGATGTCGAAGCGATGGCTAGGTACTGCAACTTGCCACTGCCCTTCCCCGCCCGCAGAAATACCCAGGCCGAGCGCGGACAGCAGTTGCTCGATTTCAGCCGGCTCGATGACCAGGCCAAGCATCTGCTCAACGCTTTTGGCACGCAGGGTGATCGGCGCAATCGACGGCAGGAACTGTTCGTTGACGGTTTCGGTAATCGGGCCGGCTTCACCACCGGTGATTTCCAGCAGCAGGCCGGTAGCGCGCTCCATGGCTTCACGGGCGAGTTTCCAGTCCACGCCACGCTCGTAGCGGTGCGACGCATCGGTGTGCAGGCCGTAGGAACGAGCCTTGCCAGCGATCGCGATCTGGTCGAAGAACGCGCTTTCAAGGAATACGTCACGGGTGGTCGCGGATACACCGCTGTGCTCGCCACCCATCACGCCGGCAATTGCCAGGGCACGTGTGTGGTCGGCGATGACCAGAGTGTCGGCACGCAGGCTGACTTCCTGGCCATCGAGCAGCACCAGTTTCTCGCCTTCCTCGGCCATACGCACGCGGATGCCGCCATTGATTTCGGCAAGATCAAACGCGTGCAACGGCTGGCCGAGTTCCAGCATCACGTAGTTGGTGATGTCGACGGCAGCGTCGATGCTGCGTACATCGGCACGACGCAGGCGCTCGACCATCCACAGCGGGGTTGGCTTGGACAGGTCCACGTTGCGGATCACACGTCCCAGGTAACGCGGGCAGGCGTTTGGTGCCAGTACCTCAATCGAGCGTACTTCGTCGTGTACCGCCGGTACGGCAGCGACCACTGGACGAGTGACAGGTGCGTTGTAGAGCGCGCCCACTTCACGGGCCAGGCCAGCCAGGGACAGGCAGTCGCCACGGTTGGGGGTCAGGTCGACCTCAATGCTGGCGTCTTCCAGTTCCAGGTAAACACGGATGTCCTGACCCACTGGCGCGTCGGCCGGCAGCTCCATCAGGCCATCATTGCCCTCACCCACTTGCAGTTCGGCCTGGGAGCACAGCATGCCGTTGGATTCAACGCCACGCAGCTTGGCCTTCTTGATCTTGAAGTCGCCCGGCAACTGGGCACCGATCATAGCGAACGGGATCTTCAGGCCCGGGCGCACATTAGGCGCTCCGCACACGACCTGAAAGGTTTCCGAGCCGTTGCTGACCTGGCACACACGCAATTTGTCGGCATCAGGGTGCTGCTCGGTGCTCAACACCTCGCCCACCACCACACCACTGAAAACACCGGCGGCCGGCGTAACGCTATCGACCTCAAGACCGGCCATCGACAGGCGAGCAACCAGCTCGTCGCGATCTACCTGCGGGCTTACCCAGCCACGCAGCCATTGTTCACTGAATTTCATCCTGCTCTCCTAAAGATTCGTTACGACTAGCGAAATTGCGCGAGGAACCGCAAGTCGTTGTCGAAGAACAGACGCAAGTCGTTCACGCCGTAACGCAGCATGGCCAGACGCTCAACGCCCATGCCGAAGGCAAAGCCCGAGAACTCTTCTGGATCGATCCCGGACATGCGCAGCACGTTGGGGTGAACCATGCCGCAGCCCATCACTTCCAGCCAGCCGGTCTGCTTGCACACACGGCAGCCTTTACCGCTGCACATCACGCATTCCATGTCGACTTCAGCGGATGGCTCGGTGAACGGGAAGAACGAAGGACGGAAACGTACCGCCAACTCTTTTTCGAAGAACACCCGCAGGAACTCTTCGATGGTGCCTTTGAGGTCGGCGAAATTGATATCGCGATCAACCAGCAGGCCTTCGACCTGGTGGAACATCGGCGAATGGGTGATATCCGAGTCGCTACGGTACACACGGCCTGGGCAGACAATGCGGATCGGCGGCTTGTTCGCTTCCATGGTGCGGACCTGTACCGGCGAGGTATGGGTGCGCAGCAGCATGTTGGCGTTGAAATAGAAGGTGTCGTGCATCGACCGGGCCGGGTGATGGCCTGGGATGTTGAGCGCCTCGAAGTTGTGGTAGTCGTCTTCGACCTCAGGGCCTTCGGCAATGCCGTAGCCGATGTGGGTGAAGAACTGTTCGATACGTTCCAGAGTCCGGGTGATCGGATGCAGACCGCCCGACGCCTGGCCACGACCAGGCAAGGTCACGTCAATGGACTCGGCGGCGAGCTTGGCCGCAAGATCGGCCTCCTCGAGCGACGCCTTGCGCGCATTGAGAACCTCTGTGACACGCTCCTTGGCGACGTTGATCAGCGCACCGACTTGCGGACGCTCTTCAGCGGGCAGATTTCCCAGGGTCTTCATCACCTGAGTCAATTCACCTTTCTTGCCAAGGTAGTGAACCCGGATTTGCTCCAGGGCATTTACATCTTCAGCGCTTTGCACAGCCTCAAGGGCTTGGGCGACGAGCGCGTCCAGGTTTTCCATGTACAGACTCCAGATACAAAATAGGGGAAGAGCTTGAAGGCTCTTCCCCTATTTATGACGTTTACCACCTTGGGCCACAGGAGTAGCCCAGGGTGACTGTCGGGGGTACTTAAGCCAAGGAGGCTTTAGCTTTCTCGACAATCGCAGCAAACACCGCTTTTTCGTTCACGGCCAGTTCAGCCAGAACCTTACGGTCGATTTCGATGGACGCTTTTTTCAGGCCAGCGATGAAACGGCTGTAGGACAGACCGTTAACACGTGCACCGGCGTTGATACGAGCGATCCACAGAGCGCGGAACTGACGTTTTTTCTGACGACGGTCACGGTAGGCGTATTGGCCTGCCTTGATTACCGCTTGCTTGGCAACACGGAATACGCGTGAACGCGCGCCGTAGTAGCCTTTAGCAAGTTTCAGAATTTTTTTGTGACGCTTACGGGCCATGACGCCACGCTTTACACGAGCCATGAGTTACTTCCTCTATTCTTGAACCAAAATTAACGAAGGCGCAGCATGCGCTCGACTTTTGCCACGTCAGACGGATGCAGCAAGCTGCTACCGCGCAGTTGACGCTTACGCTTGGTCGACATTTTGGTCAGGATGTGGCTCTTGAAAGCGTGCTTGTGCTTGATGCCGTTAGCAGTTTTCAGAAACCGCTTAGCAGCACCACTTTTAGTTTTCATCTTTGGCATGTTCGGTACTCCGCATTCAGTTGATAAACATAATCAGAAGGCCTGCCGTGCCCTGTTGATTACTTCTTCTTTTTCGGGGCGATGACCATAATAAGCTGGCGTCCTTCCATCTTAGGATGCTGTTCGACCGAACCGTACTCCAGCAGGTCAGCTTCAACCCGCTTGAGGAGTTCCATCCCCAGCTCCTGGTGGGCCATCTCACGGCCGCGGAATCGCAAGGATACCTTGGCCCTGTCCCCATCACTCAGGAAACGTACCAGGTTGCGCAGTTTTACCTGGTAATCCCCTTCCTCCGTCCCTGGACGAAACTTGATTTCTTTTACTTGAATCTGCTTCTGGTTCTTCTTCGCTGCGGCAACCTGCTTCTTCTTTTCGAAGATAGATTTGCCGTAGTCCATCACCCGACAAACAGGTGGGATTGCATCGGCGGAGATTTCCACCAGGTCCAGCTTGGACTCTTCTGCAATACGAAGCGCTTCATCAATCGAGACGATGCCAATCTGCTCGCCATCAGCGCCAATTAACCGAACCTCGCGTGCCGAGATATTCTCGTTGATCGGGGCTTTCGGTGCAGCTCGTTTATCTTGTCTCATTTCACGCTTAATAATAATTACTCCGAATCTGGGCGACCACGCCGGGAAACCGCTTGCGCGAGGAACTCAGCGAACTGGGCGACGGGCATCGAGCCCAGGTCAGCACCTTCACGAGTACGCACAGCGACAGTCTGCATCTCGACTTCCCGATCTCCGATAACCAAAAGATAGGGAACCTTGAGCAAAGTATGCTCGCGGATTTTAAAGCCGATCTTTTCATTTCTCAAGTCGGACTTGGCACGAAATCCGCTTTCGTTGAGAGTTTTTTCAACTTCAGCGGCAAAATCTGCCTGTTTATCAGTGATATTCATGATCACTGCCTGGGTCGGAGCCAGCCACGCAGGGAACGCGCCCTCGTAGTGCTCGATCAGGATACCGACGAACCGTTCGAACGAACCGAGGATCGCCCGGTGCAGCATAACCGGGTGTTTACGGCTGTTGTCTTCGGAGACGTATTCGGCTCCCAGACGGATCGGCAGGTTAAAATCGAGCTGCAGGGTACCACACTGCCAGACACGGCCAAGGCAATCTTTGAGCGAGAACTCGATCTTCGGACCGTAGAACGCGCCCTCACCCGGCTGCAGATCGTACGCAAGGCCCGCACTGTCGAGCGCAGCGGCCAGTGCCGCTTCGGCGCGATCCCATAGCTCGTCGGAACCGACGCGTTTTTCCGGACGAGTGGACAGCTTCATCTCGACTTCGGTAAAGCCGAAATCGCGATAAACGTCCATGGTCAGCTTGATGAACGCTGCGGACTCGGCCTGCATCTGCTCTTCGGTGCAGAAGATGTGGGCGTCGTCCTGGGTGAAGCCACGCACCCGCATGATGCCGTGCAGCGCACCCGATGGTTCGTTACGGTGGCAGGCACCGAACTCGGCCAGGCGCATCGGCAACTCGCGGTAGCTCTTCAGGCCCTGATTGAATACCTGCACGTGGCACGGGCAGTTCATCGGCTTGATGGCGTAGTCGCGGTTTTCCGACTGGGTGGTGAACATGTTGTCGGCGTAGTTGGCCCAGTGCCCGGATTTCTCCCACAGGCTGCGATCAACCACCTGGGGAGTCTTGATCTCCAGGTAACCGTTTTCGCGCTGCACCTTGCGCATGTACTGCTCAAGCACCTGGTACAGAGTCCAGCCATTCGGGTGCCAGAACACCATGCCCGGCGCTTCTTCCTGAAGGTGGAACAGGTTCAGGCGCTTGCCGATCTTGCGGTGGTCGCGTTTTTCAGCTTCTTCGATGCGCTGGATATAGGCGGCCAATTGCTTCTTGTCAGCCCAGGCCGTGCCGTAGATCCGTTGCAGCTGTTCGTTCTTGGCGTCACCGCGCCAGTAGGCACCGGACAGCTTGGTCAGCTTGAACGATTTGAGGAAGCGCGTGTTTGGCACGTGCGGGCCACGGCACATATCCACGTATTCTTCGTGGTAGTACAGCCCCATGGCCTGCTCGTCCGGCATGTCTTCTACCAGACGCAGCTTGTAGTCCTCGCCACGTGCAGTAAACACGTCGATCACTTCGGCACGCGGGGTGACTTTTTTGATGACGTCGTAATCTTTTTCGATCAGCGCGTGCATGCGCTGCTCGATGGCCGCCAGGTCGTCCGGCGTAAAAGGACGCTCATAGGCGATGTCGTAATAGAAGCCTTCTTCAATGACCGGGCCGATCACCATCTTGGCGGTTGGATACAGTTGCTTGACCGCATGGCCAATCAAGTGCGCGCAAGAGTGGCGAATGATCTCCAGCCCCTCTTGATCCTTGGGCGTGATGATTTGCAGGCTGGCGTCGCTGGTGATCAGGTCGCTGGCATCAACCAGCTTGCCGTCGACCTTGCCGGCCACGGTGGCCTTGGCCAGGCCAGCACCAATGGATGCGGCGACCTCGGCTACGGAAACCGGATGATCGAATGAACGCTGACTGCCGTCGGGAAGAGTAATAGTTGGCATGGCGCCTCCTCTCCTAGTGGTGACCCCTACCAAAGGTCACGTGGGTTGGGATGAGCCAGTACAAGATCCAACACCAGGCCGCTCAATAATGAACGCCTGCCTTACAGCGGCAGGAGCCTTTCGGCCAACCGATAATCGAACCAGAGTGACTGGAGTGAACAAAAAGAACCTGGCAAGGCGGCAAATGGCGCGCCCGGAAATAGCCAGGCAAGGATGCTAGCACAGATGAACGGTCATCGCGTTGGTCAAGCGCTGGGTAAAGAGCAATTCATGGCTTTACAGTTGCAAAAGTGAACTTGAGCTGTACGCAGGGCCTCAAAGCCACTGAGAATCGCCGTTCGTCCTCGACCCAAAGGAGCATCCCATGATGCGTTTTACCTCTACCCTCGCTGTCGCCGCTACCCTGAGCCTCCTTTCCCTCGGCGCGCAGGCTGCAGCCCCTTCCAACTGGCCAGCTGGCGCCCGTGACGCCTTCGTCAACGACTGCAGTGCCGCAGCCAGCCAGAACGTGGACGTCAAAACTGCCAAAGCCCACTGTGAATGTGGCGCTGACAAGATCAATGCCGAATTGAGCACTGCCGAGATCAAGGAATTGATGACCAACCAGAACGCCAGCCCGGAGCTTAAAAACAAAGCAGTCGCGGCTATTTCGTCCTGCAAAGTGGTGAAGAAAAAGTAAGATTGGCTGACGATTCGACGGTCATTTCGCTGAAAAAACAGCCTGAAAACTGCCATTTCACACAAATTATGCAGGTTTTACGGCTTTTTTTAACAGCTGATATTTCGTCGCGAAGCCCCGTAAATCGGGGCTTTCAGCCGAACAACGGATCAAACGCAAAGCGATTGATTAGCAAACAGTGCCTTGGGGGGGCTCCCAAGCCGAACATTTCGACTATGATAGCCCTGTGTGCCCAGTTGGCCTGAGCAGCACAGCACTACTGAAAATATATGTTTCTTGGAGATACACCATGTCTAATCGCCAAACCGGCACCGTTAAATGGTTCAACGATGAAAAAGGCTTCGGCTTCATCACTCCTCAAGGTGGCGGTGACGACCTGTTCGTACACTTCAAAGCTATCGAAAGCGACGGTTTCAAAAGCCTGAAAGAAGGCCAAACCGTTTCCTTCGTGGCTGAGAAAGGCCAAAAGGGTATGCAAGCTGCACAGGTTCGCGGCGAGTAATTCTCCGCTGAGCTAAAAAAACCCCGTCCATGTGACGGGGTTTTTTATGGGCGATGCAAAAGCCGTATCAGCCGCAGTTAACCCGGTTGATCACCAGATTGTCGTCGGTGTTCAGGTTCAGGCGGTCAGAGCGATACTCCAGCGTGACCATGTCGTTGGGCTTGAGGATGCGTGCATTCTGCGCGCCAGCACGCGTACGTGCTTGCTCCAGCAACTGGGGCGAGGCTTTCTGGCCGATGGCGAACTCTGCGGCCTTCGACTCACAGCGGCTATGACCGGCATCGGTCACAGTGGCAGCTTTGCCTGGCTCAGAGGCACCCGGGGTACTGCAACCCGCCAACGCGAGCGCAGCCAACAAAGTACCGAATGATGCGAGCTTCCAAGGCATGAAGCCTCCTATGATAAAAAGTGGACAGAGATCGTGCGACAGCATTCAAAGCGATTGGTTTCAAGACGTTAACCGCCTGTGGGCAAGTCTGCCTGAGTCACGGCCTGCAATCGCTTGGTGAATCGTGACTAGATATGAACGTATTCAGTAGATATCGATGTAGTCCGACGAAGGAGTAGGCCAATTCTGCTTCAGCGCGTTGAAAATCTGCATGACCCAGACTTCATCGCTGGCCGCCACGTTGCCGACATAGCCGGAACCTTTGGCCCAGGTCTCCAGGCGAAACACCAGGCCAGCGATATCAGCCCCACCGACTACGCCGGAAGAAATGTAGGCGATGCCTTCTTTGGTTACCCGCAACTGGGTATGTTCGTCGTCACTGGCGCTGCCAAGCAATTGGCGCACGGCGTCCAGCGTCAGGTTGTCGGGCTTGCTCAAATCGATTTGCACGCGGTGTTTCCCGGCCATTTAACAGGCCAACAGTGTCGCACAGCCGCCGCTTCATGCCTAAGTAGCAGTGCCAAATGCCGTACAAAATGCTTAACTGCGCCCCTCTGGAACGGCGTTCCAGTGCATTGCCCCCGCATTTTTAGCCCGTGAGATTTCCATGACCACCGTAACGCTTCAAGCCGACATCAAAGCCAAGTGGCCCCAAGGGCAAAGTTCCTACAGCCCCGGAAGCCCGGAAGAACTGGCGATCATTGGTATCGACCTGTTGGTCAAGGAACTGGGCACCCAGGCGGCGCAAGCATTCATCGGCCAGATATTCGAGAAATACCCGGCCGACTACATGGGCGCCCAAGAGCGCGAATAGAACAGGGCGACGAGCGCCGCCCCGCTAACTTACTTCAGACGCGCCAGGCGCTCGGTCAGCAGATCGAAGAAGCCCTGGGCGTCGCCATTCTCAACCCAGAACACATTCTTCGGCTGCTTGAGGCCGTCATACCAATCGACAATGGTCTGGCCGAAGGTCGGGCCTTCGCGGCTGTCGACCACCATATTGGCCTCACGACCGCTGAACAGCGAAGGCTTGAGCAGGTACGCCACCACGGTAGCGTCATGGACCGGGCCACCCGGAATGCCGTAGTGCTCCATATCGCCTTTGACGTACTCATTCAGAATACTGCTGACGACCTTGCTCGCATTGTTGTTCAGGTCCGCAATCTTCTTCAGGCGGGCGTCGCTGGTGAGGACTTTATGGGTCACGTCCAACGGCAGGTAGGTCAACTTCACACCGCTTTTGAGCACGATCTCCGCCGCCACCGGATCGGCGAACAGGTTGAACTCGGCCACTGGGGTGATATTGCCGCCGTTGAAGTGGGCGCCGCCCATCACGACCACTTCCTTGATGCCCTGGGTGATTTCGGGCGCTTGAGTCAGCGCCAGTGCCAGGTTGGTCTGCGGGCCGAGCATGGCGATGGTGATGCTGTGCGGCTTGGCGCTGCTCAGGGTCTTGATCAGGTAGTCGACTGCATTGCCTTCGGCCAGGCCTGTTTTCGGTTCATGCACCGTGACGCCCGAGATGCCTTCCTTGCCATGGATATTCTCGGCGTAGATCGGTTTGCGCAACAACGGCGCTGGCGCACCTGCGTACACCGGGATGTCCTCGCGACCTGCCCATTCGCGCGCCAGGCGCGCGTTGCGGGAGGTCTTGTCCAGGCGCACATTGCCGGCGACGGTGGTCAGCGCACGAATGCTCAACTCCTCCGGCGAGGCCATGGCGAACAGCAAGGCCACCACGTCATCGGCACCCGGGTCGGTATCGATGATCAGGTCGATTTTTTCCGCCGCTTGGGCGCTTGCAGCAGTGAGCGCGGACAAAAGCAGAACACTCCGGAACAGGTTTTTCAGGGTAGGTAGACCACGTTGCATAAAGCACTCCTTGTCATAGGGGGGACGCTAGAACGTTACGCCGGACACCAGCGCGATATTGCAGTACGGCTGGCACTCGCCAGTGCGCACCACAGCGCGGGCATTGCGGCTCAATTGCTTGAATTGGTCATGGCTGAGCAGGCGTCGCTCGCCCAGTGCAGCCTGCTCTGTGAGCGTATTTAGCGCGGTCAGCGCGGGCGGTTGCTTCAGCAGGATCTCTTCTGCCAGAACATGGCTTTCCACCTGCATTTCGCTAAGCACGATGCGCAAGGTGCTGATGAAGTCCGGGATGCCCTGGGTCAGTGCCAGGTCGATCAATTCGACGCCGGGAGGTACCGGCAGGCCGGCATCGCCGATGACCAGAATGTCACCGTGGCCCAGGGACGCGATCACGCGCGACAGGGCGATATTCAGCAAAGGTGTCTTTTTCATGCGGGCACAAAACCTTGTACGTCGTGCAGCGTAGGAATGGAAGGCTGAGCGCCGGCGCGGGTCACTGACAACGCCGCCGCCACTTGGCCAAAACGGATCGCCTCGGCTTCGCTCTGGCCCGCGGCCAGCGCGGCGGCAAAGCCACCGACAAAGGTATCGCCAGCAGCGGTGGTATCCACCGCCTTGACCTTCGGCGCCACCAGGTGCTCAAAGCTCTTGCCGTCGGCAAACAGCGCGCCCTGGGCGCCCAGGGTGATGATGACCTTGCCAGCACCCGCCTGGATCAGCGCGGTCGCGGCGACCTTGGCACTGTCGAGGGAGTCGACCGCTACGCCGCTGAGAGCGCTGGCCTCGCTTTCATTGGGGATCAGATAATCGATCGAGGCATACCAGTCAGCGGGCAATGGTCCGCTTGCCGGGGCCGGGTTGAGGATGACGGTCTTGCCCAGTTCGCGACCCCGCTTGAGCGCATACCCAACGGTCTCCATCGGCACCTCAAGCTGGCAGATGATCACGTCTGCCGCCTGCAGCACAGCGTCGCACGTTCGCAGCGACGCAGGCGTCAGCTCACCGTTGCTGCCGGCCACAATGACAATGGCGTTCTGGCTGCTGTCATCGACCACGATCAACGCCACACCGCTGGACCCATCCACCGTGCTGACGGCCTGGCAGTCGATCCCTTCCACCAGCAGCGCATCGCGCAATTGGCTGCCATAGGCGTCGGTACCGATGCACCCCACCATGGCGACACTCGCCCCCAGGCGTGCCGAGGCGACGGCCTGGTTGGCGCCCTTGCCACCGGGCACAGTGGAAAATGTCTGGCCGATCAGGGTTTCACCGGCACGCGGCAAGCGACTGGCGCGGGTGACCAGGTCCATGTTCAAGCTGCCTATTACCACTACTTTTGCTGGCATACATCAGTACTCATCAATTCGGTTCAGCGGTATTGGGCGAACACATCAGCCAATGGCGCGGTCGACTCACGCAAAACAATACTGGGCGTCACGATACGTTGATCGATCGGCAGTTGGGGGGTTGCTATTCGTTGCAGTAATAATTCGGCCGCAGTCTCGCCCAATTGCAGGATCGACTGGCCAACCGTCGTCAGCGCCGGGTAGACGTAGCGCCCCATCTGGATGTCATCGAAACCGATGACCGACAGCTCGCCCGGCACCCGCACATTGCGCTCGGCGGCGGCGCGCAGCACGCCAAAACCAATCATATCGTTGCTGGCGAAAATCGCGCTGGGCGGGTGTTGCGATAATAACTGTACGGCTGCGGCATACCCGCCCGTGCTGGTGAAATCGCTTTCCAGGGTACGACTGGACAACACCTCGATGCCCGCCTCGCGCAATGCACGCTGGTACCCGGCCAGGCGCATCTGCGCCACGCGGGTATGCCCAGGGCCGCCGATACAGGCGATGTCCCGGTGCCCCAACTCCAGCAAGTGCCGGGTCGCCAGGTAAGCGCCCTCTTCGTGATCGATGCGCACCAGGTCCACATCAATCCCATCCAGCGCCCGGTCGACAATCACCATCGGCGTGCGCACTGCACTCAAGCCTGCGGCAAGGCCACTGTCATCACCGCCCACGGATGTCACGATCAAGCCGTCGACGCGTTTTTCCAGCAACACGCGCAAATAACTGCGCTGTTTCTCTGCGTCGTCATCCGAGTTGCAGAGGATCACGCAATAGCCATTACGCTCGCAGTAATCCTCGATACCCCGAGCCAGCTCGGCAAAATACGGGTTGAGGCTGTTGGGCACCAGCAGCCCGATGGTGGCCGTGGTCTTGGCCTTGAGCGAGCGTGCCACGGCACTGGGCACGTAGTCCAACTGCTTGATCGCCGCCTCGACCTTGATGCGTACCGGCTCGCTGACTGGGCGCGTCTTGTTCACCACATGGGACACGGTGGTGTAGGAAATACCTGCAAGCGCTGCCACATCCTTGATCGTTGCCATGGTTCAGCCCCGCCGACTGGCGCGCTGGCTGCGATAAGTATCGAGGACCACGGCAATCACGATCACGGCACCGGTAATGATGCGTTTAGTCGGTTCCGTCGCGCCGATCTGCGCCAGCCCGGCGGCCAGGACCGAAATAATCAACACCCCGAAGAACGTACTGATGACCGAGCCACGCCCGCCCATCAGGCTGGTGCCACCGATCACTACGGCGGCGATCACTTGCAGCTCCAGGCCCGAACCGGCATTCGGGTCCGCCGCTTCCAGGCGCGAGATCTGGAACAGCGCCGCCACACCAGCCAACAGGCCCATCAGGCTGAACACCAGGACCTTGTAAGGCTTGGGATTGATACCCGCCAGGCGCACCGCTTCTTCGTTGGTGCCGATGCCGATCAGGTAGCGACCGAAGACCGTACGGGTCAGTACCAACTGGGCCGCGATGATCACCAGCAAGGCGATGATGAACGACGGAGAAATACCGAAGGCAATCGGGTTGGACAGCCAGGCAAACGAGTCACCGATATAAGCGGTGCGCGAGCCCGTCATCTGGTAGGCCACGCCGCGGGCCATCTCCAGCACGCCGAGGGATACGATAAATGACGGAATGCGCCAGGCCACCGTGATGGAACCGGTGATGGTGCCGGCCAACGCCGCGCAACCCATGCCCAACAGGGCGGCAGGCAACACGCTCCAGCCCCAGCCCAGGATCGCCACGCTGACTGCCGAGGCCGCCAATGCCAGTACCGATCCCACAGACAGGTCGATGCCGCCAATGATCAGGATGAAGGTCATGCCCACCGCCAGCACCATCAGGTCGGGAATCTGGTTGGCCAGGGTGCTGAAGGTGTCATAGGACAGAAAGTGATCGCTGAGCATCGAGAACAGCGCAATCATCGCCAGCAAGGCACCTGCCAGCCCGAGGTAGGTACCCAGGCCATAGAAGTTGCCGCCAGTTTTACCGGGGGAAATGTTTGTTTTCATGGGGTATTCCTAGGCGCTGCTTCGTTGAGCAGCGCATCACGTTTCTGATAGCCGGCAAAGGCGGCGGCGAGCAATTCGTCCTGGGTCCAGCTATCACGCTCGAAGGTCTCGATCAGGCGCCCGGCGGACAGCACACCGATGCGGTCACAGATCAGCATCAGCTCACGCAGGTCACTGGACACCACCACCAGCGCTTTGCCCTGGCGGGTCAATTCACCGAGCAAGGCATAGATATCGAACTTGGCACCGACGTCGATGCCGCGGGTAGGCTCATCGAACAGCATTACTGCGCAGTCGCGCTCCAGCCAGCGGCCAATCACCACCTTCTGCTGGTTACCACCCGACAGCTCGGACACCAGTTGCGTCGGGCTGGAACTGCGGATTCGCATGGCGTCGATCTGGCGCTTGGCCAGAGCGGTTTCGTTACGGCTGTTGACGACGCCCCCGCCGGAAATTTCCGGCATGTTGCCCAAGGCGATGTTGGCGCTGATGGACTGGGTCAGCAGCAGGCCTTCGCCCTTGCGGTCTTCGGTGATCAGGGCAATACCATGACCGACCGCGTCGACCGGCGAGCGAATGCTCACCACCTTGGCCGGCGAACCCAAGGCCACGGTGCCGCTATCGGCCGGGTCGGCGCCGAAAATCAGGCGCAGCAATTCGGTGCGACCGGCGCCGATCAGGCCGGAAATGCCAAAGATTTCACCGGCGCGCACTTCAAAGGACACATCGCGGACCTTGTCCGAACGGGTCAGGCCCGTCACGGTCAAGGCCGGACCTCCGATGGTGCGCGGGCCCAAATCGATGTGTTCACCCAGTTCGCGACCGACCATCAAGGTCACCAACTGCTCACTGTTGTAATTGGCCATCGGCTCGACGCAGACCAGCTTGCCGTCGCGCAATACCGCAATGCGCTGGGCGACACGGGCCAACTCTTCGAGCCGGTGCGAAATATAAATGATCGCCACGCCTCGAGCCTGCAGGCGCGTGATTTGTTCAAACAGCATCTCGACTTCACGAGCAGTAAGCATCGCCGTGGGCTCGTCGAGGATCAATACATGGCAGTCGCCGATCAGGTTACGAGCGATCTCGACCATTTGCTGGTGACCAATGCCCAGGCTGCCTACCAGTGTGTCCGGGTCGATCGCGTCCAGGCCGACTTGGGCCATGGCTTCGATCGCGGCTTTGCGCAATTGTTTGCGGCTGATCCAGCCACAGCGGCTCGGCAGGTTATCCAGGAACAGGTTTTCAGCCACGGTCAGCGTCGGCAGCAGGTTGAGTTCCTGCATGACCATGCGCACGCCCAAGGCTTCGGCCTGGGTGCGGCTGGCGGGGCGATAATCCTGACCGTTGAATTGCATGTGCCCGGTGGTGGGCGTGACCAGGCCGCCGATGATCTTCGACAAGGTACTTTTGCCTGCGCCGTTCTCACCGGTCAGCGCCAACACTTCCCCGCGATTGAGCGTCAGGGTGATGTCGGACAGAACCGGTTGGGCATAGGTCTTACCGATACCGCTGACCGAGAGGACAGCGTTCGGGGCGGAAGATGACATAGGAAAATCTCCAGGCGCCCGCTCAGGACGAGCGGGCGCTGTTGGGTACTGCCAGGATTACTGCTTGATGACGAGTTCGACCGGGGTTTCGATCACGCCATCTTTGGCATCGACTTTCTCACCCTTGACCAGCTTCAGCGCGTTCTGGATACCGAACACGGCTTGCTGGGCGGCGGCCTGGTCAGCGGTGGCCAACACGCGGCCGTCCTTGAGCATTGGCTTGATCGCGTCAATGTTGTCGTAACCTACCACCAACACCTTGCCGGCCTTGCCTGCCGCACGCACGGCGGAAACAGCGCCCAGGGCCATGTTGTCGTTACCGGCCAACAGCGCCTTGATATCCGGCGTTTCGCTCAGCATCGCTGCCGCGATTTTGTTGCCTTGGTCGATTTCCCAGTTACCGGATTGGGTGGAAACAATCTTCATGCCTGCCGCGTCCATCGCATCCTTGAAGCCTGCGGTGCGCTGCTGGGCATTGGTGGTAGTGGGTACGCCCTCGATGATGCCGACCTTGTCACCGGCGGCCAGTTGCTTGGCCAGGTAGTCGCCCACCAGCTTGGAGCCTTTGCGGTTATCCGGGCCTACAAACGGAATATCGAGGTTTTTGCTTTTGAGTACTTCCGGGTCCAGGCGATTGTCGATGTTGACCACCTTGATACCGGCATCGGAAGCCTTTTTCAGCACACTGGCGAGTGCCTTGGAGTCGGCGGGAGCAATGACAAGCGCATCAACCTTGGCGTTGATCATTTCGTTGACAATGGCGATCTGCGCGCTGGTATCGGTTTCGTTCTTGATGCCGTTGGAGATCAACTTGAATTCTGTTGGGTGCGCTTTCTGGTAATCCTTCGCACCGTCGGTCATGGTGACGAAAAACTCATTGGCAAGGGACTTCATGACCAAACCCACGGTAGGCGTTTTGGCAGCGTCATCGGCAAATGCAGAAGAGAGAGGCAAAGCGGCGGATGCGGCAGCAAGCACAGCAACAGCAAGAAGACGTCCAGCAAATGGCAGCTTCATGGGTTCACTCCGATCTTATGATTATTGTGAGCAACGCCTGCACCGAAGAGCCCTTCGGCAGCCCTCCCACCTGGGCGGCTGATACGAGCTGTCACGATGCGCCAAGGGCGCAGTGAAACATCTCGCAAACGTTTGCGTTGAGCAAACTATGAGAACCTTGTCGAGATTTGTCAACGGTAGCAGCAAGCCTTTCATTGGCGCCCTCCAAGCTCTCCCTTGAGCCACCGACCGCTGATACGTTTAAGCCAGCTCGCCGTTTCTGCCGTTCGCTGAAACGACAGACTGCACTGCGAATGATCGACCACAGCGCTCGGACATATCGTGATCGCTTTCGGACAACCGAACACCACAACCCTTCGCGTTCGGAAAGCCGGACAGCGCCAAGCCCCACGAAACTAAAATCTTAGGTTAAGTTGTTTTAAATCAATAAGTTAATTTATAAAAACCAACATGCTCAGTCTGGTACAAATCCTGCTCTTTCTCAGCACCTCGCGGCGTTCAGAACCGCCCGGGTGTTCTAGATGAACCTGCTACAGCACTCATCAAAAACCAGAGAGAAAAATAATGAAATCTGCATTGAAGAACGTCATTCCGGGCGCCCTGGCCCTTCTGCTGCTGTTCCCCGTTGCCGCCCAGGCAAAGGAAGTCGAAAGCAAGACCAAACTGTCCAACGTAGTCATCCTCGCCACCGGCGGTACCATCGCTGGCGCCGGCGCCAGTGCGGCCAACAGTGCCACCTACCAGGCGGCCAAAGTCGGCATCGAACAACTGATCGCCGGCGTTCCTGAGCTTAGCCAGATCGCCAATGTTCGCGGCGAACAAGTGATGCAAATTGCGTCGGAAAGCATCAATAACGAAAACCTTCTGCAACTGGGTCGCCGTGTCGCCGAATTGGCCGACAACAAGGACGTGGACGGCATCGTGATCACCCACGGCACCGACACCCTTGAAGAAACCGCCTACTTCCTGAACCTGGTGGAAAAAACCGACAAGCCTATCGTGGTGGTCGGCTCCATGCGCCCAGGCACCGCGATGTCGGCAGACGGCATGCTCAACCTTTACAACGCGGTTGCGGTCGCGGGCAGCAAGGATGCACGGGGCAAAGGCGTGCTGGTGACCATGAACGACGAGATCCAATCTGGCCGCGACGTCAGCAAGATGATCAACATCAAGACCGAAGCGTTCAAGAGCCCATGGGGCCCGCTGGGCATGGTCGTCGAGGGCAAATCCTACTGGTTCCGCCTGCCGGCCAAGCGTCACACCATGGATTCTGAGTTCGACATCAAGACCATCAAAAGCCTGCCTGACGTTGAAATTGCCTACGGCTATGGCAACGTGAGCGACACTGCCTACAAGGCGTTGGCCCAAGCGGGCGCCAAAGCGATCATTCACGCCGGTACCGGCAATGGGTCAGTATCGTCCAAGGTCGTTCCAGCGCTGGTGGAATTGCGTAAACAAGGCGTGCAGATCATTCGCTCTTCCCACGTCAACGCCGGTGGCATGGTTCTGCGTAACGCCGAACAGCCAGACGACAAATACGACTGGGTCGCCGCCCTTGACCTGAACCCGCAGAAAGCCCGCATCCTGGCCATGGTCGCCCTGACCAAGACCCAGGACAGCAAGGAACTGCAACGGATCTTCTGGGAATACTAATCCCTGCTGATTCATCTGTAGAAAGATGCTTTTGTGGCGAGGGAGCTTGCTCCCGCTGGGCTGCGAAGCGCCCAAAATACTTGCGGGCGCTACGCACCCGAGCGGGAGCAAGCTCCCTCGCCACATTCAGCCCCTCTCCCCCCGAACTTCAACAAACTCCCTGATTCGCTGTCAGACGAACTTCTTGAAATTTAAGCAGTTGCGAAATTGCCTACAGTTAAATACTGTATGTGCGTACAGCCAATTAAGGAATGCTCTGTGGCAAAGCCCTCTTCCGCAGCACCTGCAGCGCCTGACGCCTATCAGCGCCTGGCTATCCGCGTGCAAAAAATCATCAATTCGACCAACGCGCAGAAAACCAAGGCGGCGTTGATCTTCCGTTTACCCGAGGAACCGGAGAACGATTGGCAACGTTTACTGGAACAGATTGCAGAAAATGACAACGTCACCCTCGCCTATCGGGACGACGGTGGCGTGCAGATTTTTTGGGTTGTGCCGAAGGAAGATTGATTGTGAGTGCCCGTTTTATTGCTGTGTGCTGTCTGTTTTTAACCTTCACCGCCAACGCCCAAGCCCCTCGCACCTTCAGCGAAGCCAAGAAGATCGCCTGGAAGCTCTACGCGCCGCAATCCACCGAATTTTATTGCGGCTGCAAATACACCGGTAACCGGGTGAACCTGAAAGCCTGCGGTTACATCCCCCGCAAAAACGCCAACCGCGCTGCACGCATTGAGTGGGAACACATCGTGCCGGCTTGGCAAATCGGACATCAGCGCCAATGCTGGCAAAATGGCGGGCGAAAAAACTGCACGCGCCATGATGAGGTGTTCAAGCGCGCCGAGGCAGACCTGCACAACCTGGTGCCGAGCATCGGCGAAGTGAAT
Source organism: Pseudomonas sp. NFPP02 (assembly GCF_900119355.1). NCBI lineage: Bacteria > Pseudomonadati > Pseudomonadota > Gammaproteobacteria > Pseudomonadales > Pseudomonadaceae > Pseudomonas > Pseudomonas sp. NFPP02. The sequence goes on from NZ_FPJI01000003.1 coordinate 416,225, forward strand.
GGTGACCGTAACAACTTCAGTTTTGGCTGGCTGCCGGTGCAAAGCGGGCAGTACGGCTCATGCCTGACCCAGGTGGACTTCAAGGCGAAGAAAGTCATGCCGCGCCCGTCCATTCGCGGGATGATCGCACGCACGTATTTTTATATGAGCAAGCAGTATGGCCTGCGCCTGTCGAAGCAGGACCGGCAATTGTATGAAGCCTGGAACAAGACCTATCCGGTGCAAACCTGGGAGCGCCAGCGCAACCAGACAGTGGCGTGCGTGATGGGACGTGGTAATGAATTCGTCGGCCCGGTCAACCTCAAGGCCTGCGGCTGACTGTGGGCGGGGTGCCCGCCCACTTCACCTGCTACTGCGCAGCCTGGTGTTCGATAATCTCCGACACGGTGTCGTTTTTCTTGGCCCGCGCCATTTTTTCGTTTAGCAGCGCCTGCTTGGCTTCGGCCTCGGCTTTGGTCGCGAACGGCCCCAATAGCACCTCATCCTTGCCGTCGACTTTCACAATGTAGAAATTGAACCCGTGCTCCAGCAACCAGGCGGTCAGGTCGGTGATCGCCTGCAGCTTATGGTCCGGCGGGCCGACCCGTATATCCCATTCCTGAGCGGCAATCGCACCGGTTTGCGGCAGGCTTTCGGTCACGGCAGGCTTGGCCTTGGGGGCGTCGACCGACTTACCTTCACCGCATCCGGCCAACGCCAACACCACAATTGCCATCGCTACTTTACGCACTGCCCTGCTCCTTTGAGGATCAAAGAGGCAACTTTACCATTCACTGTCTATTCTGGCCGTCATAAACGTTGGCTTAAACAATGCGAATCATGTATCGCGACCTGTATGATACCGCCATGGGAATTAATGTCGCCTCTATGCGTCCTAGAAAGAGGCAGTCACAGGGAAGCGCTTCGCAGTAAGCTACACACATCCGACACCTACCCTGTCTGAAACATGTGTCCTTAAAAGTAATTCAAGGAGAAGTCCATGCTTATACTCACCCGCAAAGTCGGTGAAAGCATAAACATCGGTGATGACATTACGATCACCATCCTGGGCGTTAGCGGCCAGCAAGTACGAATCGGCATCAACGCACCTAAGGATGTTGCCGTGCATCGCGAGGAGATTTACCAGCGTATCCAGGCCGGCCTGACTGCACCTGACAAAAACCAGACGCCTTGAAACGCCTCCAGTAGCCAGCCTTTTCGTTCACTGTAACGGCTGGCGAAAACCCAATTGGCCTGTTCGCGCTTCCCGGGTGACCAGCGCACGTTGAGCCCTTCCTTCGCTGCAAGATGAAACTGTGAGGGAATCCGGAACTTGTCGCGCTATTGGCAGCCCAACTTCTGACACTTTATCCTGCCGTCCGAGTGCATTTCGGGAACACGTCGATGAGGCCAGCCGCGTCGCAACCGCTTGTTTCAAAATCCTGGATGATCGCCCTGCTGATAGGGCTGGTCTTCGTGGCACTCGGGTGCTGCTTGAGAATGGAAGTGGAAGGGGCTGATCCCGACACCCATTCCTGGTTGGATCTTGCGCTTCTGCTCTGTGGCTACCTGCTTGTGTTCTGCCTCAAACCCATCCAGAAGGTGATCTTGCGCAAACTGCGCCAGCGTGCCGCTCATCGCCCCCATGAAAAAACCGCACGCTGAGGGCGTTTACCTGTTATCGGATCGCCGGTATTTACAGCGCCGCCGCACCACCTATCATTGGGCTTGCGCAGTCAGTCAAAGGTGCAGATACAGATGGATACCCTCAGTAAAGCCCAGATTGAGTCAGCACTGGCAGCGCGCCTGCCCAGCTATACCGTTGAGTGCACGCTGCATGCCGACGGTACTCTCTCAGCCGTTCTCAGCGGCCCGGGAACCGATCACTTCGCGATTACCGGCATCGTGCGCGCGCATTATCACGGTACAGAAGCCATCAACCGGCTCGCCACCGAGATACTCAGGGAAATGGTGGTGTCGCGCCAGGGGATGAAAAACAGCCGACTGCAGGCGCTCGACTGCATGGAAGGACGAGACCGGTAACGGGCTCGGCCTTCCACATATCATGGCGCCAACGAACTTAAGGACAGCAAGCCATCAGCCCCACGCTCGGCTTTCAACGCACTATATTCCTCGATGCAAGCATGGGCGGTCACCATCGGCGCCACGTGTGTCGAGGTCACCACCATGATATCCGCCCCCGCCGCTTCCCCAGCCTGAATACCCACTGTGGCGTCCTCGAACACCAGGCAGTCCTGCACCGGCACGCCCAGGCGCCGAGCACCCAGCACATAACAGGCCGGATCGGGCTTGCCCGTCTTCACATCTTCGGCTGTCACCAGTACCGCCGGCACGGGGATGCCCGCTGCTTGCAGCCGGCGCACGGCCAATGCCTTTGGCGCTGAGGTGACCAACGCCCATTGATCGACGGGCAGGCTCGCCAAAAACGCCACCGCGCCGGGAATCGCCACGATGCCTTCGACATCGTCCAGCTCAGCCTCGGTGATCCATTGGGCTTCTACCTGCGGATCGACGCCCGGCAATGCCTGGCGGGTGATCGTATCAATCGCGCGGGCGCCATGAATGGTGTGCAGAAACGCCTCGACATCCAAGCCATGCCGTGCAGCCCAGATGCTCCAGACGCGCTCCGCAGCGGCAATGGAGTTGAGCAGGGTCCCGTCCATATCGAACAGAAAGGCGCGGTAACGCCGGGTAAATACATTTGGAGTTGGGCTGGACACTGCGCGGCTTCCTCATGGGCTGGGCCCTGCAATCTACGGATCACCTCGACGCTTGTAAACGCCGAGTCCTGGCCCGTCACCTCCAAGTAAAAAATGACGAACTTGTCATGATCCTGTTGGTTGGCTGTTGGGGTCGCCTGGTTACCGTGAGCTCACTACCCACCCGGAACGTGAGACACCACCATGAAACTGATTGCCCTGGGCTTCGCCGCTTTGCTCGCCACTGGCTCGGCATTCGCTGCCGATACCGCCCCCGCTACCAACGTGATCCACGACAAAACCGGCTTCTTCGTGCACCTGGATGTCGCCAGGGTGCTGTCGAGCACCGACACCTACGGCCAATGCGGGGTTGTGCCGGCGCAACTGCGCTATCTGGACCACCAAGACCGCGAACATGTTCTCGATTACCAAGTCCAGGGCACCGGTTGCGCCAATGACAATTGATCGGGCTACACTGGCGCAACTTATTGAAGCAGAGCACTTCCCATGAACATCCTTGTAGTCGAAGACGAACCCAAGGCCGGCAATTATCTGCTCAATGGCCTGCAGGAACTGGGGCATTGTGTGAGCCTGGCCCGCGATGGCGTGGACGGTTTGCACCAGGCCCTGGAGACGCCGTTCGACGTAATCGTACTCGACGTGATGATGCCGAAAATGGATGGCTGGGAAGTGCTGCGTCGCCTGCGCAAAGAGGCCGATACGCCGGTGCTGTTCCTCACCGCCCGCGATGACATCGCCGACCGCATCAAAGGCCTTGAACTGGGTGCCGATGACTACCTGATCAAGCCCTTTTCGTTCGCCGAACTGGTGGCGCGCCTGCGTACCCTCAACCGTCGTGGCCCGAGCCGGGATGAAGAGCAACTGCACATCGCCGACCTGCACATTGACGTACTCAAACGTCGGGTCACCCGCGCCGGCACGCGCATTACCCTGACCAACAAAGAGTTCGCCCTACTGCATCTGTTTGCCACGCACCAGGACCAAGTGCTGTCCCGCTCGCTGATTGCTTCGCGGGTATGGGACATGAACTTCGACAGCGACACTAATGTGGTGGATGTCGCCGTGCGCCGCCTGCGCCTGAAAATCGACGACCCGTTCCAGCTCAAGCTGATCCACAGCGTGCGGGGCATTGGCTACCGCTTCGATACCCAGCCATGAACCGTCAACACCCTTACTCCCTGACCCTGCGCCTGGCGTTGATCTTCGCCCTGCTCGCCTTCGCCTTGCTGGCCACCCTGGGCGTGGCGCTGTACCGGGAACTGGAGCGCGAACTGATCCGCCGCGATGACGCCGCGCTGATATCCCGGGTGGACCAGTTACGCAACCTGCTCAACGACAGCAATACCCTTGACCTGATCAAGACCAAGCCAGAGCTGTTCCAGAACATGTTGGGCAACCGCGAATCCGTGCTGAGCATTGCCGCCCCCGACAAACAGCCACTGCTGCTGGTAAACCCGGGGAATATTGAGTTGCCGTCGATCCAGCCGCTGCCCAAGGATCACAAACTCATGTTGAGCGACGTGCAACATTTGCCAGGCCTGAACGGTATTCCCTTCTCGCTGGTGGCCGTGGCTATCGACTCCGGCGACCTGGGCAGCCTGCAAATCACCAGCGGCCGCCTGATGACCGAGCGCACCGCGGTGCTCGCCAGTTATCGACTCAGCGTATACATCCTGGCGAGTATCGCCGCGATCATCCTGGCGCTGGTGGGTTACCTGCTGGTTCATCGCGGCTTGCTGCCATTGCGCCGCCTGGCCCGGCATGCCCAAGGGATCGGCGTCAGCAACCTGGCCGAACGGCTCGACAGCCACGGCACACCGAAAGAATTGCTGCCCATGATCGACTCGTTCAACACCATGCTTGAACGCCTGGCCAAAGGCTTTGTACAACTGGGCCAAGTGTCCACCGACATGGCCCATGAACTGCGCACCCCGATCAACAACCTGCTCGGCGAAACCCAGGTTGCCCTGCAGCAGCAGCGCAGCATCGAGAGCTACCAGCAACTGCTGGCCTCCAATGTCGAAGAGCTGGAACGCCTGGCGCGAATGCTCGACAACATGCTGTTCCTGGCCCGCACCGACCCCGCCAGCGCACTGCGCCAACGCCAGGCGCTGGACGCAGCGGATGAAGTGGAACGCATCGCGGATTACTTCGAGGGGCTGGCCGGTGATGTGGACATGCACATCACCGCCTTGGGCGAAGGGGTGATCTGGGCTGAGCCGATGTTGCTGCGCCGTGCCTTGGCCAACCTGTGCGCCAACGCCATCAAATATGGCGCGCCGGGCTCGGAACTGAGTATCCAGGCAGTGCCGGATGGCGCGGGCATCAACCTGAGGGTCAGTAACCACGGCCAGACGATCCCGGCCGAGCACCTGCCGCGGCTGTTCGAACGGTTCTACCGGGTGGATGAATCCCGCGAGCGGTCAGCCCAGTCCAACGGCCTGGGACTCTCGATCGTGGCGACCATCATGCAGCTGCATAACGGGCGGTACCGTGTAAGCAGTGAAGATGGCGTGACCTGTTTTGAGTTGTTTTTCCCCGGCCGTGAAGCCTGAGGGCGCTGCGACTCAATCAAACGCGCCGTTCAGAACTTCGTAGATGATACCGGTCGCAATGGCCACCAATATCAAGTCGGTTCCCGCTTGCTGCCACTCGTAACCGTCGTAGCGAGGCAACTGCCCCAGCAAGCGGCCGTCCAGCTTCTTGGCAATACCGGGCGGCAGGGGCTTGCCGCGTGCCAGGTTTTTCTGAATGCCAGGCGGCAAGGCCGGGCCAGGGCGCCAATAATCGCGGTGACCGCCCAGCACGTTCAGTACAAGACCGCGATCAACGCTGAAGTCATTCCTGGAGGGCCCGCCATTGTCCTTGCCCTTACCGTGCCCACCCTGGGCATTACCTTTGTTATTACCGTGACCTTTGCCGTTGTCCTGCCCACCATAGGCATCACCCTTGCTATTGCCTTGGCCTTTGCCCTGCCCACCGTAGACATCACCTTTATTGTTACCCTGGCCTTTGCCATTGCCTGGATCTGCAAGGGCAAGGCCACTGGTCACGGACAGTGCAAGGGACAACGCAACCGACACGAACTTCGTACGCTTTAACATGGCGACTTCCCAACGCAAATATGTGCTTGAACTGTAGTTGAAATCGCAACACAGCGTACACAGACAACAGCGTCTGCCGTCAGCTCACCTGACCACCACTCAAGGCGATATCTACCTGGGTTTGCCAGGCTGCCAATGCCGCCACACGCAACCCCTCGACTATTGTCGATAGCGACATCGAATGCTCGCCCGCGTCAGGCAAACCAGGTACGTGAATAAACCCACTGCGCACCCCAGTCCCCACCAAGGCATGCTGCAAACGATAAAACACCTGATTACACACAAACGTCCCCGCCGTCTGCGATACCGAGGCCGCAATACCCGCCTCACGCACCGCCTTGACCATGCCCTTGATCGGCAACGTCGAGAAGTACGCCGCCGGGCCGCCATCCACTACCGCAATATCAATCGGCTGCGCCCCCAGATTGTCGGGAATACGCGCATCGTTAACGTTGATCGCAACGCGCTCGACGGAAATATCACTGCGCCCAGGCCCCAGGCCCGTGGCGATGACCATTGCCGGCCGCAGTTCGTTGATCAACTGCAGTAAGGTTTCGGCAGCGGTGGCAAATGCGCAGGGCAAGCAACGCGAAACCATTTGCACCCCCTCGCACAACTGCACACCGTCCAACTGGCGCACGGCCTCCCAAGAAGGGTTTACCGCCGCCTTATCAAAGGGCTCGAAGCCCGTCAGCAATACGTTTTGCACAATGGCCTCACATCAACAGATAGAGCAGCACGATATTGACCAGCAGCATCATCAGCGCCGTGGGTAGTTGGGCTTTGATCACCGCATTTTTATCCGGCAGCTCCAGTAGCGCCGCCGGGACGATATTGAAGTTGGCCGCCATCGGCGTCATCAACGTACCGCAATAGCCAGAGAACATACCAATCGCCGCCATCACCGCAGGGTTGCCGCCGTAAATCCCCACCAGCACCGGCACGCCGACGCCACCGGTCATCACCGGAAAGGCCGCAAAACCATTGCCCATGATCACGGTAAACAAGGCCATGCCCAACACATAGACCATCACCGCCACCAACTTGTAGTCCAGGTTGATGTAGGTGGTGGTGACATGAGCGACCGCCGTGCCCACCCCGGCCTCATTGAACAACAGCCCGAGCATCGCCAGCATTTGCGGAAGCACCATGGCCCAGCCCAGGGCTTCGGTCAGGCGACGAGATTCGCGTAACGCTTGTACCGGCGTATCCCGGGTCAGCCAGCAGGCCAGGCCAAGGGCGATCAGGCAACCGATGCCGAGGGAGACAAAGGTGGTGTTCTTCGGGTCCAGCAGCGGTACACCACCGATTTCGGTGTGTTTGAGCAACACTGAGCCAATCACCGTGGTCAGCGGAATCGCCAACGCCGGGATGAACAGTTTGTGGCCCAGGCGCCCGGCACTGGCGCGGGACGCCTTGTCGTGCAATTCGGCATGCTGGCCACGACCAACGCCGCCCAAGCCCGCAATCAATGCCATCACCACCACACCCACTCCGATGACCACCGAAGGCAGGCGCTCGCCTATAAGGAACGGTACGGCGAACAACAACCAGAACAGCGCACTGGACCAGCGCTTGGGGTGGGAACGGTCGAGCAGGATCATGCCGGCGGTGATCAGCAACAGCACGCCCGCCAGCCAGTACAGGTATTGAATGGAAATAATCATTGAGCCGCCTCCACCGGAGCGGTGGCCGAGCTCATTTCGTGGGTCAAGCGCCGGTCGAAACGATGCAACCGGATCGCGTGAATGATGAAGGCACAGATCGCCGTCGGGATGCCCCACACCGCAATGTGCAGCGGCTCCACATCAATCCCCGAGCCAAGCAGGAAGGTGTGCATCAACGCAATCGCACCAAAGGCCACGAAGATGTCCTCACCAAAGAACAACCCGACGTTGTCGGTGGCAGCGCACATGGCCAGTACCTTGTGGCGCAGCTTGTCAGGCAGCTTGCCATAACGTTTTTCTGCGGCGCCCTCGGCCATCGGCGCCAGCAGCGGCCGCACCATCTGCGGATGCCCACCCAGGCTCGTCAACCCCATGGCAGCCGTGGACTCACGCACAAACAGATAAATGATCAGCAAGCGCCCGACCGTGGCGCGTTCGAAGCGTGCAATCCAGTTCTGCGCATGCAGGCGCAGGCCATGGCGTTCCAGCAGGCCAATCACCGCCAGCGGCAATAACAGAATCAGTTGCAGCGCACGGGTCTGAAGGAAGCCATCGCCCATGGTGGCTAGGATTTTTTCCAGCGGGAACTGGGCGGCAAGCCCGGTGGCGATGGCGGCCGCGGTGACCACCAACAGCGGATTGAAGCGCAATACAAAGCCGACCACGATGACAAGTACGCCGATCAACGGCCATAAGTTCACAACAGTTTGCATGGCGGGGAGGTCCTTTAGTGCGCGCTGCGGCGCCATTACAGCAGGATGTGGGCAAAGGGCTCACAGCGTGAAAGTGGCGTGCAGTCGGCTCGGTTTTTTATTGTTGACCTGGAAGGTCGAGCGTCAGTGGCGCAACTTTGCTGCCTGGGGCCGGGGGTGTCCAACAAGAAAAATTGTTGCTGCAAACCAATAATTTTTGTGGGGGGATGGCTTCGGGCGGTACGGTGCCATGCAGAGATTCAGCGCAGTTTTTTTGGAAAAATCGTGAGGATGAACTCGCTAGGGCGTCGGCAGGGAAAATTCCTGATCAGCGCCTATACTCCACGATGCAGCTGTGTGTACTTGGAGTTCATTCACGGCGTCGTGCCGACAATGAGGGTTCCCGCTATGTATGCCGGACAAATGAGTAATATGGCGACCACGCTTGGCGAAATACGCTGCCAGCTGTTCGCCCAGGTAATTTGCCTGCTGGCGGTGGCGACGCTGTTCGCCTGATCGAACATTCAAGCCCTGAAAGGACGCCGCTCGGCGTCTTGGCTTTCCTTTGCCCAAATTTCAGGCAACAAAAAAGGGCCCACCTTTCGGTGAGCCCTTCTAGACCGCCCAGCAGAGCGGATTTTGTTTGGTAGGCGCGATTGGACTCGAACCAACGACCCCCACCATGTCAAGGTGGTGCTCTAACCAACTGAGCTACGTGCCTGCTGTGAGGCGGCATTCTACGGAATTCCGAAGGGGTGTCAACATCTTTTTTGCAGCTAACCCTATGAATATGCGAATTTTTTATTTGCGCCGGGTACACCCGTGATTTTCGGGTGGCTGGCAGGCGATTTTCAACTCAGGTAGGATCGGCGCACTCGTAAAAAATATAAAACAGAGGTTCCAGGATGGCGAACACCCCCTACCCCCAGTCGTATTACGCCGCTTCCGCGAATGCAGTTGCGCCCCGTCCTGTGTTGCAAGGTGAAGTCGAGACCGATGTGTGCGTGATCGGGGCCGGCTATACCGGGCTTTCCAGTGCGCTGTTTCTGCTGGAGAACGGCTTTCGCGTTACGGTGCTGGAAGCCGCCAAGGTCGGTTTTGGTGCGTCGGGCCGCAACGGTGGGCAGATCGTCAATAGTTACAGCCGCGATATCGACGTGATCGAGCGCAGCGTCGGGCCTCACCAGGCGCAGTTGTTGGGGCAGATGGCGTTTGAAGGCGGCAGGATCATCCGTGAGCGCGTGGCCAAGTATCAGATCCAGTGCGACTTGAAGGACGGTGGCGTGTTCGCCGCCCTCAACAGCAAGCACATGGGCCACCTGGAGTCGCAAAAGCGTCTGTGGGAGCGCTACGGCCATACGCAACTGGAGTTGCTGGACGAGCGCCGCATCCGCGAGGTGGTGGCCTGTGACAACTATGTGGGGGGTTTGCTGGACATGAGCGGTGGCCATATCCACCCGCTCAACCTGGCGCTCGGTGAAGCCGCGGCTGTGGAATCCCTGGGCGGCACGATCTATGAGCAATCGGCAGCGGTGCGCATTGAGCGCGGTGCCAATCCGGTGGTACACACCGCCGAAGGCAGGGTCAGGGCCAAATTCATTATCGTCGCGGGGAACGCTTACCTGGGCAATCTGGTGCCGGAGCTAGCGGCCAAGTCGATGCCGTGCGGCACCCAAGTGATCACCACGGCGCCACTGGGCGATGAAGTAGCCAAGACTTTATTGCCACAGGATTACTGTGTCGAGGACTGCAACTACCTGCTCGACTACTACCGCCTCACCAGCGACAAGCGCCTGATCTTCGGCGGCGGCGTGGTCTATGGCGCGCGGGACCCGGCGAATATCGAAGCGATCATCCGACCGAAAATGCTCAAGGCCTTTCCGCAACTGAAGAACGTGAAGATCGACTACGCCTGGACCGGCAATTTCCTCCTCACCCTGTCGCGTTTGCCGCAGGTCGGCCGCCTGGGTGACAACATCTATTACTCCCAGGGCTGTAGCGGCCATGGCGTGACGTACACCCACTTGGCAGGCAAAGTACTGGCGGAGGCCTTGCGAGGTCAGGCTGAGCGTTTTGATGCGTTTGCGGGCTTGCCGCATTACCCGTTCCCGGGTGGGCAAATGTTGCGCACGCCGTTTGCGGCGCTGGGAGCTTGGTACTACGGGTTGCGAGATAAATTCGGGATGTAAACACAGGCAACCTGTGGCGAGGGAGCTTGCTCCCGCTGGGCTGCGAAGCGGCCCCAAAAGCCTGGGAGCGCTACGCACTCCAGCGGGAGCAAGCTCCCTCGCCACATTACAACGCGCCTTTAAGCAGGGCTGCGCCTCAGAGCTGGTCGCGAGCAATCCCGCTACGAATCCGCACGATATCGGCCAATACTGCCAGCGCGATTTCCGACGGCGTCCTGCTGCCCAGGTTAAGCCCGATAGGCGCGTGTATCCGCGCCAGTTCAGGCTCCCCCAACCCACCGACGCGGCGCAGTCGCTCAAACCGTTTCTGCGAGGTCTGCAACGACCCCATCACGCCAATGTAGAACGCGTCGGTACGCACCGCTTCCATCATCGCCAGATCGTCGATACGCGGGTCATGCGTCAGCGCAACCACCGCCGTATCACGGTGACAGCCGCCGTCGGCAATAAACACCGACGGCAACTGGCGACGAATCTCCACGCCATTGAGCACCACGCCTTCGAGCACTTCATCACGTGGGTCGCAGAGAATCACTTCGAACCCAAGGCCGACTGCAAACTCGGCACACGCCTGCGCCACGCTGGAGTACCCGGCCAGTAATAAACGCTGAGCCGCACCGACGCGGATGCGCACCCGCTCACTGTCACGCTCGATGCGCACGCCCTGCTCACAATCAGCGACCAGGCTGCGCGCCCCGCTGGCCAGGTCGACCTGGCGAATCAAGCGGCGCTGCCCGAGCAGCGCCGACTCCACTTCACGCAGGTGCGCCCGCACCTCGCAGTCAGGCTCGAACTTCTCAACCAATACATCGAGAATGCCGCCGCAGGGCAGGCTGACCCGCGAGCGCGGATCGCCCCCTGCGCCGTAGCGCACCACGTTGACCGCAGCGAAAAACGCACCTTCGGCGACGCGTTCGAGAAAGTCTTCCTCGACGCAACCACCCGACAACGACCCAATCCACTGCCCAGCGGCGTTCACCGCCAGCAGCGAACCCGGCGCCCGCGGCGCCGAGCCGTAGGCGGCCAGCACCGTACAGAGCCAAATGCGCTGCCCCGCCACCGACCACGCCAGCGCCCGTCGTATCACCTGCAGGTCCAGATGCTGCATGTCAGTGCGCCTTGTGCTCGATGGACGGCGCCTCAGCCTGCAGCTTCTGCACATCGCTCACCGCCAACTCCGCCGACTGCCCACCCCAACCTTGGCGCAGGTAATTGATCAGGTCGGTGAGTTGTTCCGGGCTGAGTTTTCCCGCGAAGCCCGGCATCGGTTGCATGTGCTCGAACCCGGAGAACTTCTGCTCGCCGATCCCGTCCTCGATCACCCGCACCAAGTTGCGCGGGTCTTCCAGACGCAGCGTGGTGTTGCCGCGCATCGCCACCGCGATGTGCGGCTTGCCTTCGCCCCCCGCGGCATGGCAACCGGCACAGACGTTCAGGTATTCCTGGCGGCCGCGCTGAGCGCTCGGGCCAAGGTGTTCCACCGGCACTTCGACCAGCGCCTTGGCTGCCGGCGGTTTATCACCGAGCAGGAAGGTCGCCATCGCGGCCAGGTCCGTATCGCTCAGGCCCTGGGTGCTGTTGTGGAACACCGGGAACATCTCGTTGAACATCGTCCCTTGTGCGCTCATGCCATGCTTGAGGAACGTGGCCAGGTCCTGCTCATTCCAGCCGCGCGCGGCCAGGTCGGTGGCGAGCAGGCTGGGCGCCAGATAGCCATTGAGGATGCCGCCGGTCAGGCGCTTGTCCAGCTCCATCGCACCGGGCAGGCCACGTGGCGTGTGGCATTCGCCGCAGTGGCCGAGCACTTCGACCATGTACTGGCCGCGCTTCCAGGCTTCGCTCTTGCCTTCGGCCGGTTCCAGTTTCAGCGCTTTGCCGTACAGCACGTTCCAGCCCATCAGGCCCAGGCGCACGTTGAAGGGAAAGCTCAGGCTCGTCACAGGCGCTGCGCGCTCGATCGGCTCGATGGTTTTGAGGTACGCATGAATGGCGTCCGAGTCTTCACGCGGCATCAGGTGGTACGAGGTGTAGGGCATCGCCGGATACAAGTACGCACCGTCGCGACGCTTGCCTTCGGTCAACGCGGCGAAGAACTCGTCATCGCTGTACAAGCCGATGCCGTGTTCTTTGCTTGGCGTGATATTGGTGCCATAGATGGTGCCAAACGGCGAGACAATCGGCAGGCCGCCGGCAAACGGCGCGCCGCCCGGTGCAGTGTGGCAGGCCATGCAGTCAGCGGCGCGGGCGAGGTATTCGCCGCGCTTGGCTTGATCACCAGCGTGGGCAAACAATACCGGCGCGGCCAGGCCGACCGCCAAGGCCAGGCGGGTCAGAAAAAGCTTCATGCTTAACCCTCCTTGACCAGGCCGAGATCGGTCAGCACGTTGCGGGTGGCGTTGTAATAGCGCACGTACCCGGTACAACGGCAGACGTGATGACCGAGGCTGTCCTCGATGACTTGTTCCAGCTTGCTGTACACGGTCGGCTGGCGTTGCAGTTTCTCCACCAACACGGTCGCCGCGTTGACGAAGCCCGGCGCGCAATAGCTGCACTGAAAGGCGAACTCATCCACGAAGCGCTGCTGGATCGGGTTGAGCTCAGTGACCTGGCCCGACTCATCGCGCTTGGCGTGGCCTTCGATAGTGCGCACTTGCTTGCCTTCGAAGTAATGCGCGCCGGTGATGCAGGTGCGCACTTCTTCGCTGGTGCCGTCCGGGTTGTCGACGATCACCACACAGGCGTGGCAAATGCCTTGGCCGCAGCCCAGCCGCGAGCCCGTGAGGTTTTTGTATTCGTGCAGGTAGTCGATCATCGGCAGGTCATCAGGGATGTCCACCGGGCCGACGGGTTGACCATTGAGGGTCAGTTGAAGCGGACGGTTAGCCATTGAGGGCCTCCTTGATGCGTGCAGCCGTGATTGGCAGGTCGCGAACACGTTTACCGATGGCGTGTGCCACCGCATTACCGATGGCCCCGACAATCGGGATCATCACCACTTCAGCGATACCTTTGGACGGGTCGCTTGGCGACAGCGCCGGCAGAATCTCCGAGGTCTGCTTCCACACGGCAACGTGACGCGCCATCGGCAGACGGTAGCGGTTGAAGTTCCAGTCGCCCTCCCCCGGCCCGCCTTCGTACAACGGCATTTCCTCCATCAACGCGTGACCGATGCCCATGGCCACTCCACCTTCGAGCTGGCCCTTGACCAACTCTTCAACCAGCACACGCCCGCACTCGACCCATGAATGGTGATTGAGCACTTCGACCTGCGCTGACCCCTTGTTGACCTTCAACTCGACCAACGTGGCGACGGGGCTGTAGTACGTCACCGCAGCGTTATTCAACTGGGTGGCGGGATAGCTGACGTTCTGGCGATCGAGCAGGTGGAAACCGGCAGTGCTCATCAGCGCCTGCTTGGCTTTCGGCGCGCCGTCGCCGTATTTCACCGCCAGACCGTCGAGCGGCAGGCGCTCGCGCACGCCGTCGATGCTGTACTCAGCCTCGGCCCAGCTCCAGCGGTTGAACCCGTGGACCGTGGCAGCGGTGACCAGGCCGCGCTCATGAGCGCGCCTGGCCAGTTCTTCAAAGCTCAATGGCTGCATGCCGTTGGCGGTGAGCTTGCCGTCCACCCAATGTGCGTCTTCGCGGCGCACCACATAGGGGTTGGCCTGGCCGCCGAACGGGCCCTGGCGCCAGATCTCCAGCGCTGCCGGCCACAAGCCGTGGTTGAACAGCACACGCGCCGCTTCGCGGGTGGCGTGGCTGAAGTAGTACGCCGAGTTGGTCGCCGAAGACGCCGACGCGAGCTTGCCCACCCAACGCGGGTTACGCAGCAGGTTGTCCTGCTCGGCCTGGCTCATGGTGTAAGGGTTGCCGCCGGTGACCAGTTGCATTTCCTGCCATTGTGTTTCGCCGGTCTTCACTTCGTGGGCCGGGCTGCCGAGGAAGTCGGCAACCACCAGCGACTGCGAAGTGGACATGCCGGTGCCGATTTCGATTCCGATGTGGCGCAGGCTGATGCGACCGTCAGCGCTGAATTCAACACTGGCCATCGGCGCTTCGGAACCGGTGCCGAAGTCTTTCTGGCAGATGGCAAAACCGACGCCATACCAGTTATCCGGGTCTGCGGCTTCGCGTTGTTGCTTGATCGCGTCACGGTTTTTCCACACGTCGTGCACAGCGGCCTTGTCGAGAATTTCGTGCAGCCGCAACGCACCGGCAGGGATCGCGCCCTGGGTGTTCTTCATGCCCGAACGCAATGCGTTCTTGCGCCGCAGCTCGATGGCATCCACACCAAGGCGGCCGGCGATTTCGTCGACCATCATTTCGGTCGCCGCCATGCTTTGCAGGGTGCCGTAGCCCCGCATCGAACCGGCTTCAACGCCACGGGAATGGTACGCGGTGACTTGCAGGTCGTTCTGCGGCATGTAGTAGATCGACTGCGCCGCCGTGGCGCCGACCGCAGCCACCGATGGGCTGTAGTTGATCCGGCCACCGCCGTCGACGCTCATGTCGGCGAGGAAGATTTTGAAGCTGTGGTCGTTCTTGTCGACCGCCAACTGATAGCGGATATCGAACGGGTGACGCTTGATGCCGCTCTGGAATTGCTCGTAACGGTCGTTGGCCAGGCGCACCGGCACACCGGCGCCATACAACGCAGCGAGGGCGGCGTAGTAGACGAAAATGTTGTGGTCTTTGGAACCGTAACCCACGGTATAACCCGGATGCATGTTCAGGTTGGCCAGGCCGAAGCGCGACGGCGAGATCATCTTGGCGGTCTCGGTCGCAACTTCCAATGGGCACTGGGTGGCCACCACAAAGTGCAGGGTTTTGGTTGCTGGATCGTACCAACCGTTGCCGTTGTCCGGCTCCATGGCGGCCGGTTCGATCGACGGGGTTTTGTAGCGCTCGTCAAACACTAGCCAGTTGTCCGGTGGCGTGTTGATCTGGCTCTTCATGCGCTCGGCGTAGAACAGCCCGCGCTCGGTCAGGTTGCCGTGCAGGTTCGGCTGGGAATTCCACACTGGGCGACGGTTTTTCAGCATCGGGAACAGGATCGAATCCTTGAGGCTGGCGAATTCGTCTTCATCGGCCGAGGTCGGGCCACCCACGCGCACGTAGCGGAAGCTACCGTAGGGGTCACCTTCGTAATACGGCACTTTGGCGCCGTAACGAATCGCCTTGTCATTGAACTTGAGTTTGTTCTTGGCCTGACGGAAACGCTCGAAGTCGTTCCAGATCAGGATCGCCACCGGGTGACCGATGAACATCGGCACTTTGCCCTCGGATAGCAACGGGTCCGGCGCATGTTCTTCCGGGAAGACGATACCGTCCTTGTCCAGGTCGGCAGCGGTGACAATACGGTCCGGCTGCAGCTCGGCGCCAAGCCACGACAGGTCGTAGCCCGCGTAGATGTGGTCGGCCTTGATGGTTTTGAGCAACATGGCGTGACCTTGCTGCTGGGGCCAGCCAGGCATGTCCTTGGAACGGATGTCGCGGGCAAACACCTTGCTGCCGCAGACTTTCGACAAGGCATCGTTACGCTGGCGCGCCTTGCCGTTATGGCCAAGCCACTTTTCAGACGGCACGGTCACGCTGTTTTCCATCAAGGCAGCCAGCGCCTGGGTGCTGAGCGGCGTGAGCGTGACACTCACACCCGCCACCAGCCCGCCCTGGAGGAACGAGCGCCGGGTTATTTCACGGTTGGACATGGATCATCCTCTGAGCGGTTATAAATCCGCCCTTATGGTTAAGTACACCAAATCTGGAGACTTGCAGAAACCTTTCTCGACGAATCAAAAGGCCATGATGACAGTGCAAAGTTGACCGAAGGGTTAACTTTAAAGGTTTCTGCGCCTGCGGCAAATAACCACATTGAAATTTTTTGACACAAGAACGCAAAACGGCCGACAGAATCGAAATGTTCTGCCGGCCGTTTGCCGATAATGAGCGCTGTTGGTAGCGAAGAAGATGAGGCTTTTTTTCAAACCCCAGACACAAAAAACCCCGGTCTTTCGACCAGGGTCTTTGCTATCGGATCAAGGTGAGCCAGTGGCTTTCCTTGTGCTTCAAGGCGTTCAGTGGGCCTTGATGCAGATATGGCGCAGCGGACGGGACTCGAACCCGCGACCCCCGGCGTGACAGGCCGGTATTCTAACCGACTGAACTACCGCTGCGTATCGCTTGGCTGATTGAGCATGAACCCTCAACCACCTTTAAACATCTGATCGATCAGCCTTGGCTGTTCAATCTCAAGCCCGACATATCGAACCTGGAAAATATGGCGCAGCGGACGGGACTCGAACCCGCGACCCCCGGCGTGACAGGCCGGTATTCTAACCGACTGAACTACCGCTGCGCGTCGGTGCAACCTTTAACGTTGCGTCTTGCCCTAGGGCAAAACTCTCAAGAAGTGGTGGGTGATGACGGGATCGAACCGCCGACCCTCTGCTTGTAAGGCAGATGCTCTCCCAGCTGAGCTAATCACCCTTTGCTTCGTTGAGGCCGCGAAATTTACGCAGGTAGCGGACCTAAGTCAATAGCCTGCTTGAAGTTTTTCTGAAAAAGACAAAATGGCTTCAAGACAGCTACCCGCCCTACTCGCTGTAAATCATCTTCTTGCTCATGCCGCCGTCCACCACGAACTCTTGCCCGGTGACGAACCCGGCCTGGCGTGACAGCAACCAGGCCACCATCGCCGCCACGTCCTCCACCGTCCCCACCCTGCCCGCCGGATGCTGGGCATGATCGGCGTCGGTGAGCGGCTCTGCACGCCGCGCAGCCGGGTCACGTGCGTCGATCCAGCCAGGGCTGACCGCATTGACCCGCACTTCCGGCCCCAGGCTCATGGCCAGGGCGTGGGTCAGGGCCAACAGCCCACCTTTGCTGGCCGCATAGGCTTCGGTGTCAGGCTCGGATTGACGCGCCCGGGTCGAGGCCAGGTTTACGATGGCACCGCCATGGGCACGCAGGTAAGGCGCGCAGTGCTTGGCCAGCAGCATCGGCCCACTGAGGTTGACCGCCAGCACCCGATTCCAGTACGCCAGGTCGAGGCTTTCCAGGGTGATATTGCGCGGGTCGGCCACCGCCGCGTTGCACACCAACGCATCCAGGCGCCCGAACTGCCCCAGCACCTCGGCGACACCCTGGGCCACTTGCTTCTCGTCGGCCACGTCCATGGTGATAAACCAGGCGTTGTCGCCCAGCACCTTGGACACCTTGGCACCGCGCTCGCGGTCCAGGTCGGTCAACACCACCTGCCAGCCTTCGCTGATCAGCCACGCGGCAATCCCGAGGCCAATGCCCCGCGCCGCGCCCGTCACCAACGCCACGCGCCCGTTACTGGCCGCTGCGGCCTCCATGGACCACTCGATCACAAGGCCGCCAGCCCGCGGGCCAGGTCTGCCTGCAAGTCAGCAACGTCTTCCAGGCCCACCGCGATGCGGATCAGGCTGTCACGGATACCGGCCGCTTCACGCTCCTGCGGCGCCAGGCGCCCGTGGGAGGTGGTGCTCGGGTGGGTGATGGTGGTCTTGCTGTCACCCAGGTTGGCGGTAATGGAGATCAAGCGCGTCGCATCGATAAAGCGCCAGGCACCGTCTTTGCCGCCCTTGACTTCGAAACTCACCACCGCGCCGAAGCCACGCTGCTGACGCTGGGCCAAGGCGTGTTGCGGGTGGCTCTTGAGGCCGGCGTAATGCACCTTCTCGATACCGTCCTGCTGCTCCAGCCACTCGGCCAGGGCCTGGGCGTTGGCACAATGAGCTTTCATACGCAGGCTGAGGGTTTCCAGGCCTTTGAGGAAGATCCAGGCGTTGAACGGGCTGAGGGTCGGGCCGGCGGTGCGCAGGAAGCCCACCACTTCCTTCATCTGCTCGCTGCGACCGGCCACCACGCCGCCCATGCAACGGCCCTGGCCGTCGATGAACTTGGTTGCCGAGTGCACCACGATGTCCGCACCCAGCTTCAGCGGTTGCTGCAAGGCCGGGGTGCAGAAGCAGTTGTCCACCACCAGCATCGCGCCCTTGGCATGGGCGACTTCGGATAGCGCGGCGATGTCCACCAGCTCAGCGAGCGGGTTGGACGGCGATTCGACGAACAACAGCTTGGTATTGGCCTTGATGGCCGCCTCCCAACCGGACAGGTCCGCCAGGGGCACGTAATCGACTTCAATACCGAAACGCTTGAAGTACTTCTCGAACAGGCTGATGGTCGAGCCGAACACGCTGCGCGATACCAGCACATGGTCGCCGGCGCTGCACAGGCTCATCACCACGGCCAGGATGGCCGCCATGCCGGTGGCAGTCGCCACGGCCTGCTCGGCACCTTCCAGAGCCGCGATGCGCTCTTCAAACGCACGCACGGTCGGGTTGGTGTAGCGCGAATACACGTTGCCCGGCACTTCGCCAGCAAACCGCGCAGCGGCGTCGGCGGCAGTACGAAACACGTAGCTGGAGGTGAAGAACATCGGGTCGCCGTGCTCACCTTCCGGGGTACGGTGCTGGCCGGCGCGCACAGCCAGGGTATCGAAAGCTACGCCATCGAGGTCGCTGTCCAACCGACCGGCATCCCATTCCTGACTCATGCTGCGACTCCTTATTCAATTCTTTGTTTAAGATACAAAACCGGCCCCTCAGGGCCGGTGTTTACTCAGTTGTTATAGAGGTCGATGATCGCGCTGACCGCCTGTGTCTTGATCTTCGACGAGTCGTTGCGCGCCTGCTCGATCTTGTTCAGGTAGGCCTCGTCGACATCGCCGGTCACGTACTTGCCGTCGAACACGGCGCAGTCGAACTGCTCGATCTTGATCTTGCCACCGCCAACCGCTTCGATCAGGTCCGGCAGGTCCTGGTAGATCAGCCAGTCGGCGCCGATCAGGTCGGCCACGTCCTGGGTCGAACGATTATGCGCGATCAGCTCATGGGCGCTCGGCATGTCGATACCGTACACGTTCGGGTAACGCACCGCAGGCGCAGCGGAACAGAAGTACACGTTCTTCGCCCCGGCTTCGCGGGCCATCTGGATGATCTGCTTGCAGGTGGTGCCCCGCACGATGGAGTCATCTACCAGCATTACGTTCTTGCCGCGGAACTCAAGCTCGATGGCGTTGAGCTTCTGGCGTACCGATTTCTTGCGTGCAGCCTGGCCGGGCATGATGAAGGTACGGCCGATGTAGCGGTTCTTCACGAAGCCTTCGCGGAACTTGACGCCCAGGTGGTTGGCCAGCTCCAGCGCAGCGGTACGGCTGGTATCCGGGATCGGGATGACCACATCGATATCGTGCTCGGGACGCTCGCGCAGGATCTTCTCGGCCAGCTTCTCGCCCATGCGCAGGCGCGCCTTGTAGACCGAGACGCCGTCGATGATCGAATCCGGACGCGCCAGGTAGACGTGTTCGAAGATGCACGGGGTGAGTTTCGGCGCTACGGCGCACTGACGGGTGTGCAGCTTGCCGTCTTCAGTAATGTAGACAGCCTCGCCCGGCGCCAGGTCGCGGATCAGGGTGAAGCCCAGCACGTCCAGGGACACGCTTTCGGAAGCGATCATGTACTCGACGCCTTCGTCGGTGTGACGCTGGCCGAACACGATCGGGCGAATGCCGTGGGGGTCGCGGAAACCAACGATGCCGTAACCGGTGATCATCGCCACCACCGCATAACCACCGACGCAACGGTTGTGCACGTCGATCACGGCGGCGAACACGTCTTCTTCGGTCGGCTGCAGCTTGCCGCGCTGGGCCAGCTCGTGGGCGAACACGTTGAGCAGCACTTCCGAATCGGAGCTGGTGTTGACGTGGCGCAGGTCAGATTCGTAGATCTCCTTGGCCAGTTGTTCAACGTTGGTCAGGTTACCGTTGTGCGCCAAGGTGATGCCGTAAGGCGAGTTGACGTAGAACGGTTGAGCTTCGGCCGAGGTCGAACTACCGGCAGTCGGGTAGCGCACATGGCCAATGCCCATGTGCCCGACGAGGCGCTGCATGTGACGCTGATGGAACACGTCACGCACCAGGCCATTGTCCTTGCGCAGGAATAACCGGCCGTCGTGGCTGGTCACAATACCGGCAGCGTCCTGGCCGCGGTGCTGGAGGACGGTTAGCGCGTCATACAGCGCCTGATTGACGTTCGACTTACCGACGATACCGACGATGCCACACATGCGACGCAACCCCTACTTAATGAATCTTGACTGAACACAGCTTACTGAGGCGTTTTGGCCGGTAAGAGGTGCTCCTTGAACGGAAGATCAGCGGGTACGCTGATTCCGCTGGCCAGCCACTGACTGCTCCACCCCAGGATGAGGTTCTTGGACCAGTCTGCAACCAATAGAAATTTTGGCACGAGTACCGACTCCTGCCACCACGAATCCTGCTGTACCGGCCCCAGGCTCAACAGCCCGACCGCCACGACCACCAGCAACGCGCCACGCGCAGCCCCGAAGGCCATGCCGAGAAATCGATCGGTCCCGGAGAGGCCGGTGACACGTATCAACTCGCCAATAAGATAATTGACCATTGCCCCCACCAACAGCGTGGCGATGAACATGATGGCGCAGCCCGCGATGACGCGAGCCGAAGGTGTCTCTATGTACCCGGCCAGGTAGACCGACAGTGAACCACCGAACATCCAGGCTACGACTCCTGCGATGATCCAGGTCAGCAACGACAGTGCTTCTTTTACGAAGCCGCGGCTCAGACTGATCAAAGCGGAGATGGCGACGATTGCAACGATCGCCCAATCAACCCAGGTAAATGGCACAGTGCAGCCTACGTACGGATAAGGCGGCGCATTTTAGCAGAGCGCCGGGCTATCGGTAAGCGGTGATTGCGGGTGCTTTGCAAATCAATAGATTGTGACGGGCCAATCGCATTTCAACCCCAGCACAAACCAATGTGGGAGCTGGCTTGCCTGCGATGAAGGCGGCACGCTCGACATCGTTGTCGATTGAACCACCGTCATCGCAGGCAAGCCAGCTCCCACATTTAGAGCATATTGCCCGTTCAGCCGCGCTCGGGCTGGAAACGCACCACAAACCCGTTGAGGTTCTGCTGACGACCCAGCAAATCGCGCAGGCGATCTGCCTCCGCACGCTCGATCAGCGGCCCGACAAACACACGATTCTTGCCGTCAGCGCTGCGGATATAAGCGTTATACCCCTGGGCACGCAGCTTTTTCTGCAAGGCGTCGGCACTTTCGCGATTGGCCAGGCTGGCCAGCTGGATCGACCAACTGATCGGCAGGCCATTAGGGTCGATGCGACTCTGCCCCACATCCGGCTTGCCAGGCGCTGCAGGCTGCGGCGCTACCGGCTTGGGCGCTGGCGCCGGTGCAGCCGGTTTGGCGGCGACAGCCGGGGCTGGCGTTGGCTTGACCACCGGCACACTTGGCTGCACCGGCATCGAAGGGGCCTGTGAAGGCGCCTGCTGTGTGACGACCTCCTCCTCGACGGGCACAGGCTCTTCCGGCAACACCTGAGGCTCAGGCACGACCACCGGTTCGACCTGAACCTGCGGCACCACCGGCGCCTGGGGCGCAGCGGGAGCTTCAACCACCACCTGGCGCTGTTCGTCCTGGCGGGAAAACAGCATCGGCAAAAAGATTACCGCCAACGCCACCAGCACCAGGGCCCCGACCATTCGCTGCTTGTATGCGCTATCCAGTAATGCCATGTGCAGCTTCCTCCGTGGAGCGCCGGGCCAGCCATTCAAGCGCCTCGGCAACACAATAAAATGATCCGAACAACAGGATTTCGTCCTCGGCCGTCGCTACCGCACACTGCGCCTCCAGGGCTGCAGTGACGCTTGCATACGACGTCACCGGCGCGCCAAGGTTCTGCAAGGCAGTTTCCAACTCAACCGCAGGACGGCTGCGTGGCGTGTCCAGCGGCGCAACGGCCCAAGACTGGACGCTGCCCAGCAGTGGCGCAACCACGCCGTCCAGGTCCTTGTCGACCAACAACCCGAACACCGCCAGGCGACGCCCCACCGGCGGCGTACGCGCCAGACGCTCAGCCAGGTACTGCGCAGCATGGGGGTTATGGCCTACATCCAACATCAGGCTCAGGCGCTTGCCTTGCCAGTCGAAGGTTCGGCGATCGAGGCGCCCCACCACTTTCGTTGCCAGCAAGGTCGCCGCGATCTGCGCGGCGTCCCACGGCAGGTCCAGCAGCAAATAGGCTTGCAGCGCGAGCGCGGCGTTTTCCATCGGCAGGTTCAGCAACGGCAAATCAAGCAGCTCTACCCGTTGGCCACGTGCATCCTGCCCACGCCATTGCCAATGGGTGTCGCCGATGTCCAGGGTGAACTCGCGACCCCGCAGGTAGAACAGGCAATCCAGTTCGCGCGCCCTGTCGAGCAAGGGTTGCGGCGGGTCCAGGTCACCACACAGCGCCGGACGGCCCTGGCGGAAGATCCCGGCCTTTTCAAAAGACACCGATTCGCGGGTATTGCCCAGGTAATCGGCATGATCGACACCAATGCTGGTTACCAGGGCCAGGTCGGCATCCACCACGTTGACAGTATCCAGGCGCCCGCCGAGGCCGACTTCCAGCACGACCACATCCAGTTGCGCACGCTCGAACAGCCAGAACGCCGCCAGGGTGCCCATCTCGAAATAGGTCAGGGAAATGTCGCCACGCCCGGCTTCCAGGGCTGCGAAGGCTTCGCACAGCTGGGCATCAGTGGCTTCGACGCCATTGAGCTGCACCCGCTCGTTGTAGCGCAGCAGGTGCGGCGAACTGTACACGCCGACTTTGAGGCCCTGGGCCTGCAACAGCGCGGCGACAAAGGCACAGGTGGAGCCTTTGCCGTTGGTGCCGGTCACCGTGATCACACGCGGTGCCGGCTGGCCCAACCCGAGGCGGGCCGCTACCTGTTGCGAGCGCTCCAGGCCCATGTCGATGGCGGACGGATGCAACTGCTCAAGGTAGGCGAGCCATTCGCCCAGGGTACGTTGGGTCATAGGTTTGCTGGCACCGGCGGCACGACGATCGGCTCGACCTTAGGCGCGATGTACACAGGCGTCGGCAAGCCCATCATTTGCGCGAGCAGGCTGCCCAGGCGAGGGCGCAGTTCGCCACGCGGAATGATCAGGTCGATCGCACCGTGCTCCAGCAGGAACTCGCTGCGCTGGAAGCCTTCCGGCAGTTTTTCCCGCACGGTCTGCTCGATTACGCGCGGGCCGGCAAAACCGATCAGGGCTTTAGGCTCGCCAACGATCACATCGCCCAACATCGCCAGGCTGGCGGAGACGCCGCCGTAGACCGGGTCGGTCAGTACGGAGATGAACGGAATGCCTTCTTCACGCAGACGCGCCAGTACCGCCGAGGTCTTGGCCATTTGCATCAGGGAAATCAGGGCTTCCTGCATACGCGCACCACCGGAGGCGGCGAAGCAGATCATTGGGCAACGATTTTCCAGGGCATAGTTGGCAGCGCGAACAAAGCGCTCACCGACGATGGCACCCATGGAACCGCCCATGAAGGAGAATTCGAAGGCCGAGACTACTACCGGCATGCCCAGCAGCTTGCCGCTGACCGAAATCAGCGCGTCTTTTTCGCCAGTCTGCTTCTGTGCGCCGACCAGGCGGTCCTTGTACTTCTTGCTGTCGCGGAACTTGAGACGGTCAACCGGCTCCAGGTCGGCACCCAGTTCATTACGGCCATCGGCATCCAGGAAGATGTCGATACGGGCGCGTGCGCCAATACGCATGTGGTGGTTGCACTTGGGGCAAACGTCCAGGGTCTTTTCCAGCTCCGGGCGATACAGCACCGCGTCGCAGGATGGGCATTTGTGCCACAGACCTTCAGGAACCGAGCTTTTCTTCACCTCGGAACGCATGATCGAAGGGATCAGTTTGTCTACTAACCAGTTGCTCATGCTTTCTTTTCTCCAGTACCGGTGGCTCGAACACAGCCCCGCGTATGCCCTTGAGCTAAATTCATATGTGGCGATGACACAGACGGGACGGGGTCAGACGTTGGACCTGCCATTTCCCGCCCGTATCCTCAGCCTTCCAGACAACCTGCCAGCGCAGGGTTGCCACTTCGTTTCCGGGCCACCCACAGGCGGCGCCGGGCTGTTTTACACAGTGGTAGTTATGGACGGCGGCAGACTGCCAGCCGTCACATCCCACCCCTGCTGTTGCGCACGGCCTGCATGAACGCGCGAATCTTGCTCGGGTCCTTGATCCCCTTGCCCTGCTCCACCCCACCGCTGACGTCCACGGCATACGGCCGGACCTGTTCGATGGCCGCCTGGACATTCGCTGGAGTGAGCCCACCCGCGAGAATGACCGGTTTGCTCAACCCCTCGGGAATCAGCGTCCAGTCGAACGACTCGCCCGTGCCACCAGGTACGCCTTCGACGTAGGTGTCCAACAGAATCCCGCGAGCGCCGGTATAAGCGGCGCAGGCTGCGGCGATATCGTCCCCGGCCTTGACCCGCAACGCCTTGATGTACGGGCGCTGATAGCTTTCGCATTCCTCTGGCGATTCGTCGCCATGGAACTGCAACATATCCAGCGGCACCGCATCCAGGGTTTCGTTGAGCTCGCAGCGGCTGGCGTTGACGAACAACCCCACGGTGGTCACGAAGGGCGGCAATGCAGCGATGATCGCCCGCGCCTGCAGCACATTCACCGCCCGTGGGCTCTTGGCATAAAACACCAGGCCAATGGCATCCGCCCCCGCTTCGACTGCCGCCAGCGCGTCTTCTATGCGGGTAATCCCGCAAATCTTGCTGCGAACGGCTGACATGTCGTAGGAACCTCAGGGTTGGACCGAGAAAGTCCCGGATGGTAACAAAAGCTTTTCCGGGCGTCAGCCGCCAAGTTCGCTGAAACCGGTGAGGAAGTGCGGCCCGATAAAGCGTTCCGGTAATTCGAACTCGTCGCGGTACTCCACATCCACCAGGTAAAGGCCGAACGGATGCGCCGTGACCCCGCCCGTGCGGCGAATGCGGCTATCCAGCACTTCCTTGGCCCACTCCACCGGGCGCTCACCGGTGCCGATGGTCATCAGCACGCCAGCGATGTTGCGCACCATGTGATGCAGGAAGGCACCTGCACGGATATCCAGCACAATCATCTTGCCGTGGCGCGTCACCCGCAGGTGGTGGACTTCCTTGATCGGCGACTTGGCCTGGCACTGCCCGGCACGGAACGCGCTGAAGTCATGCACCCCGACCAAATGCTGCGCGGCCTCGGCCATGCGCTCGGCATCCAGCGGGCGGTGGTTCCAGGTGATTTCTTCATTGAGGTGCGCCGGGCGGATCTGATCGTTGTAGATCACGTAGCGGTAACGGCGGGCGATGGCCTTGAAACGGGCGTGAAAATGCGCCGGCATGACCTTGGCCCAGCTGACACTGACATCATGGGGCAAATTGATATTAGCCCCCATCACCCACGCCTTCATCGACCGCTCGGCCTGGGTGTCGAAGTGCACCACTTGGCCACACGCGTGTACGCCGGCATCGGTACGCCCGGCACACATCAGCGACACCGGCGAGTTGGCGACTTTGGACAGGGCGTTTTCCAGGGTTTCCTGCACCGTCAGCACCCCGGAGGCCTGACGCTGCCAGCCGCGATAGCGCGAGCCTTTGTATTCCACGCCCAGGGCGATGCGGTAAAAGCCTGCGGCCGCCATTTCGGCAGCCGCGTTATCTATATTTGCCAAGAACTGTGAGCCTGATGAGTTGCGCAAAGGCGGGCATTATAGGGCGTCAGGGTGCATGAGAGGGGGCTTTTAATCTGGGGTTTTTGTGGCGAGGGAGCTTGCTCCCGTTCGACAGCGCAGCTGGAGCCCGCTTTTCAGGGGCGCTACGCACCCCAGCGGGAGCAAGCTCCCTCGCCACAACAAGCCCACACATTTTTCTGCCTCGGCCGTTAGATTCGGCCGAGCATTTCCTTGGCTTCGCCACGCTGGCCTTCGTTGCCTTCGGTCAGCACCTCGGACAGGATGTCTCGCGCGCCGTCAGCATCGCCCATGTCGATATAGGCCTGGGCCAGGTCGAGCTTGGTAGCCACTTCATCGGTGCCCGAGAGGAAGTCGAAATCCGGCTCATCCTCAGCACCCAGCGCGGCATCTTCAGCCGTGAAGGAAGGCTCGATCGGCGGATGCTCCAGGCTCTGGGACAATCGATCCAGTTCAGCGTTGACGTCGTCCAGCTCCGACGCGAAGGCATCGGGCTTGGCCGCAGGGTTGCTCGGCTCGTCCGCCAGCGACAGGTCAAAGTCTTCCGGCAGGTCGAATTCGTCCAGCGCAGCCGGCGTCAGGGTCGGCGGCTCCACTGGCGGTACATCCTTGATCTGCTCTTCAAGGCCCGACAGGAAGTCGTCATCGGTTTGCGACGCGGGCGGGTCCAGCTGCAGGTCCAGGTCAAAGTCCGACAGGTCCTGTGCGTCGGCCTTAGACTCGGTCTGTTGTTTGAGCAATGTTTCAAAGGTTTGCTGGTCTTGCGCGATCTCGGCCGGCGAGGCGGCTTCCAGGTCATCCAGGCTCAAGTCGAAATCGGTGTCGAAGGTGTCTGCCTGCGCAGCCGAGGCCGGCTTGTCGTCGAGCAGGTCCTTGACGTATTGCGCATCCAGGGCTGCGGCGGCCACTGCGGCACTGACACCCGCAGCCAACACGGCCATGGCCGGGAAGCGCGTCTTGAGCTGCTCGACCTGGGCATGGTTCTCACCGTTGGCCACCAACTGGCGCTCCTGGGTGACGAACCCGTCCTTGTTGT
The DNA here is from genome assembly GCF_900119355.1 of Pseudomonas sp. NFPP02. Taxonomy (NCBI): domain Bacteria; kingdom Pseudomonadati; phylum Pseudomonadota; class Gammaproteobacteria; order Pseudomonadales; family Pseudomonadaceae; genus Pseudomonas; species Pseudomonas sp. NFPP02. The sequence continues at coordinate 443,320 of NZ_FPJI01000003.1, forward strand.
TCTGCAGGCCATAGACTTCCATCAGCTTCAAACGCAGGTCGCTGCGCTTGGGCTCGTGCTTGATGGCTTGTTCAAGCACATCCGCCGCCTGGTTCAGGTGGCCACGGTCAATATGGGATTGGGCCTGGGCCAGGGCGTCGCTGGAATTTTCCTGAGCCACGGCAACCGCCAACGGCGCCAGCACGGAGGCGACCGTCGGCGCCACAACCGTCTCGACCACCGGTGCTGGCGCGGGTGCGGCTGCTGGCGCCACTGCGGTGGCGAGCTTGACGCTCGGCGGCGGCACTTCAAGGCCCTCGAAGCTGTCAGGCGGCAGGTCTTGATCGATATTGGAAACGAACTCAGGCTCTTCGGCCAACGCCCGAGCCATGCGCAGATGCTTCTCTTCTTCACGGCGAGCATTGCGATGGCGAGCCCATAGCAGCAGAAGCAGCAGCACCACCAGCAGGGCCGCACCGCCAAGGATGCCGAGCACAATCGGGTTGGTCAGCAGATCATTGAACTTGCCTTCGGTACTGGCCGGCGCGGCAGCCGGCTTGACCGGTTCAGGCGCTGGCGCTGGCGTTGCAACAGGGGCCGCAGGCTCGGCTGCAGGCTCACCGGGCAACTGTGCGGGGATCGCGGCTGGCTCACCCGTTTGCGCCTGCAAACGAGCCAATTGGTCATTCTTCAGCTGGATCAGCTTCTGCAGCTTGTCCAGCTGGCTTTGCAGGTCGGCGGCACGGCTTTTCAGTTCTTCGTTGTCGCGCCGCGTGGTGTCGAGCTCTTCCTGGGTCATCGCCAGCTTGTCGCTCAGGGCGCGGCTGTCCCCAGCTGCGCCTTTGCCACCTTTCTTGGCGGCTTGCGCCGATACCAGGCTCAAATTGTCCTTGGCCTGGGTGCTCGACGGCGCATTGCCGGCCTGGGTGCGCCGGGTTGCATCCAACTGCGGCTTACCAGCCACTTGCCCCTGAGGACTGCGCTGGCGCTGGCGCCAGGCGGCGTTCTGCGCACTCACTTCGGCAATCGCTTGCGGCTGGGCCAGGGCTGTACTTTGGGTGATATCCGGCAGGCGTAGCACCTGGCCGGTTTTCAGGCGGTTGATGTTGCCGTCGACAAAGGCATCCGGGTTAAGCGCCTGGATAGCCAGCATCGTTTGCTGGACCGAGGCGCCATGACGGTTCTTCGCGGCAATTTCCCACAAGGTATCGTGGGGCGTGGTGGTGTGCCGGGCAAGCGTGCCAGTGGCAGGCGCAGAGCTGGCAGGCGCGCTGGCAGTCGGTGCCGGCTGGTCAAACTTGGCCGGGTCGAGCAGCACACTGTAGTCACGCATCAAGCGGCCATTGGGCCATTGCACCTGCATGAGGAAACGCACGTAGGAATCGGGCAGCGGTTTGCTGGAGGTCACACGTACCACGCTGCGACCTTCGGGGTTGATCACCGGCGTGAACGTCAGGTCATCGAGAAACGCCTGGCGGTCGACACCCGCATCCACGAAGGCCTGGGCCGAAGCCAGGCTGGGGGTGATCTCGGACGCCGTGAGGCCGCCCACATCGCGCAATTCGATTTCCACCGACAGCGGCTGGTTCAACTTCGACTTGAGGGTCATCTCCCCAAGTTGCAGCGCCTGCGCCATACCGGAGGACAGCGCCGAGGCGGCCGCTATTGCTAACACCAGTTTGCGAACTTGAACCATAGCCTCATCCTTTGTTTGAACACTTCCCGCTCTGCGAGAAGGTTGGTAACCGCTGCCATAAGGCATGGCGAGCCGATAGGTCACCGACGCGCTTGTGTTTCACTTGGGACCAAGCATAGCGCCTGGCTAGAATCAATCTACAAATTGCCGCCAAGTATCTTTTACACAAGGTCTTTTATCAACAACTGCGCCAGTTCCACGGCGTTCAGGGCCGAGCCTTTGCGTACGTTATCTGACGTCAACCAAAGATTTAGTTCCGCCGGGTCGTCGATACCTGCGCGAACTCGCCCGACGTACACCACGTCCTGGCCGACGGCATCGCCTACGGCGGTGGGGTAATCGCCCTCCTCGACCAGCTCGATTCCCGGCGCAGCGTCGAGGGCGCGGTTCACCGCGGCCAGGTCGACCGGCGCGGCCAGTTGCAGCGACACAGTCAGGCTATCGCCGAAAAACACCGGGGCTTGAACGCAGGTGGCGGAAATCTTTAGTAAAGGTGTTTCCAGCACCGCACGCAGTTCGTGTACGAGGCGCTTCTCCAGGGCGGTATGACCTTGGACGTCTGGCGTGCCGACTTGCGCCAGCAGGTTGAACGCCACTTGCCGATCGAAGAACGCTGGCTCCAAGGGACGCACGTTCAGCAGTTCGGCAGTCTGGCGCGCCAACTCGCTGACGGCCTCGCGGCCCTGGGCAGAGATGGCCAGGTTGGCGGTGACGCTCACGCGCTGGATGTCCACTACATTGCGCAACGGTGCCAGCACCACCGCGAGGTAGGTGGCACAAGGGCTCGGGCTGCCGAGCTGGAAAGGCTTTTTCAACGCGCCCAGCACATGGGCGTTGGCCTGCGGCACCACTTGCGGCGCCTGCTCGGCGGGCAATGCGCCAGACAAGTCGATCACCGCGCAGCCAGCGGCGGTGGCACGCGGGGCGAAGCTCAGGGTCACCGCGGGGCCTGCAGCGAAGAACGCCAACTGCACCTTGCTGAAATCAAACGTGTCGATCTCTTTGACCCGCACGTTCTTGCCCCGAAACGGCACCGAAGCCCCCGCCGAGTTGCTGCCCGCCAGCAGGTACAAGGTGCCCACCGGGAACTCCAGCTCTTCGAGAATCTGCACCAGGGTTTCGCCAACGGTACCGGTAGCGCCGATCACGGCGATTTCAAAGGTCTGGGTCATGGGATTGCCTCGGGCATTACGGGGGAGCGGCACTTTACCGGGTGGTAGAGGGTGAGGCAATTACAGCCCCCCTGATCGTTCCCGCGCTCTGCGTGGGAACGCCTCCTGTGACGCTCCGCGTCACGCCTCTAAAGCAGACGCAGAGCGTCCAGAGCTGCATTCCCACGCAGAGCGTGGGAACGATCACAAGGGCAACAAAAAACCCGCGCCTGTCACCAGAACGCGGGTTTCTGTTATTGCCTCAAGCGATCAACGCTCCAGCAAAATCCGCAACATGCGACGCAACGGCTCAGCCGCGCCCCACAGCAGTTGGTCGCCAACGGTGAACGCGCCAAGGAACTGGCTGCCCATGTTCAGCTTGCGCAGGCGGCCCACCGGTACATTCAGGGTGCCGGTGACCTTGGTCGGGCTCAGCTCCTGCATGCTGATATCGCGGTTGTTCGGCACCAGCTTGACCCAAGGGTTGTGCTGGCTGATCAGCCCTTCGATATCGGCGATCGGCACATCTTTGTTCAACTTGATAGTCAGCGCCTGGCTGTGGCAACGCATGGCGCCAATGCGCACGCAGATGCCATCCACCGGGATCGGGTTCTTGAAGCGCCCCAGGATCTTGTTGGTTTCGGCCTGGGCCTTCCACTCTTCGCGACTCTGACCGTTAGGCAGTTCCTTGTCGATCCACGGGATCAGGCTACCGGCCAATGGCACGCCGAAGTTCTCGGTCGGGTAAGCATCGCTGCGCATGGCCTCAGCCACACGGCGGTCGATATCGAGGATCGCACTGGCCGGGTCAGCCAGTTGATCGGCGACAGCGGCGTGGGTCGCGCCCATCTGCTTGATCAGTTCACGCATGTTCTGCGCGCCGGCACCGGAGGCCGCCTGATAGGTCATCGCGCTCATCCACTCCACCAGGCCCGCTTCGAACAGGCCGCCCAGGCCCATCAGCATCAGGCTGACGGTGCAGTTGCCGCCCACATAGTTCTTGGTACCGGCGTCCAGTTGCTGGTCGATGACCTTGCGGTTGACCGGATCGAGGATGATCACCGCGTCGTCCTGCATGCGCAGGCTCGAAGCGGCGTCGATCCAGTAACCCTGCCAGCCGGCTTCGCGCAGCTTGGGGAAGACTTCGCTGGTGTAGTCGCCACCCTGGCAGGTCAGGATCACGTCGAGGCTCTTCAACTCTTCAATGCTGTAGGCATCCTTGAGCGGGGCAATATCCTTGCCCACGGACGGCCCTTGGCCACCTACGTTCGAAGTGGTGAAAAACACCGGCTCAATAAGATCGAAATCCTGCTCTTCCAGCATCCGCTGCATGAGCACGGAACCGACCATACCGCGCCAACCGATCAGACCTACACGTTTCATCGCAACTACACCTTGTTAAAAAGTGGGCCGCCTTGCAGCAACAACTGCAAGCGGGCCCGAGAGATTACAGATTCCGCAGCGCGGCGACTACTGCGTCGCCCATTTCTTGCGTCCCGACCTTGGTGCAACCCTGGGACCAGATATCGCCGGTGCGCAAGCCCTGATCCAGCACCAGGCTGACGGCCTTCTCGATTGCGTCCGCCGCATCGCCCAGGTTGAAGCTGTAGCGCAGCATCATCGACACCGACAAAATCGTCGCCAGCGGGTTGGCAATGCCCTGCCCCGCGATGTCTGGCGCCGAACCGTGGCACGGCTCGTACATACCTTTGTTGTTGGTGTCCAGGGACGCCGACGGCAGCATGCCGATGGAACCGGTGAGCATCGACGCCTGGTCGGACAGGATGTCGCCGAACAGGTTGTCGGTGACAATCACGTCGAACTGCTTGGGTGCGCGCACCAGTTGCATGGCGGCGTTGTCGACGTACATGTGGCTCAGTTCGACGTCCGGATAATCCTTGGCGACTTCTTCGACGATTTCACGCCACAGTTGGCTGGAAGCCAGCACGTTGGCCTTGTCCACCGAGCAGACTTTTTTGCCGCGCACGCGCGCCATGTCGAAACCGACCCGGGCGATACGGCGGATTTCGCTCTCGCTGTATGGCAGCGTGTCATAGGCCTGACGCTCACCATTTTCCAACTCGCGCACACCCCGTGGCGAGCCGAAGTAGATACCGCCGGTCAGCTCACGCACGATGAGGATATCCAGGCCCGCCACCACTTCCGGCTTGAGGCTCGACGCGTCAGCCAGTTGCGGGTAGAGGATGGCCGGGCGCAGGTTACCGAACAGGCCCAGTTGCGCACGAATTTTCAGCAAGCCGCGCTCAGGGCGGATGTCACGCTCGATCTTGTCCCATTTCGGCCCACCCACGGCACCGAGCAGTACCGCATCGGCAGCCCGGGCGCGGTCGAGGGTCTCGTCAGCCAGCGGCACGCCGTGCTTGTCGATGGCAGCGCCGCCGATCACGTCGTGGCTCAGCTCGAAGCCCAGGCTGTACTTGCTGTTGGCAAGCTCAAGGACCTTGACCGCTTCGGCCATGATTTCCGGCCCAATACCGTCGCCAGGGAGAATCAGAATCTGCTTGCTCATGCGTTCCTCATTTCATCAAGCGACCCGCCCGTGGGCAGGTCGGGAAAAATCAATCAGCGTTCGGCGAAGACCACCAGCACATCGGTGCTGAAGGTGCCGTCGGCTTGAACTTCGTAATAATCACGTACTTCCTGGCCCATCGCCTGTTGCAGCTCAAGGATTGCTGCACGCAGTACCTCTGGCGTGCGCATGCGTTCAACCCACGAGGTGTACTCCAGGCGCAAGCGCTGGCGACTGCTGTTGCGCACGTGCAGGCCGGCCTCACTCAACTGGCGCATCCACTCGGCGCTGGAATAGTCACGCACATGGCTGGTGTCGCGCAGCACTTCGACGGTTTGCAGGTAAGTGTCCAACAGCGGGCTGCCCGGTGACAAGACATCCACAAATGCCGCCACGCCACCCGGCTTGAGCACCCGGCGCACTTCACGCAGGGCCAGGCCGAGGTCGCTCCAGTGATGGGCCGAATAACGGCTGAACACGAAGTCGAATTCGCCATCGGCGAACGGCAGGCGCTCGGCGGCGCCGTGCACGGTGCGGATGTTGTCCAGGTTGCGGTCTTTGGCGGCGGCGGCCACCACGTCGAGCATAGGCTGGGACAAGTCGTAGGCCACCACTTCTTTGACCAGAGGCGCTACATGGAAGCTGACATGACCGGCACCGCAGCCCAGGTCCAGCAGGCGTGCAGCGCCCTGCCCGGCCAGTTCGGCCTGTAGCAGTGCGAATTCGGTGCCCTGGGCGTGTACGGCGCTGCTCAGGTAGGCCGAGGCTTGCTCGCCGAATTGTTTTTGCACGACTTGGGTGTGGGCGGTGGTGGTCATGGTGGCTTTCCTTGAGAGTTGTGTTGCTTGTACTGCCGCCTTCGCGAGCAAGCCCGCTCCCACATTTGATTGCATTTCAACTGAAGAAACTCGTTCGAATGTGGGAGCGGGCTTGCTCGCGAAGGGGCCAGTGCGGCCTACATAACGTCAGGCATCGCGAAACAGCCAGGGCTGGCTCGCCCGGTGCCTGGTTTCAAACGCAGCAATCGCATCGCCGTCCTGCAAGGTCAGGCCAATGTCGTCCAGGCCGTTGATCAGGCAGTGCTTACGGAAGGCATCCACTTCAAAGTGGTACACCTTGCCATCCGGGCGGGTCACGGTTTGCGCGGCCAGGTCCACCGTCAACTGGTAGCCGACATTGGCCTCCACTTGCTGGAACAACTCGTCCACTTCAGCGTCGCTCAAGATGATCGGCAACAGGCCGTTCTTGAAGCTGTTGTTGAAGAAGATATCGGCGTAGCTCGGCGCGATGATGCTGCGAAAGCCGTACTCTTCCAGGGCCCAAGGCGCGTGCTCGCGGCTGGAGCCGCAGCCGAAGTTTTCCCGGGCCAGCAACACGCTGGCGCCTTGGTAACGCTCGGCGTTGAGCACAAAGTCCTTGTTCAGAGGGCGCTTGGAGTTGTCCTGGTAGGCGTAGCCCACGTCCAGGTAGCGCCACTCATCGAACAGGTTGGGGCCGAAACCGGTGCGCTTGATCGACTTCAGGAACTGCTTTGGGATGATCTGGTCGGTGTCCACATTGGCACGGTCCAACGGCGCTACAAGGCCTGTGTGTTGGGTAAAAGCTCTCATCGGGTTTTCCTCAGATCAATTCGCGAACGTCGATGAAACGACCGTTGACGGCAGCAGCGGCGGCCATGGCCGGGCTCACCAGGTGAGTACGCCCACCCGCGCCTTGGCGCCCTTCGAAGTTACGGTTGGAGGTCGACGCGCAATGCTCGCCCGACTCCAGGCGGTCCGGGTTCATCGCCAGGCACATCGAGCAGCCCGGCTCACGCCATTCAAAACCGGCTTCGAGGAAGATCTTGTCCAGGCCTTCGGCTTCCGCCTGGGCTTTAACCAGCCCGGAACCTGGCACCACAATGGCTTGTTTGATGGTCGAGGCCACCTTGCGGCCCTTGGCGATCACCGCTGCGGCGCGCAGGTCTTCGATCCGCGAGTTGGTGCAGGAACCGATAAACACGCGGTCCAACTGGATATCGGTGATCGCCTGGTTGGCGGTCAACCCCATGTATTTCAAGGCGCGCTCGATGGAGCCACGCTTGACCAGGTCGGCCTCTTTGGCCGGGTCCGGCACGTTCTGGTCGACGGCCAGGACCATTTCGGGCGAAGTGCCCCAGCTGACTTGCGGCTTGATCTGCGCAGCGTCGAGTTCGACCACGGTGTCGAACACCGCATCGGCGTCGGAGACCAGGTCTTTCCACGCTTCGACGGCGGCATCCCAATCGGCGCCTTGCGGCGCGAACGGGCGGCCCTTGACGTATTCGACGGTTTTTTCGTCCGCCGCCACCATGCCCACGCGGGCACCGGCTTCGATGGACATGTTGCAAATGGTCATGCGGCCTTCAATGGACAGCTCGCGGATAGCACTGCCGGCGAACTCGATGGCATGGCCGTTACCGCCCGCGGTGCCGATCTTGCCGATCACAGCCAGTACGATGTCCTTGGCGGTCACGCCAAACGGCAATTGGCCTTCGACGCGTACCAGCATGTTCTTCATTTTCTTGGCCACCAGGCACTGGGTGGCAAACACGTGCTCCACCTCGGAAGTACCGATGCCGTGGGCCAGGGCGCCGAACGCACCATGGGTGGAGGTATGAGAGTCACCGCAGACCACGGTCATGCCCGGCAAGGTGGCGCCCTGCTCCGGGCCGATGACGTGGACGATGCCTTGGCGCACGTCGTTCATCTTGAATTCGGTGATGCCGTATTCGTCGCAATAATCGTCGAGGGTCTGCACCTGCAACCGCGAAACCTGGTCGGCAATGGCTTCGATGCCGCCCTTGCGCTCAGGAGTGGTCGGCACGTTGTGGTCCGGCGTAGCGATGATGGAGTCGACGCGCCAAGGCTTGCGCCCGGCCAGTCGCAGGCCTTCGAACGCTTGGGGCGAGGTCACTTCATGGATGATGTGACGGTCGATGTAGATCAGCGACGATCCATCATCGCGACGTTTCACTTCGTGGGAATCCCAAAGCTTGTCGTAAAGCGTTTTGCCGGCCATCAGTCGGTCCTCATCAGCGGTGCTTCTATACGCCGGGCTTTTCAATAACCCTTTGGCTTGTGAGGCTGATGGTATGGCGCTACATTAAATAACTCAAATTCATATTTTTTATGCTTTGGATTACCAACTGGAATAGCACCATGGACCTGGCCAACCTCAACGCCTTTATCGCCATCGCCGAGACCGGCAGCTTCTCCGGCGCCGGCGAACGCCTGCACCTGACCCAGCCGGCTATCAGCAAGCGCATCGCCGGTCTGGAACAACAATTGAAGGTACGGCTGTTCGACCGCCTGGGCCGCGAAGTCGGCTTGACCGAGGCCGGGCGGGCCTTGCTGCCCCGCGCCTATCAAATCCTCAACGTGCTGGACGACACCCGCCGGGCCCTGACCAACCTCACCGGCGAAGTCAGCGGGCGCCTCACTCTGGCCACCAGCCACCATATCGGCCTGCATCGCCTGCCGCCGATTCTGCGCACCTTCACCCGGCAATATCCGAAGGTGGCGTTGGATATTCAGTTTCTGGATTCAGAAGTGGCCTACGAAGAAATCCTCCATGGCCGTGCGGAAGTCGCGGTAATCACCCTGGCGCCTGAGCCCCACAACCTGGTACGTGCTACCCGGGTGTGGGACGACCCGCTGGATTTTGTGGTGGCGCCGGAACACAGCCTGATCAGCAACGGTTCCGTCAGCCTGGGCGATATCGCCGGGCATCCGGCCGTGTTTCCCGGTGGCAACACCTTTACCCACCATATTGTCAGCCGCCTGTTCGAGGCCCAGGGCCTGACGCCCAATATCGCGATGAGCACTAACTACCTGGAAACCATCAAGATGATGGTCTCCATCGGCCTGGCCTGGAGCGTGTTGCCGCGCACCATGCTCGACGATCAGGTGGCAAGTATCGCTTTGCCGGGCATACAGCTCAGTCGCCAGCTAGGCTATATCGTGCACACCGAAAGGACGCTGTCGAACGCTGCGCGGGCTTTCATGAGCCTGTTGGATGCACAGGTCGATCTGCCAGGGTTACCGGCATGACACTGTGCGGGCCAGGGGTTTAGGTCAAACCGCGCGGTTTTCTCAATGAGCCAAGGCCCTTTGATAATGCGCAACCCCCTTGACCCGATTCCACCCCTGCCCCGCATCTACGCCCTGGACCCTCAAGCGGCGGAACAAAGCTGGGACAGTGCCCCGCAACTGCTGGCGGCCCTCAATGCCGCGCGGCTGGGTGCCTGGTGCTGGGAAATCGACACAGGAAGAATCAGTTGGTCACGGGGCACCCAGGCGCTATTCGGCTTTGACCCGCGCCAGCCTCTGCCCAAGGACCTCGATTACCTAGACCTACTGGCCCCGCAAGACAGTGCGCGGGTGGTGCGCGGCTTTCATGCGGTGCTCGCCGGAGAGCCCTTCGACCGCGCCATGCACCACCGCATCCAATGGCCCGATGGCAGCCTGCACTGGCTGGAAATCAGCGGCAACCTGGCCCCCGATAAAGCCGGACGGCGGCGCATGATCGGGGTCATCCGCGAAATCACCCACCAACGCGACCGTGAACACGCTCTCAGCCATTCGGAAAAGCGCTTCGCCACCCTGTTCCACCTGTGCCCGAACATGGTACTGCTGACGCGCCAGGCCGACGGTTTGATCAGCGAAGCCAACCAGTATTTCGAAATGCTGTTCGGCTGGCCGGTGGCTGATGTCATCGGCCGCACCACCCTGGAACTGGGCCTGTGGCGCCACCCGGAACAGCGGGCGCTGCTGGTCAAGGCCACGCAACGCAAAGGCGAACCCATCACCATGGAAGTGCAGTTCTGCGCCAGCAACGGCCAGATTCATGACGGCACCCTCAGCGCACAAAAGGTGGAACTGGACGGCGAGGCGTACCTGATCAGCACCTTTCTGGACATCACCGAACGCAAAAACGCCGAGCAAGCGCTCAAGGAAAGCCAGGAGCGCCTGGACCTGGCTCTGGATTCCGCGCAACTGGGTACCTGGGATTGGCACATCCCCAGCGGCATGCTCTACGGCTCGGCGCGTGCCGCCCAGTTGCACGGGCTGGAACCCGCGCCGTTCCATGAATCCTTCGATGCGTTTTTTGAGGGCATGTCCGATGAGGACCGCGAGGGCATGCGCCATGCGTACCGCAGTTTGCGCGAAGGCCCGGACGGCAACTATCAGCTGACCTACCGCGTGCAAATGGAAGACGGCAGCCCGCGCTACCTGGAGAGCCGCGCACGCCTGTATCGCGATGAGTCAGGCAAGCCCCTGCGCATGGCAGGGACCTTGCTGGATATCACCGACCAGGTCGAGCGCGAGCAACGGCTGACCGCCTCGGAAGAAAAGTTCGCCAGCCTGTTCCAGGCCAGCCCCGACCCGATCTGCGTGACCTGCCTGGACAGCGGCGCCTTTATCGAGATCAACCCGGCGTTTACCCAGACGTTTGGCTGGACAGCCGCCGAAGTGCTCGACAAAAGCGCCGAACAAATCGGCTTGTGGGACGACTCCAGCAAGCGCCTGCAGCGCATCGAGCAGGTGATACGCGAACAGGCCCTGAGCAATGTGGCCATAGTGGTGCATCACAAGGACGGCCAAAGCCTGACCTGCATGATTTCCAGCCGCTTGATCAAGGTCAGCGACCAGCCGTGCATCGTCACCACGCTGCGCGATATTACCCAACAGCAACGCTCGGAAGCCGCACTCAAGGCCAGTGAAGAGAAGTTTGCCAAGGCGTTCCATTCCAGCCCCGATGCGATATCCATCACCGAACGCGACACCGGCCGTTACGTGGAGGTCAACGACGGTTTTTGCCGCCTGACCGGTTACCGCACCGAAGAAGCCATCGGCCTGACGCTGTACCAGATCGGCATCTGGGCCGATGAAAACCAACGCGCCGCACTGTTGGCCGAGTTGCACATCAAGGGGCGCATTCACCACCTGGAAATGCTCTGGCGCAACAAGCGTGGCGAGGTTCTGGCGGTGGAGGTCTCGGTGGAGCCGATCACCTTGAATGAAACCCCCTGCCTGCTGCTGACCGCGCGGGATGTGAGCCTATTGAAGAACGCCCAGGCGCAGATCCGGCACCTGGCCTATCACGACCCGCTGACCAACCTGCCGAACCGGGCACTGCTGATGGACCGCCTGAGCCAGCAGATCGCCCTGCTCAAGCGCCACAACCTGCGCGGCGCCCTGCTGTTTCTGGACCTGGATCACTTCAAGCACATCAACGACTCCCTCGGCCACCCCGTTGGCGACACCGTGCTGAAAATCGTCACCGCGCGCCTGGAAGCCAGCGTGCGCACGGAGGACACCGTGGCGCGCCTGGGCGGCGACGAGTTTGTGGTATTGCTCAGCGGCCTGGAGGGCACCCGCCAGACGGTCAGCAGCCAGGTGCAAGCGCTGGCCGATACCCTGCGCGAATTGCTCTCGGAACCCATGTTCCTTGACGGTCACCGGTTGCAGGTCACGCCCAGCATCGGCGTGGCGCTGATCCCCGACCACGGCACCACACCCGCCGATCTGCTCAAGCGTGCCGACATCGCCCTGTACCGCGCCAAGGACTCCGGGCGCAACACCACGCAGATGTTCCACAACAGCATGCAAAAAACCGCCAGCGAGCGCCTGCGCATGGAAACCGACTTGCGCCTGGCTTTGTCACGCGGCGAATTCAGCGTGCATTACCAGCCCCAGGTGGATGCGCGAGGCAACAGGATAATCGGCGCCGAAGCCCTGGTGCGCTGGCAGCATCCACAATTGGGCGCGCAGTCGCCGGCGGAATTTATCAAGGTATTGGAAGACAGCGGCCTGATCCTGGAGGTCGGCACCTGGATTCTCGATGAAGCCTGCGGCGCCTTTGCCCAGTTGATTGCCGCCGGCCTGGTGGACCCGCTCAATTTCAGCCTGTGCGTGAATATCAGCCCGCGGCAGTTTCGCCAGAACGACTTTGTGGAACGGGTGGAGCACAGCCTCAAGCAACACGGCCTGCCGTTCAGCCTGCTGAAACTGGAAATCACCGAAGGGATCGTGATCCAGAACCTGGACGACACCGTGATGAAGATGCGCCGCCTGAAAAAACTCGGCGTGAGCTTTGCAATGGATGATTTCGGCACCGGCTACTCATCCCTGACCTATCTCAAGCGCTTGCCGGTGGACGCACTGAAGATCGATCAGTCGTTCGTGCGCGATGCGACCCACGACCCCAATGATGCAGAAATCATCCGCGCCATTGTGGCGATGGCGCGCAGCCTGAACCTGGAAGTCATCGCCGAGGGGGTGGAAACCCTGGAACAGCTGGCGTTCCTGCAAAAGCTGGGCTGCCATTTGTTCCAGGGGTATTTACACAGCCGGCCATTGCCGATCGAGGGTTTCAGGCGGTTGCTGGAATAGGGCCGCGCCTGATCACGCGAGGTTGCAAAAGATGCAGCCAAGCGCCACTGCCGTCAACGGAGCCGCCCGCCTGGGTGCCTGTTCAATTACATAAGCGCTACAGCATGGCCGTAGGTAGGGGCCGAGCCTCGGCGCCCCCACAACTCTTCACGACCATTGATAACCGCTACCGAATGCTTATCCCGATTGCACATACCCACTTGCCCACCGGCGAGCGCACTGACGGGCACCGTTCTCATGTGTTTCCTCAACCCCAGGCGCAGAAACCCCTCCCCCGGCCCCCACTCATCCTCCCCATTGTTCAGGCTGCGAATGGCAGCATGAAAACTCCTGCTCGCCGTACCATCGTTGTCTTCCATTTGCGCGCGCTTGGCGCTGACGGCAAAAAGAAACTGCGCATCCTTGAGCATCTCTTTATCGGGACCTATGAACCGCGAACCTTGTGCTGCTTGCGCCAACTCCGAGTCGGTCAATCTCAGCTGAAAATCGTCGCGCATGACCACGTGATAACCGCCAGGCTCTTTTCTCACTGAGCGAAAAATGTCCGTAGGGCTTTGACCAAATCGGTACATGGCTGCCTTGATGGCCGATACGGTAACGCAGTTGCCATCTGGCCCTTGGCGAAAGCCACTCCAGATGTTGTCCGGCTTAGCCCCATTACGCTTTATCGAAAGACCCGGAATGTGTGCGGCGACCTCTGGCTTTGGTGGTAGCGGTTCAGGTATGACCCGAGGCGCAACCTCAGGCTGAACCCTGGGCGGAGGAGGAACGTCAGGAACTGTCGTATCTTTTTTATCGGACAACAGAGAAATCAACTGTGAAAAAAAAGACGCAACCAGCCCCGACAATGTAGTGACTAATTCCCTATTAGTACCAATGCTATTTTTAGCTGTCTCGACAGTTCCGTAATTAACTGGAGTGCACTGCAGAGTGTCATTAATGGGTTTCAACGTATCAACAGGTGCCACCTGACGGACATCTATCACGCGCGCAATATTATTAATCGAACAGCACGACACAAGTTTCTCCTTAAACAGTACTTCTCCGAGTGGTATACCTCGGAGAAGCCCCCGTTTTATTCAAGCGTTCTTATGAGCCAGTGGATTTCAGGATCTGGATGAAAGTCGAGCATTGAAGCGCCAGTTTTTGTCGAATTTATTCTCATCAGGACCTGGGCTGGTCAAACCCGGAACAAACTTATCGGGCTGTGGCGCGGGTGTAGGTATCGGGTTGGTATCCGGATTCGGGCCTGGCTGTGGCATCGGGTTCGATTCCGGCTTCGGACCGGGCTGGGGCACGGGGTTCGATTCCGGCTTCGGACCGGGCTG
>NZ_FPJI01000021.1:0-55099 GCF_900119355.1 Pseudomonas sp. NFPP02
CTCCATCTAGCGGTGGATGGGGGCGCCAGCCTGACGATGGAAGGCGGCAACATTACGTTTGCCTGTCCGGGGACGATCAAGGTGTATGCCAGCAAGAAATCGTTCACCGGCCCAACACAACAGTTTTTCGCATTTCCTCAGTTCCCGCGCAGCAGTTGCAAGAGCTGTATTCTGGATGCCATGCGCCAAGGTACTCCGGGGGTATTGGTGTGATACGACGTTATGCCATCATCGACAGCGCACAACGACCCCGTTTCCATGAGCGGCTGGCCAGGCTGGGCGTGCCTTACCGCTCGCTGTTCGAAGGGCATGCGGAGGCCAGCCTGAAGGATATCGCGCCGCTGCTCGTCGAGTATCCCGAGACTACGCCGCTGCCGAAGCTGGTGGCGGAAATAGAAGCCTTAGGAAGTACTAAGCCGGCCGTTAGTTTTTGGTGGAGCGCCCTGGACCTAGAGACGCTTGCACAGCATTTCCACGTATTCCATCTCGTCAAGGTACCGGAGAAAGGTGGCCGCGAAATGCTGCTGCGCTGGTACGACACCCGTGTTCTTCCCGAGCTGCTGTCATTGATGACGCCAGCGCAACGGGCCGTATTTCTGGATCACGTGCAACAGCTCCATTACTACGACCGCTTCGGTGAGCGACAGGAATGGTTGCTCATGGACGTACCTCTGGAAGGTCTCCCTGCTCTGCCACCGCTTCAATTGGATGAAACGCAGTACGCCCGGTTGCTCGATGCCTGCGAGCCCGACGTGGCAATCGCGCAACTACGACGAGTGATTCCTGATGAGATGCGCAGGCTTCCATATCACGTGCTGCACCCGTTCGTAGCCCTTCACATGCAGGACACCGTCGCGCATGGCGTAGATCAGGTCGATGACCATGTGCAGTACCTTTTGCTGGCGCTGTACACCTCGGGCGGATGCCGGAACCACCCGGCGGTGCGGGAGCGTCTTGCCGGCAAAAGTGATGACTGTGATCTGTCGTTCTCCGACTGGGCATTGAGCCTGTCAGAGGATGTTTGGCTGAGTGGTACACCTTTGTGGGAGACCTCTTCGGCAAAGGCGCCCGACGGCGTTAATGACCTACAGGACATGCAATGCAAAGAGTCTTAACGCGCCATTCTGGGTGCCTGCCGGAAGATGGCTTGCACAAATTGCCCAAAGCGCCACAGCTAGAACCTAATCGAGAAGACATTACGAGGTGCAGGCGCTCATGCTGCCAGCATAACGAGGCCAAGATTGCACATCATGAAAGGCTGGTGCACTCGTGCAGAGCTATCACAACAAAAATGGAGAAGTGGGAATGCGTCTGAAACCAATCTGGCTCTGGCTGCTTGGTCTTTTGTTTCTCCTGAGCCTGACGGCAGTGGCTTGCAGGCCAGGTTCAAAAATGAGTTCTGTGGGTGTGGTCGGCTATAACCATACGGATACCACGATCGTTCAGTTTGTTCTGGATGGGGGTGGAGGGGAAAGTTTCATTCGCGCTCACCGGGGCGGTGGCAGTACCAGTTGCTGTACGTCAATACCCGACAGGTGGCACCCTGGCTATGAGGTCGCGATTGAATGGACCACCGATTTGGAAAATTTTAAGCAAAAGGTAGTGGCCGTTCCAGAATACGACGCGAGGGCTTCACGGATGGCAGTCCACTTTTTGCGCAACGGAGACGTGAAAATCTTTGTGACATCACTTTCTCTTGGGCATCCGGATTACCCTTTAACAGGCCCTGAAGCAGGTTTGAACGAAGGTGAGGATCCGATCAGAGATGAGTGGCGAAATCAGGGGAGAAAATCATGAACGCTCGTACAGCTACCGGTGCGCAATCAATGCCGGCAAGTGGTTTTCGATCGCTCACAGGACCACAGGCCCAGCGGAGGGCCAAGGCGTTGGCCTGCCGACGTGAGAAAGGTTCAGAATGTCAAGGACAAGTACATGTCAATATTTTTTTTGACGGCACTGGCAACAACAAGGATTGGGCTGGCACCTATGTACACGGGAAACGTCGCAGTAAAAAGACACAGCGTGAGCGGAACGGACATAGCAACGTCGCACGATTATACGATGTAAGGTTACAGGAAGAGTCAAGTGGCACGTTCAATTACTATATCCCGGGAGTTGGAACTCCATTTTCAGACATTGGTGACTCTAGCGAAGAAGGCGACATGCTTGGCGGCGCAGCCGCCAGGTACGGCGCAGAACGAATCAACTGGGCTATCCTCCAAGTCTTTAACTCGATTCACCAATACGTCGCTGATGATCAACTGATTCACCGCGATCAGATGGAGACCGCCGTTAAAGAAATGTTTATTTTTGCGCCAGTTGAGAGCGTGATCCGCAAGGTCAAGTTTGAAAGACGGGCCGCCCAATTGGAAGAAGTGGTGAAGGGTGGACCGAAGCACATAAAATCAGTCCACGTATCCGTATTTGGATTTTCGCGCGGCGCGGCGCAGGCGCGCGCCTTTTTACACCGTCTGTATGCATTCACCGACGCATGGGGCATCGGCTGCGGACACAATATCGCGGGAGTTCCCCTGTACGTTAACTTCCTCGGCATCTTCGACACCGTCGCCTCAGTTGGCTTGGCATCAATGAGCAGGGTGTCGGATGGCAAGTGGAACTGGGCATCGGGCGCATTGATGAGTGTTCACCCGGAGGCAAAACAATCCGTGCATTTTGCGGCCCTGCACGAGCAGCGCATCAATTTCCCGCTGGACCTCGCCACAAGCGGCGAGGAGAGACTATATCCTGGGATGCATTCGGATGTGGGCGGAGGCTACTCGCCGGGAGGACAGGGAAAGGACTTTGTGGATAGCAAGGCGGATGGTACGGCTAAGCTGTCGCAGATCCCGTTGATCGACATGCACCACGAGGCGATTAAGGCAGGTGTACTGCTCATGACCATCGAAGAGATCAGACAAGATCCGATAGAGGCTAAGCACTTCGGTTGTCATCCTCAGTTGATCCGCGACTACAATACGTGGTTGAAAGATCATACTATCGAAGCTGGCCCACATGCGCAGCAGATCCGCAAGCATTCCCAACAGTACGTGGCCTGGAAGGGTAAACGTTTCTGGAAGGGACCTGAGAACCTGAAACAGCAGCCATTCTATAAGCAGTGCGACGCCGAGGATCTCTATGATCTAAATAACGCCCACCGCGACTTCAGCCAGTTGGTAGCCAAGCTTGCGCAGGATCGTAAAGAATGGCTTGCGCACCAGGCAACGCTGAAGCGCATTGAGGTGGCGCGCAGGACCGGACAGTTGATACTTGAGCCCACCCCCCATCCATCAATGGCGGCGAACAATTACGCTCGCCTACCTACCGAAACTCGCAACCTGGCGGAGCTAGTGCTGAACCGAACGCCAGTGCCTGAAGCCAGTACCGTGCTGTTCGACAAGTATGTACATGACTCGCTCGCCGGTTTCTACCTGTATACCAGGACCGAGTTGAACATCCCTAAATTCAAGACCGTCGGGTATCTACGCTATCGTTCGGTCTTCAGCGTGGCCGGGAGCAGACCGCAGGATTGCCGTGACCCGGCCAAGGCTCCGTCGGGCAATGTTCCATCCGTCGGCGGTGCTTTCCAGCAGCTAGGTAACACGATGGGGCGTTGAGCGTGGCCCATCGGGCGCTTTCTCTTGATGGAATGGGCAGTAGCTAAGATCGTCGTGTTATAGGCGAACACGGCCAAGTGCTGCATGCAGAGGTGATGCACATAACAAGCCGAACACGCAGTATGTTGCGAAGACGTTAGTGCCCCCCAGATCGCCGATCGGGTTTGTCGTACTCATCGCATACTTGAGTTCACACCGACTCTTATTTTTGATCCCGGTGCCGAGCCGCTGGAGAGTTTACCGCTGCTCGATACCTGATCGCTGTCCTCTTCGAGCCCCGTTTCCGGGGCTCTCTTCATTTCCTCTTGTGCAGTAACGACTAGGGCCATCAAGCGTAGTCAACAGAACGCGTCTAGGTCGGAGTCACACCCGACTTTTGACAGCAAAACCACCTATAGAAAAATATTTCACACAGTTCAAAACAGGTTTCTACACTCACCTCAAATGCCCCGTCATTTATTTGATCAGACTACCCAGGCAGGGTCGAGCTACCCGACATAATCAGCTGGCTTTTCGCAACATAGGACGAAGTTCATGCTGTCAAGTAAAGGGGTTTCACATCTGTTTTTTGTATTCTGGCAAAGACGCCGGCTGCGCATCCTCACGGATGAAGAAGCACGTTTGATTGAACACTTCCGCACGCTGTCGGAAACCGACCGGGTGGCGATGCGCTATTTGACCTGCGCCTTCAAGGAGGTGTCCCGTTTCTGACAGATTCGCACCTCCCCACCGCCAATCTGACCATGGAGGCCAGTTTGGCGGGCTCTCCGCTCAATCGCACCTTCATTCAACCGGGTTTGAAAGATCACTCCTACATCGTTGCCAAGCCCTTCCGACAGCCCCTTCTGAAAAACTCAGCAGTCACGAAAAATGACGAGCCCTTTTCTACAATAAACGTTATGTATTCAGTTGTTCTGGGCAAGAAGCCCGCGTCTCCATTCACCTCATGAAGAACTTGGATCATGCTAAATACCTCATTTTTTCCCTCATTACGTACCGCCATCGGTACAGCCCTGCGGCCCCGACAGCTCAACCGAGAGGAAGAGCGCCTGGTCCACTACTACCGTTGCTTGTCGGAACAGGATCGTGAAGCAGTGCGCTGCCTGATGTTTGCGGTCAGGGAAACCAGCGAGGCGAACACCCTCACCCATAAAAAGTGATGCCGTCATGGGTCAGCGAACGATGGAAGTACCTGCGGGTTGGACATCTAGCCGGCAGCCAGTCACTAACACCCTCGCGATGGACTTTTCTACCCAGCTAGAGCATGCCTGCTGAAGCCCCATCGCCGTGGAGGATCTGCATCTCCCCATGCCCGCCTTCGTCACCCTCCAGCCTCGATTCCCCTTCGGTGGCCTGACCATTTCCCGCTGTGTGGACGCCCTGATCCGGCAGGATCTGCTCGACCCGCTGCCCTATGTGCGCCGGCACATCTGCGGTGATTGGGGCGATGTGCGCGCAGAGCATCGCCGCTACGGCGACCCACCTGATATTGCGAACCGTCGCGTCGTAACTCAATCAACCACCAGACCTTGAGCCCCCAGCCTGTCGAGGGCTCTCTGCCATGTGCTCGCGCAGGGCTTCGCTACTCGCTTGTCGCCGGGAATTTCTCGCCAGCCCCTGTTTCCAGCCACTGTGCATTAACGCTCAACAGCCTGGCTAACTTATCGAGCTGCGAGTGCGGGATACCACGAGAAAACCAATTGGTCAGCCGCTGGGGGCTGATCTTCAGAAATAGCGCGAAATCCATTGGCGCGATCTTGCACTCCGACAGCACTACCCGCAGACGCACGCCGGAACATTCCGCGCTGGCAGCGCGAAGCGTCGTTGATCGTCGCCCTGTGCGCGCTTCTTTCCCCTGCCCGTAGCCCATTCCTTGCTCCTTGTGTAGCTCCATGTGTTTTTTTGCCTCTTTCACACTGCGGGTTCACTGAGTATAAACGCCGCGTTCACCGGTTCCAGTTCCCATGGCGCATAGTTCATTCGGGTGAGCATTGGGCGCGTCATGCGGCGTGGCAGAGCCGGATAACCGCTTGGGTTGTTGTAGCCGATTTCCGTCAGCCCCAACATGCTCCACCGTAGCTTCCGTCTCGATTTCCTCCAGGTGATTGTGGGTCCCACTACGCACTCCTAGACTCCGCCGCCGTAGGGAAAATCTCTGTCCCCTCATTATTCCCACAGGCGGCACGGCGCACAATTTCTGGTCGCCGCCACTCGCAAGGAGCCACACCCATGACCAAGACCTCAACCGCCCTCCTCCTGCTCGCACTGACCAGCCTGCTGGCCGGCTGCACCACCAATCCCAACGTATTGCAGATACACAAAGTCACAGCAGAGGCGATTGGCTTGGCCTCTACGGATGAGCTGACCATGGGCCCGGTCACCAAGAGCAAGGAGGACTTCCTGGGCGGCGCTGAACTGAACTTCAAAGCCACGACCGCCAAGGGCCGTGTGTTCAACTGCTCGACGGTCATGACTCCAGGCATCCTGCTTGAGCCGCCGAAGTACTCGCGCCTGACCTGCACGAAGTAACCCTGACAACCGGTGCGGGCATCGCACGCACCGGCTATGTGGATGGACGTCGGCGTGCCACCCTCCAATTTCTGGAGCGTTTTCACTACCGTGATACCGCCCCCACAACGCCATTGAAAGACACCTCCTACAGACCCAGCGCATGGGTTCGCAGGACGCGTCCTGATTGCGCCCACGTTATTGAAGCCCACGGATGACACTGCCTAGGATGTGCCCACTCGCTCATTTGATTGAGCCTTGGCCCTCCCAGCGTCCACGACAGGAGTCGATTGACCATGTACAACAACATCACCCTCGGTTTGCGAAAGCGCCTGCTCGCAGGTTCGACCTTCGCCCTCTTATCGCTAAGCGCAGCCCCCGCGCTGGCCACCGATTGGTGGATGATCTTTGGCACCGGCGACACGCCTAACAGAGACCTGTTCTTCGCCGATACACAGTCGGTAAAAGCCACACAACAAGACCCGCAAAACACACAGCTGACGGTCGTGCAGGTGTTCGAAAGTCCCAACAGCCCCAACTACGTGAGCTACACGCTGGAGCTGCAATGCGCGCAACGACAGCTCAGGGTGAACTCGGCCACCGCCTACCTGCGCGCCGGGGCCACCACGGTGCTGCCGGCGCCTAAACGCTGGGTGCCGGTGCCCAAGAGCTGGCTGGAGCATGGCTATGACTTCGCCTGCGCACCAGGCAAACGCAAGTCCAACGCCATGATGCCAATGGGCGTTGGCTCCATCGACAACGCACAACTGGTAGCGATCACGCAGCAAGGCCTATTCAATCAGTTGCCGGGTAATCAGCCGATCCGCATTGAGTCCAAGAAGAGCAGCACCGAGGACGTGATGCGCGACCTCAATTTCCTCTTGGGCGCACCTGAGAAAAAATGACCTCCGGCGCCAACCGGCACGCTTGAATAATGAGTGATCAACATGAAATACACAGGCGCATTGGCCTTGGCCCTCGTACTGCTGCAGACCGGCTGCGTCAGTTTTGACACCGTCCCGGAAATGTACGCGCGCAGCCAATGGAAAGGCCGCCCGGCGCAGGACGCCCTCAATTTCTTTGGTCCACCCCAAAAAATGGATCGCACCGCTGACGACCAGCATGTGGTGATGCAGTGGTACCGCGACACGTCCTACAACAGCAATGAGGTGGTGGCACAAAGCGCGGAAAGGCAGGGCAACGTGATGGTGCACACCAACTATTGGGCAACCGTCAATAACCCGAATCGCTGCATCCTTTCCATCATCGTCGATCAGGACAGAAAGATTGTCGGGTTTGAAGCCGATGAAGGCGAGTTGCTGCTGTCCAGTGGCTGCCAGTCGGTCAAATTTGGGCCGCCTTAAGGCGACCTACGCTAAGGCTGGCTAACAAAAAAACACCTGACAAATGTCATTTCCATGAAGGATCGTCCTCGACAATGAAATCCATCATCGTCGCCATCGCCCTACCGCTCTTTGCAGGCTGCGCAACGCCGAAATATTGGGAGGCCACCGGCGGCAACCCGTCCGACGGCCTTGTGCAACTCTTCTACGTACGGACGCCGTTTGAGTACGCGCAGATCCGGGAGTCCCAAGGGTTGGCGATTGCCACGGGGCGCTGCCAGTTTTGGAACTACGCGCGCGCTGAGCGCGCAGGCGCGCAAAAATCCGTGTGCCACACGATGGGGCAATTCCACTGCCTGGAAACCACCGTTACTCAGGATTATCGGTGCCAGAAGTGACACCCTCCCAAGGCGTCGAGGCGCATCGGGAAGTTGAGCGAACAGTAGTTGGCCTGGCGACCCAGGCGAACTGAGCGGATCTGGTAACATACGAACTTGAGCGCGTCCCCTACGGTTGTGCGCACAAACAAAAAAGACGCCTAAGCGTCTATTCCGTAAATCACAAGCAAAAAAAAGCCACTCGTTAGAGTGGCTTTTTCATTAATGCTTGGAGCGGGAAACGAGACTCGAACTCGCGACCCCGACCTTGGCAAGGTCGTGCTCTACCAACTGAGCTATTCCCGCTTGGTGATGCGCATTCTATAGAATCCTCAGCACCCGTCAACCCCTTGATTCAAAAAAGTTTTATTTCTTTTCAACGGTGGTTCGCAGATGGGGCCAGGCCGCACGCAGATATTGCAGCATGGACCACAAGGTCAGGCCGGCCGCGACCAGCAGCAAGGCGTAGCCTGTGAGGACCCAGAACGAGAAGTCCGACGGGTTGGCCAGCAGGATCACCAGCGCGAGCATCTGCGCGGCGGTTTTCCATTTGCCCATGTTGGAGACGGCCACGTGGGCGCGGGCGCCGATTTCGGCCATCCATTCGCGCAGGGCCGAGACGACGATCTCGCGGCCGATGATGACGGCGGCCGGCAGGGTCAGCCACAGGTTGCCGTGTTCCTGCACCAGCAGCACCAGGGCGACGGCCACCATGAGTTTGTCGGCCACGGGGTCGAGGAACGCGCCGAAGGGCGTGCTCTGTTCCAGGCGGCGTGCCAAGTAGCCGTCGAGCCAGTCGGTGGCGGCTGCGAAGGCAAATACCGAACTGGACGCGACGTAGCTCCATTCATACGGCAAATAGAACAACAAAATGAAAATCGGGATAAGCAGGACGCGTAGAACGGTGATCAGATTAGGGATATTCATCGGCACAACTGGCTACGAGGTGAGAAGGCATTCTATTCGCTATGCAGATTGGCATAAATCAATTCAGCGAGCTTTTTACTGATACCGGGTGCTTTGGCTATTTCGTCAATGCTGGCACGGGAGAGCTCCTGCAAGCCACCAAAATGTTTAAGCAAGTCGCGACGCCGCGTCGGGCCAACCCCCGCAACCCCTTCCAGGGTTGAGGTTCGCCGGGTTTTGCCACGGCGGGCGCGGTGGCCGGTAATGGCGAAACGGTGCGCTTCGTCGCGGATTTGTTGAATCAGGTGCAGTGCGGGTGAGTCGCCCTTCAACGTGAACTCATGGGCGGCATCATTCAAGTACAACGTCTCGAAACCGGCCTTGCGCGTGGTGCCCTTGGCCACACCGAGCAGGATCAGGTCGGGCACCGCCAGTTCGTTGAGCACGTCACGGGCCATGGATAACTGGCCCTTGCCCCCGTCTACCAGCAGGATATCGGGCAACTTGCCCTCCCCGTCCTTCAACTTGCTGAATCGCCGCGTGAGCGCCTGGTGCATGGCGGCGTAGTCATCGCCTGCGGTAACGCCTTCGATGTTGTAGCGCCGATAGTCGGCCTTGATCGGCCCTTCCGGCCCGAATACCACGCAAGAGGCCACCGTGGCCTCTCCGCTCGAGTGGCTGATGTCGTAGCACTCCAGGCGCTGGGGCGGCTCGTCCAGGTTGAGGACCTCGGCCAGGGCGTCGAAGCGTGCAGCGACGTGCTGTCGATTGGCCAGGCGTGCACCCAGGGCCTGTTCGGCGTTGGTGACGGCCAGTTGCTGCCAGCGGGCACGGGTGCCGCGTACGCGGTGGCTGATGTCCAGCTCGCGGCCGCGCAGCTCGTGGATGGCCTCGATCAAGGTGGGGAAGTCTTCGTGCACCACGTTGACGATCAGTTCAGACGGCAGGTCCCGCTCAGGGCTGCTGACGTAGTATTGGCCAAGGAATGCGGCCATGACCTCTGCCACGTCTTCGTCGATACCGGTCTGCGGGAAGAAGTTCTTGCTGCCTAATACCCGCCCGCCTCGTACGCTGATCAGGTGCACACAGGCGCCGCCCGGGTTGACGAACGCGGCGATCACGTCGACGTCACCGGTGCCGCCTTCCATGCTTTGCTGGTCCTGGACACGGCGCAGCAGGGAGATCTGGTCGCGCAGTTCGGCGGCCTTTTCGAAATCGAGGGTGCTGGCGGCCTGCTCCATGGCCCCGGACAGCTCGTCGGTGAGTGCGTTGCTGCGCCCTTCGAGGAACATCACCGAATGGCGCACATCTTCGGCGTACTCCGAAGGTTCCACCAGGCCCACGCAGGGCGCCTTGCAGCGCTTGATCTGGTATTGCAGGCACGGCCGGGTGCGGTTCTTGTAGAAGCTGTCTTCGCATTGACGCACAAAAAAGGTTTTTTGCAGCAGGCTCAGGCTTTCACGAATCGCCCCAGCGCTGGGGTAAGGCCCGAAGTACTTGCCCTTTTGCTTTTTTGCCCCGCGGTGAATGCTCAGGCGCGGAAAGTTGCCATCCGATAAAAACACGTAAGGGTAGGATTTATCATCACGCAGCAGGATGTTGTAAGGCGGCCGCCACTCCTTGATCAGCGTCTGCTCAAGCAGCAGCGCCTCGGTTTCATTGGCGGTGATGGTGGTTTCGACCTGGGCGATACGCGCCACCAAAGCGGCGGTTTTCGGCGCAAGGCCGGTCTTGCGAAAGTAGCTCGCCAGACGGTTCTTCAGGTTCTTGGCTTTGCCCACGTAAAGCAGGCGCGCCTCGCTGTCGAACATGCGGTACACGCCGGGGCGGCCACTGCAGGTGGAGAGAAAGGCACTCGGATCAAACGGTGTGGTCATGTCAGGCGCTGGCGTCCACCATGCCGTGGCGCACTGCGAGCAGGGTCAATTCAACATCACTGCTGATGGCAAGCTTCTCGAAGATACGATAACGGTAGGTATTGACGGTCTTGGGCGACAGGCACAGCTTGTCAGAGATGGTCTGCACCTTCTGGCAACCGACGATCATCAGGGCGATCTGGATTTCCCGCTCCGACAGCGCATCAAATGGCGAATCGCTGGTGGGCTGGAACGACTTGATCGCCAATTGCTGGGCAATCTGCGGGCTGATATACCGCTGGCCGGCAAATACCAGGCGAATGGCTTGCACCATCTCGGCCAGGCCTGCGCCCTTGGTGAGGTAGCCGGCGGCACCGGCTTGCAGCAAACGGGTGGGGAACGGGTCTTCCTCGCACACCGTGACCACCACGACCTTGATGTCCGGGTGGCTGCGCAATAGCTTGGTCGTGGCACCAAGACCGCCAATCCCAGGCATCTTGACGTCCATCAGTACCACATCGGGCTTCAACTCCCGGGCCTTGATCAGGGATTCCTCCCCCGACTCCGCCTGGCCGACTACTTGCAGGCCGTCGATGTCAGCCAGCATTCGTGTAATGCCTGTACGAACGAGATCATGGTCATCGACTACTAGCACCCTAATCAAGCAGACACCTCGCGATATGGTCTTATAGGTTGCTGAACACCTTAGCAAAAAACCAAGGCGCAGACCTAGTTGCAAGTGTCATATATATAGAGATTCAACGTGCTGCGGCTGTTCGCCGGCTGGCGAACAGCACTGTTTCCTGGGCTAAAGGTCAGGAATCCTGGGGGTGCGACTTGGCTTTTCCGTTCACCACGGATGAATGCTCAGCCAAGGTACTGGTCAAGCGACGGATTGCGTCCTGGTCTTCCTTGAACATCGCTCGGTAATTGCCCAACACTTTTTCTTCGATCTTGCTCAGGTTATCCAGCTGGATCGGCGTTGGGCTGCCGGTCAATACGTACAGGATATCCACTCCTTTTTCGGCGACGCGAGACAAATAGTCGGCCTTGGGTGCACGACCACCGCTTTCATATTTGCCTTGGGCGTTCGCTTCAACGCCTCCAATCTCTCCAAAAACTTTCTGCGACAGGCCAAGTCGCTCTCTTTCTTGCCTTAAGCGCGAACCGATTCCACTCATTTGGATGTATGATCCTAAATTGGCACACCCCAAGAGGTGTCAAACTATCACTTCGTTAAACAAACTTGAACGGTTTTGAACTATGCCCGGAATCCGTACTGCTGCACAAGCCAAGGCCTGGCTGGAACATCAAGGAAAGTCAGTTCAAGCATTCGCCCGGGAGCATGGCGTAGACCCGGCAACCACCTATCAAGTGCTCGCCGGGCGAAAAAAGGGAAGGCGTGGAGAAGCCCATAAAGTGGCGGTACTTCTGGGCATGAAAGAGGGCGTTATCGTGGATGAACCTGAAGCTCAATCCCACGATGAACAAAGCACTAGCTGACAGCAGTATGCGCTTATTTGTAGGACGTGCCTGTTTTAGTCCGATGTGAGTGCGCGACACTCACGCTCCATCCGCCAGAAGCCATCCTCTTCACCGACAATGCTCAACCCCAGGCGCTGATACAGCCTTCTTGCCGGGTTGGTCTTGAACACCGTCAAACGTAGAAAGCCCAGGCCCTCGACGCGTGCCTTGAGCGCCATTTGCTCCAGCACCCATGTGCCCGCGCCCTGCTTGCGGCAGCATTCCAGCAGGTGCAGCTCGCGGATATACAGGGCCTTGCCGTCGCGGCTCAGGCTGATAAAGCCCATGACGCCATCATCGTTGCAGATCAGCCAGTTCTCGCGGCCCGCCCAGGCCACGTCGAAGCCGTCGTTGGACCACAACAAACCGTTCTGACGGTAGTAATAGCTCATGGCCTGCTGGGTCAGGGTGCGGGCAAACGGCAAGTCCTGCTCGGTGGCCCGGCGCAAATGAAACCTCATTCAGAGGGCAACCACTTGGCCGGTCCACTGCCCGCCATCGCGACGGGCGATCACCAACGCGTCGCCGACACCGGGGGCGGCAACAAGCAAGTTGCCATCGGCGGTCCAGATCGCACTGCGACCGGCACAAGCCCAGCCTCCAGATGGGCCACCGTGGTTAGCCATCAGTACCAACAGGCCATGCTCGGCCGCATAGCCTTCAAGCAAAGCACTGTCCGCCGCGTAGCCTCCCTCGCTGATCAGTACGCCGGCGGCATACACCGTGGCGCCCGCTGCCGCCGCTTGACGTGGATGGCTGGCCTGGGAAAAGTCCGCACACACTGCCAATGCGATACGCTCCTCTGCCAATTCCAGGGCCTCACCGCCCTGCCCCGCGGCAAATGCCAGCTCTTCGCCGGGGTGCAGATGCTGCTTGGTGTAGACGCCTACTGAACCGTCCGCCCCAAGCACCAGCGCGCCGATCAGCACACCTGTTTGTGGCGCCAGACGCACCGGCATGCCCACCACAGCCGTCAACCGCAGCTCCCGCGCCAACTCACGCAACGGCGTCAACACGGCGTCTTGCGGGTCGATGGCCAAGTCGGCCGCCAGGAACGGCTCGTAGCCCGTCAGTGACAGTTCTGGAAACACCAGGCATTGCACGCCCTGTTCAGCCGCGGCCCGCATCAACGCCAGGTGCCGCTGGATATTGGCAGCGACATCGCCCGGGATGGAAACGGTTTGCGCCGCAGCAAGGGTCAAGGCAGTCATGGTCGCGTCCTGGCAATCACTGGTTGAGAGTTATCAGCATATCCACACTTACCCCATAGCGGTAAGTACTACCACGCAATAGAAATTACTGATTGAATCCACCCGCACGCCTCTAGTAAGCTCCCCTCATCATTTGGAGAGCCCCATGTTGCCACTCACCCACACTCAGGTTTGCCCTGCTGCCAGCGCCTTGCGCTCGGTGTCGGCTATCCGTGTGAACGGTTCGAGCGCACTGGCCGGCTTTTATTTTGGGTATTGGTTTAGCCACTGGCGCGCCTGATACCTGAAATCGGCGCCCACTACTCAAGGGGTCGCCTACCAGAGAAATCTAAACCCCCGGTCGGCTCCCCGACCGGGGGTTTTGTTTTTTCAGCGCCTGATAACTTGTTTTTCACGCTCACTTAAAGGAATCACACCATGAACTACGCCACCTATTACCGCTACGACACTTGCACTGCATGGCGATTTAGCCAGCTCCGTTCGGGACAGCCTGCCGCCTCCGACCGGTCACCCCGTGGTGGCAAGCCAACACACGTAGCCGATACGGCCAATTGTCGAACACCCCAGTAGGCCAAGCGTGCGGGAATCGCCCGCCGCTTGCCCAGGAAGCCTTGAATATGAACTCCTCCGTCGCCGCTTTGCCCGTCTCTACCCTCAACAGCGCCAATGAAGCCTTGACCCAGCGTTTGCCCAGCGCTCTTGAACTCAAGCACCAACTCCCGCTCAGCCCGTTCCTCAACGAACAAGTCCACGCCCATCGCCAAGCCGTGCGCGCCATCCTCAATGGCGAAGACTCACGCTTGCTGGTGATTGTCGGCCCGTGCTCTATCCACGACCCGGAATCGGCCATGGAATACGCGCGCAATCTGAAGAAGCTCGCGCTTGAAGTCAGCGACCAGATGCTGCTGGTGATCCGTGCCTACGTCGAGAAACCGCGCACCACTGTGGGCTGGAAAGGCTTGGCCTACGATCCACACTTGGACGGCAGCGATGACATGGCCGCCGGCCTGACCCTGTCCCGCGAACTGATGCGTGAAATGCTGCGCCTGGGCCTGCCGGTGGCCACCGAGTTGCTGCAACCCATGGCCGCCGGCTACTTCGATGACCTGCTCACTTGGGTCGCCATTGGCGCACGCACTACCGAGTCGCAGATTCACCGCGAAATGGCCAGCGGCCTGGGCATGCCCGTGGGCTTCAAGAACGGCACCGACGGTGGCGTCGCCATTGCCTGCGATGCGATGCGCTCAGCCTCTCACCCGCATCGCCATTTCGGCGTGGACAGCCAGGGCCACCCGGCGATCATCCAGACTCCCGGCAACCCCGACACCCACCTGGTGCTGCGCGGCGGCCACCGTGGGCCCAACTACGATGCGCAAAGCGTGGCCGGCGTAAAGCACGACCTGGCCAAGTCCAAGGTGGCGGCACGGATCATGGTCGATTGCAGCCATGCCAACAGCGGCAAGAACCCGCTGCGCCAACCGGCGGTATTCAATGACGTGCTGGAGCAGCGCCTGCAAGGTGATACCTCGCTGGTCGGCATGATGCTTGAGAGTCACCTGTTCGAAGGCTGCCAGCCGCTGAGCGCGTCGATGAAATACGGCGTTTCGGTGACCGATGGTTGCCTGGGTTGGGACGGGACCGAGCAGTTGTTACGCAGTGCCGCTGAGCAGTTGCGGGAACACCGCAAAGCCGACTGATCGGTGAAAATCAAAATCCGGGAGGGAGCTTGCTCTCGCTGGACGGGGTGCAGCCCCCGTCATTTTAGACAAAAAGCGGGTCCGCTTCGCGCCCCAGCGGGGGCAAGCTCCCTAAGGGACGCGGCTAGGCCCTGGCCACCGGCATGCGGGATAACTCCCGCAGCCACGGCAACACTCGCAGGTCGTGGAAGACCTCCGAGGGGTCGACGATGCCCATGAAATGTTCAAGATTGACGTTGTCCGGCACGCCCGGCAGGCGCACCCGTATTACCGGCGTTACACCGCAAGGCGCACCCAGATCCAGGTGATCGTAGACCAGCACATGACGCACCTGAGGCTGAGCTTCGTAAGCCTGGGCCATCAGCGCCGCATTGATAATCAGCACATCGAATGGGTCGGCAGGAATAGCGGTGAGAATCCGTAACTCCTCGAACGTTTGCACCGGCACGATCCGGTAATAGCCCAACTGGTTGAGCATTTTCTCGATGTACAGGCGTTGCAGATGCTGTTCATCGGCAATCAGGATGGTCAATGCTTTGTTCGGCATGGCAAACCCCTGGGCAGGCAGTGCTCGACAGTGAGCGTCGCCCATTTTCCAGACATATGCCGACGAAAAAATCAGGCTTATTCCCCGTTCATGTAAGAACTTTCCCAAATCCTCCGAAAGGCGATCAACCACAGTCAGGGCTGATTGCAATAAGCGCTTAAGCCATGATGCAAAACATCGATCGCCTCACCCACGCTTTCAACCGCTGGTCCCAATGCCTGACGGTCCCGCTGTTCACACGCCGCCTCCAATGCCTCACATACACTGATCAATGGGTTGGCCTTGACCATCCGCGCGCCTCCCTTGGCACGATGAGCCAGGTCGTGCAACTTGGCAAAGTCTGCCTGGCTTGCCAGCCGTGGCAGCAAGGCACGATCCGCCTCCAGGCTTTCGAGTAACGGCGCCAGCAATTCGACCAGCGCGGCATGATCATCCCCGGTCAGCGCAACCAGGGTGCTCAAGTTGAAGGTAACCAAGGGTCGCGGGCTCGTGCCAACTGAACGCGACGCCAATGCCGCCCGCAAGTCGTCCAGCCCGGTGGGCTTGAACAGGCAGCCATCCATGCCAGCCTGCCGACAGCGCTCGGCTTCCTCCGGCTGGGCGTTGGCGGTGAACCCGAGTAACAGGCAGGGCCCCAGACCCCGCTCACGCTCCTGTGCGCGAATCTCCTGGGCCAACTGATAGCCGTTCTTGAACGGCATATTGCAATCGGTAATGACGCCGTCGAACTGCCCCGTTCGCCACTGTTCAAGCCCTTGGACACCGTCTTCGGCCGTGATGATACGGTGGCCCAGAAAGCTCAACTGTCGGGCCAGCAGCAAGCGGTTGGCCGGGTAGTCGTCCACCACCAGAATGCTCAGCGCGCGCCCCTCAGGCGCCGCCTCTTGCACAGGCTCAATCGGGGCTGGCAGCGTGGCGGTCATGACCAGGGTCAACGTCACGTCCACCCGAGTGCCGTGCCCCAACACACTACTCAAGTGCAATTGGCCGCCCATCATTTCGCACAGGCTGCGGCTGATCACCAACCCCAGCCCAGACCCGCTGCGTGCCGATTGCTGGTTATTGCTGCCCTGGATGAACACACTGAACAACCGCTGCTGGTCGGTGACGCTGATTCCGATGCCGGTATCTTGCACCCATAACTGCACGGCCAAGCGATCGCCCTCGACCACCGCCTGCGCGACCAAACTGACCTGCCCATGGGGAGTGAACTTGATGGCATTGCTCAGCAGATTCGAGACCACCTGCTTGAATCGCAGCGGGTCGACCAGCACCGCCTGGTCAATCAACGGGTCCAGCTCAACCTGCAGTGCCAACCCCTTGGCTCGGGCCAGCCCCTCGAATACGCGTGCGACCGACGCCAACAACTCATGCAGGTTGGCGGGCTCCAGGGTCAGTGACAAATGCCCGGACTCGATCCGCGCTATATCGAGAATATCGCCGATCAGCTCCAACATACCCCGCGAAGCCACCGAGGCCACCTCCAGAGCATCGCGGTCGACCCGTCCCTGCTCGGCATTTTTCAAGGCCAGTTCGATCATGCCGATCACGGCGTTCATCGGCGTGCGGATCTCGTGGCTCATGGTCGCCAGGAAGGTCGTCTTGGCGCGATTGGCGGCGTCGGCATCGTCCTTGGCTTCCTGTAGCTGGCCGAGCAGCCGGTGCCGTTCGCTTACGTCTACCCAACCGGCAATCATGCCCACCACCTTCTCGTCGCCGTCGCGATACGGCAGCATCCACTGGTAAATGGTCAGCACATCGCCATTGGGCACCTTGAGGATTCGATCATGAATCTGCGGCTCGCCGCCGGCCATCAAGCGCAGGTAATCGTCATGAAACGACCGGGCCTGTGGCGGGTTTTCGATGTCGGTTTCCACTACGGTCCTGCCGATCACGTCTTCAAGTTTGTAGCCAAACACGTCGAGGTAGGCGTTATTGCAGGCCATCAATCGCCCTTGGCGATCACGCACGTAAATCGGGTGCGGCGTGCCGTCGATCAATACGCTCATGAACCGCATCTGATCGCTCAGCGCTCGCTCGGCCTGCAGGCGCTTGCGAATCAGGCTGCGCAGGTAAATCGCCCAGCCCAGCGTGATGGCCAACAACAACGCCGCCAACCCAAAGCCCTGAAGAATCACATTACGATAACGCAACCAATAGCTGTCCTCGATGATGACCTCGCTACGCCACTGGCCAATCAGTTCGTCCATTTCCTGAGGGGTGATGCTCAGCAGCGCCTTGTCGAGGATCGAATACAGCTCCAACTGACTGCGATTTACCCCAAAGGTCACGCGTGCAGGCTCAATGCCAACCGTGCTGCTGACACGCAAGCGGTCGCGGTAATACCGGGTGATCAGATAACGTGCGCTGATCAACGAGTTGACCGCGCCGTCGGCGTCACCATTGGCCACCAGCGCCATGGCTTGCTGGGGGTTCTCCACGTCGACAAACATCACACCTGGAAAATTTTTCGCTATGTCCTCATGCAGGCCATTGCCGACCACCATGGCCAGGCGTTTGCCGACCATGTCCTCCAGCGTGAGCGGGCTGTGGGGACCGTTACGGGTTACCAGCACAAAGGGATTGGTCAGGTAGGGCCGGGTAAAGCGCACTTTTTCAGCACGCTCCGCGCTAGGCGTGACGACCGCCAGCATGTCCGCCGTACCCGCACTGACGATATTGATCTGGCGCGGCAATGAGCCGCCCGGGACCACATCGAACTTCAAGCCGGTACGCAAGCTGATACGCGATAGTACCTCGGCACTCAACCCTTCGAACTGGCCTTGATCACCAATAAAAGATAACGGTAGAAAGTCATTGAGTACCGCGACTCTGACCCTTGGATTCTTTTGCACCCAGCGTTGTTCGCTGGCACTCAAATGCAACCGGTCAACGCCGATTATCCCCAGGTTACCTCCGCTCCAGCGGCGCAGGATTTCCATCTGCTCGCTGGCGGGAATCGCCTCCAGCGCGGCATTGAGAATGGGCAGTAAACGTGTATTTTCGCGGGCGACGGCAAACGCAAACGGGTTGACTTCCAAGCCGGAAAAATCCGCCATACGTACATTGTTGAGGTGATTGCGATTGATCAGATAGTTGCTGCTGATAGCATCCCCCAAATAGACGTCGGCGCGACCAAACGCTACGGCACCAATGGCTTCGAAAGTCGAGGCAAACAACTCCAATTGGGCCTGGGGGTAAAACGCCCGAACGGCGTCGGGCTGCATATAGTGATACAGCATCGCTACGCGCTTGCCCGCCAGGTCGTCGTTCAACACCTGGCTATCGCCGCTGCGAGTCACCAGGGTCGGTTGATCGTTGGCGTAGGAGCGAGACAAAAGCAGTTGCGGGTCGGCCGCTTCGTAGCCATTGGCGGAACCGAGAAAATCCACGCCCCCCTGCTTCAAGGCTTCGATCACTTCATCGCGGGTATCGTAACGCCGTACCTCTATGGAGATATGCAGGGCCTGACCCACCAGTGCGGCAAAATCGGCGGTGATACCTTCGAGCTCGTCGTTGTTATTGGTCAAGTCAAAAGGCGCGTAATCGGGAGCAGAAACCCCCATCCGTAATGTGCGCCGCTCGCGCAGCCAGCGCCAATCAGACTCGTCCAGTGCTACTTGCGGGGTGTCAATACGTGAATGCCCCAACAGCCGCAAAGCATGGGGCTCATCCAGGGCCACCGCGATCTGAGGTAACAGGCTCATCCAGAAGATCGTGGTGAACCTTATAAACGCGGTGGTGATCATCTCAATTCAGATCAGATGGTTGCGCTGGGCAAACTTGGATAAGTGCACTACCGAAGACATGCGTAACTTCTCCTTGAGTCGAGTCTTGTAAGTGCTGATGGTCTTGTGGCTGAGCAGCATCTGTTCGGCAATTTCCTTGTTGCCCAGCCCCAGGGCCAACATTTGCAACACGGTTAACTCACGGTCCGATAAGCACTCGATCATCTGCCGTTCCGTTTCTTGCAGATCATCGCGGCGCACCGAACTGGTCGGCAAACTGGGGAAGCAGCTGTAGCCCGACATGATCGCTTTGATAGCCTTTTGCAGCTCATCCAGCTCACCGGTCTTGGCGACGAACCCCATCGCGCCGGAACGCATGCAACGGGTAGAAAAAAATACCGCCAGGTAGGAGGTCAGTACCAGAATCTTGCACGGCAAGCCCAACGCCTTGATGCGGCTGATAACCTCCAACCCGCCTAATTTAGGCATCGCCAGGTCGAGGATAATCAGCTCGGGACGTTGCTCCCTCGCCAACTGCATGGCGTCAGCGCCATCCCCCGCCTGAAAAATCTCATCAAACCCCTCCAATTGCAGGAGGTGTTTGACCGTTGCCCGGATAAACGGATGGTCATCCACAATTAATGCTTTGCTCATAAAACTTCCTTATGTGGACAAAATACCCTTACACATCACGCCGGACCTGGGTACCTGTGAGAAATGACAGTTCCGACAAGCGGCACTGCTTCCTTGGAGCGGTAACCAAGCAGTGTCTGGCCTTTTCAATTAACTCAACAGAGCGACGGACGCCGGGCCTCAACGGCGCAACAGCCGCAAGTACCCAACTTTAGCAATGCAATGATGTTTCAACCGAAGGGATAATCCGGACAACATGTAGGATTTTTCCACATGCAAGCTTAGCCAATCCTGGCCAGCCCATAAGGATCAGTCGGTGGTGCTCGGACTCCAGAAGGCCTGCACCACCAGGGTTGACGTTGAGAGGCGCGCCACCAGCGCGTCCAGTTCGTCGCCATCCACCGACGTGGCGGCGAGGATGGCCTCGATTTCCACTTCGTCACTGCCGAACGGTCGCACGTCGACGTCGCTGGCAGGGTAGTTGCAGCGTGCCAACTCGGCTTCCAGTAACACCATCACGGCCTGTTGCTGACTGCGGCGCGCAATGACATAGAGGATATTGGTGACCTCTGCCGACACCACGTCCAAGGGCTGACGATTGATGTTGTTGACGATCGGCCGCAGCAAGGTGTTGGCCGCCAGCACAAACAGCGTGCCCAGCAACGCCTCGAGGATCAGGTCGGCACCGGCGCAGGCGCCCACCGCGGCCGAAGCCCAGAGGGTTGCGGCCGTGTTGAGCCCGCGCACATTTCCCTCCTCCCGCATGATCACACCCGCCCCCAGGAAGCCAATGCCCGACACCACATAAGCGACCACGCGCACCGCGCCTTCCGCACCGCCCAGTCGGTTGGCCATGTCGACAAAGATCGCCGCGCCCACCGCCACCAGCACATTGGTACGTAAGCCGGCGGTGCGCTGGCGGTACTGGCGCTCGAACCCGATGAGGCCACCGAGAATAAACGCAGCGCTGAGGCTGACCACGGTGTCGACCAGGGAGTTGAGGTTGATGTTGTTGATTGCCTGCATAAGAAATCTCCATGAATGCAGCGGCACATTGGTAACTCGCAGGTCCCTGTAGGAGCTGGCTTGCCTGCGATAGCGGTACACCACCAATGAATCTGGCGACTGATACACCGTCATCGCGGGCAAGCCCGGCTCCCACAGGATTTGCGATGTTGCATGGAACCTGTTACTGCCAGCCAAACCTGCGAATGTAGTAGCCCTTCACTGCCTGAGTCAGCGCCATGTAAGCCAGCAAAATCACCGGCAGGAACACGAAGTACAGCGACGGCAGCGCCTGCAATTTGAAGTAGTGCGCCAAAGGCCCCATCGGCAGGAATATCCCCACGGCCATGATCACGCCGGTCATCAACATCAACGGCAGCGCTGCGCGGCTTTGCAGGAATGGGATTTTTGGCGTGCGGATCATGTGCACGATCAGGGTCTGGGTCAGCAGCCCCACCACAAACCAGCCGGATTGAAATAGCGTTTGGTGGTCTGGAGTGTTGGCATCAAACACATACCACATGAGTGCGAACGTGGTGATGTCGAAGATCGAACTGATCGGCCCGAAAAACAACATGAAGCGCCCCACTTCCCCCGGCTGCCAGCGTTGCGGCGTGGCAAGCATCTCGTCATCGACGTTGTCGAACGGAATCGCAATCTGCGAGATGTCATACAGCAGGTTTTGCACCAGCAGGTGCATCGGCAGCATCGGCAAAAACGGGATAAAGGCACTGGCCACCAACACCGAGAACACGTTGCCGAAGTTCGAACTGGCGGTCATCTTGATGTATTTGAGCATGTTGGCGAAGGTGCGCCGGCCTTCCAGCACGCCCTCCTCCAGGATCATCAGGCTCTTCTCCAGCAGGATGATGTCAGCCGCTTCCTTGGCGATGTCCACCGCACTGTCCACCGAAATCCCGATATCCGCCGTGCGCAGCGCCGGAGCATCGTTGATGCCATCGCCCATAAAGCCGACCACATGTCCGTTGGCCTTGAGCAGCCGCACGATGCGTTCCTTGTGGCTGGGCGTGAGCTTGGCAAACACATTGGTGGTTTCCACGGCCAGGGCCAGTTCGGCGTCGCTCATCGACTCGATGTCGTTGCCCATCAGCAAGCCTTGTTGCTCCAGGCCCACTTCGCGGCAGATCTTCGCCGTGACCAGTTCGTTGTCGCCGGTCAACACTTTCACCGCCACGCCGTGGGCCTTCAGGGCCTTGAGGGCGGGCGCGGTGCTTTCCTTGGGCGGGTCGAGAAACGCCACGTAGCCGATCAGCGTCAGGTTGTTTTCATCGGCCAGGGTGTAGGTGTCACGTCCTGCCGGCATCGGCTGCGCCGCTACCGCCACCACCCGCAGCCCTTCTTCGTTAAAGGCCGCGGTCACCTGGCGAATGCGCGCCAGCAGTTCGTCGGTCAGTGCCTCATCGACGTCACCATGACGCACGCGATTGCATACCGACAAAATTTCCTCCACCGCCCCTTTGCAGATCAACAGGTGCGGTTGGTGCTCCTCGGCCACCACCACCGACATGCGGCGGCGGTTGAAGTCGAATGGGATCTCGTCGACCTTGTGGAACGCGGTACCGACTTTCAGCTCACGATGGATGTCCACATGCTCGAGCACGGCCACATCCAACAGGTTTTTCAGGCCGGTCTGGTAGTAGCTGTTGAGATAGGCCATTTCCAGCACGTCGTCCGACTCCTGGCCCCACACGTCCACATGGCGCGCCAGGAAAATCTTGTCCTGAGTGAGCGTGCCGGTCTTGTCGGTGCACAGCACGTCCATGGCGCCGAAGTTCTGGATCGCGTCCAGGCGCTTGACGATGACCTTCTTGCGCGACAGAAACACCGCGCCCTTGGCCAAGGTCGAGGTGACGATCATGGGCAGCATTTCCGGGGTCAAGCCTACCGCAATCGACAGCGCGAACAGCAACGCCTCGGTCCAGTCGCCCTTGGTGAAGCCGTTGATGAACAGCACCAGCGGCGCCATCACGAACATAAAGCGAATCAGCAACCAACTGACCTTGTTGACCCCCTGCTGGAACGAGGTGGTCGCACGGTCCGTCGCCGTGACGCGTTGCGCCAAGGCACCAAAATACGTGCTGTTGCCGGTGGCGAGGATGACCGCCGTGGCGGCGCCGGACACGACGTTGGTGCCCATAAACAGAATGTTCTCCAGCTCCAGCGGGTTGCGCGTGTGGGCGTCCTGCTGGTGGGCGAACTTTTCCACCGGCATGGATTCGCCGGTCATCGCCGCCTGGCTGACGAACAAGTCCTTGGCGCTGAGCACGCGGCAGTCCGCGGGGATCATGTCGCCGGCCGACAATACAATCAGATCGCCTGGCACCAGTTGCTTGATCGGCAGTTCAATGCGCTTGGCAGACTCGCGGCGCAGCACCGTCGCGGTATTGCTCACCATGGCCTTCAAGGCGTCGGCGGCCTTGTTAGACTTGGCCTCCTGCCAGAAGCGCAACAGGGTCGAGAGCACCACCATGGAGAAAATCACCGTGGCGGCCTTCATGTCTTCGGTCAGCCAAGAGATCACCGCCAACAGGGTCAGCAGCAGGTTGAACGGATTCTTGTAGCAATGCCACAGGTGCACCCACCACGGCAGCGGCTGTTCGTGCTCGACTTCGTTAAGGCCGTATTGCACGCGCAGGGCGTCGGCTTCCTGAGTGCTCAAGCCCTCGGCGTGGCTGCCCAGCACGCCCAGCAATTGCACAGTGCTGCGGTTGGCAGAGGCCACCAGTGTCTGCGCCAGGCTGGGCGGTACTTCGCGGCTGACGCTGGCATCGGTCACGGTTTCCAGCATCGCCAGGCGGCGAAAATGCCGGGCGATATGCCGGGTCCGCAGGAAACCGGCGAAGAACTCTTTGAGCAAAGTGAGGTTCATGGTGTAACTCCTGCGCGAGGAAAAACCGTCGTGCAGGTACTGCCCGTCCACACCGCGCCCGTCACACAGGCACAGCCGAACCTGGCCCGCCCGCCGTAACAGGCAGGCGCGTCCGTAGCATCCAGGCGTTACCCAGGTGCTGGTCAGCGTCGATGAGAGGGAATCAGGCAGTTGCCAGGAGTGGCCACCGCCGGGATGCCGCTTCTCGCTTTATGAGGCGAGACAACGGCATCTGGAAAATGCGCGTTACCTTGCCAAGTAGAGGCCGGTTACCGAAACCGGCCGACGACTGTCACTCGAACAAGTACCCACTGAGGGTCTCCGCTATTGATGAAAACGCGCGAAGCTTACGCCCCGATGTTGGCGGAGTAAACCGTAGGAAAGTGCCAGCCTGGTGAATAAGAAGATTCTTCAGGATGGGTTCAGGAAAGAGCGTTTTGCTTACTTTTGTCTGGGCCGGCAGTCCGGCTTTTCAAAAGTGAGCCGCTGTAAAAGCGGAACCCTGAGTAGCCGTTACCGCAGGAATGGATATGTACACGGTCCAACTGTGTTGACTGTCAGGCCGTCTTCGCAGGCAAGCCAGCTCCCACATTTGGATCGCGGTGCGTCAGCTCGATCAGCGTCTACCTGGGATTGATGTACATCCCTGGCTATGGCGTATCAGGTCGATCCCTTTCAACCAACGCCACGTAGTCTTCAATGCTCGCGCTGGCAACACCCTTTACCTGGATAGACACCTTATTCACCTGCCGACCCATCGTGATGCCCTCGCGGGTACGCACCTGTACATAGCCAAGTCTGGGCCAAAAACGCTCGGCCCTGGTATTGCCCACCACTACCGTCAGCCGCAGCCACTGGGCGCCCTTCGCCACCGCCCAGGCCTCAAGGTCCGCGTGCAAGCGCTGCGCCAGCCCGCTGCCGTGCCAGCGCGCATGCACCAGCAGCAACCCGATGTGCCACACCCCGGTAGCGAGCAAATCCGCGGCGATATTCACCACGGCGACCAGGTGGCCCTGCGCATCTCGGTAACCCAGCCAGTACAGGCGGCTGCAATGCCAGCCGGCGGGTAATTGGCCGCGTAATTCTTCCCGTGCTTCGGTCGGGGTAGCCGGTTCGCCATTCACCGCGATGAAGTAAGCCGGCGCCTGTTCAAAAAACTGCTGCAGCTCAGCTTCATCGCAGCCAAGCAGCTCAACCACCCGAATGCCTTCGAGGAAACTGCCAGGCAACACCTGTGGATCAACGTCCATGTTCAACCTCTTCAATCATCCCGTGTCAGCACTTCCAGCAATTCAATTTCGAAGCGCAGATTACTGTTGGGTTTGATATGCGCGCCCATCGAGCGCTCGCCATAGGCCAGGTGCGCCGGTACATACAACGAGCGTACACCGCCAACCTGCATGCCCATCAAGCCCTGGTCCCACCCCTTGATCACGCGGCCAGTGCCGATCACGCACTGGAACGGTTTGCCCCGCTCCCAGGAGGAATCGAACACCGTGCCATCTTCCAGGGTGCCGGTGTATTGGGTGGTGATCAGCGCGCCTTTGACCACGGCTTTGCCGTCGCCCAGGCGGATGTCGGTGACCTGTAGTTCGTCGTTGCTCATGGGGTTCTCATTGAAGGGTCAAAGGCTGGGGTTTTCCCAGAATCGGAGGGGTTTGGCAAGTGCAGGGAAATGGCCAACGTGATGGTGGACCGTTCGCTGGAATGCATACAGCCGCGTTAGCGCAATCCAATGTGGGAGCTGGCTTGCCTGCGAAGGCGGTGTGTCAGTCAATGCACCTGTGACTGCACGACCGCTTTCGCAGGCAAGCCAGCTCCCACATTGAATCTGCATGCATTCAGAGGTCGCCGTGTCGACCCTTTACAACCAATGCCAGAACCGGCTCCAGAACCCGCGCCCCAACTCATCCTTGCACCCGGCATATTGGCGCGCATACATCTGCGAACGCGCCTGTACCTTGCTCGCTACCGGCGGCAGCCAGGCTTTGCTGGCATAGGTGCGCTGGCGGTAGCCGCCCCAGCCTTCGTGGTAGTTCAGGTACTGGCCGTAGGCATCGTATTTGTAGACGCCGTTGATGGTGTAGGTCTTGTCCATGTACCAGCCGATAAAGTCGATCGCGTCGTCGAAGTCTTCGCGATCAGCGCCGCTGCGGCCGGTGGCTTTGCGGTAGTCGTTCCATACTTCATCCTTGGCCTGGGCATAGCCGGAAGCGGTGGAGACGCGGCCCCAAGGGATGATCCACAGCAGGTATTTACGCGGGGTCTTGGCGTCGTGGCGAAAGCCCGACTCCTGATACATGATGGCGAACGGCACCTGGATCGGTACGCCCCAGCGCTTTTGCGTGACCTTGGCGGCGTCGTACCAGTCGTCTTTTTCGCGGAAGATACCGCAGAGGTCGTTGGGCGTGCGTGGCGGCGAGGTGCCGCACGCCGCCAACAGGGAAGTGAGTAATAACAGTCCGACGGCTTTGCCTGCGCTCAAGGGTCACCTTTGTGGGATAAGGGTAAAATGCCAGCATTTTACCCCTTCACACAGGCGGCGTCCTTGCCGCAGACATCTTTAAGCCAAAGGCACGCGACGGGTAGTCAGCGCGATACGACCAATAAAGAAGCTCAACGCCGCACCCAACAGCAGCATGGCCAAGGTGCTCCAGGCCGCGCGGGACAGTTGCTTGGCAGCGACTTCACCGGCTTCACGGGCTTTCTGTTCAGCCTGCTTTTTCAGCTCATCGACCTTTTGCATGGCTTGCTGATAAGCCTGGGCATAGTTGTCGACGATCTGCGTGGCTTCTTCTTTGCTCTTGCCAGTGCGGGCCGCGACGATGTTGACCAGCGCCTCTTTATCCGCTGCATTCAATGCTGGCTCGCCGGACGCTTTCACACGTTCGAACCATTGCTTGAGCTCATCACCGGCCTGGGCAGGATTGGTCGCTGCATCGGTAGCCGACTGCTTGCCATCGGCAGCTGCCTGATCGGCTTTCTGCTCGACATTGGCAGGGTCCAGTTCAGCCTTGCCGCTCTGCTTGAGCAAGGTATCCAGTTGGCCTTGCAGGCTGTTCCAGTCCAACTCGATGCCCTGCTCGTTCAACTGTTGCTTGATGCTATTGCCAATCCCCGGCGCGGCGGCAGCAATGCCACTGCCCGCAGCAGACAGACCTTTACCCACCACGTTGCCGGCCGTACCGACCACGCTGGAAGCCAGGCCCGCCAACAGCCAAGTGGTGAGCAAGGTGGTCAAGGTCCAGGTCAGCACCCCATGCAGGCCGCCACGATCCGGCGCGGTGCGGCCGGCCACGAACGCGCCCAACGCGATGGCGACCAGAGTCGATACAAACAACCAGATACCCGCACCCGTGCCAAAACCGCTCAACGGGTTGCCCGCTTCCATCGGGTCAACGGCACTGGCGCCAATGGCGGTGCCCAACACACTCAAGACCAGGTAGGTGACCAGTGCGATTGCACTACCGGCCAATACCGAGCTCCACGACACTCGAAACAGCGATCGATTGGTTTCATAGACAGTGGTCATACAAAGGTCCTTTTCAAATTGAGGAGCAAGGCAATGTGCCTTGATGGGTGTGAGTGTGGCGAAACGACATACGTTCAGTCCTGGCCCATATGCACCAGGTGGTCTGGTGCATTCGCACTGCCCCGTGGGTAATTACTCTGCACTATCCTGAAGCCAGGATGTCGTAACCCAATGTGCCTTGCCCTGCCCTAATCGGAGACGTTATGACCCAGGATGTTCTCGCCAAAGAAACCAACCGCCGCCAACTGCAAACCATCATCTCCGGGCTGTCCGACGGTGTGATTCTGGCCGAGGTCGACCAGACCATTCTCTGGGCCAATGAAGCGGCGTTGACCATGCATGGGGTCAGCGAGGTCAAGGAACTGGGCGCCAATACCGAGGCGTACGCCAAACGCTTTGCCCTGCGCTATCGCAACAACCATCCCTTGCCACTGGACAGCTACCCCCTCAGCCGCGTGGCTGCCGGCGAAGAGTTCAGCGATGTGGTGGTGGAAGTCACACCCGCCGACGACGAACACCGCAGTTGGGTACATCGCCTGCGCAGCCTGGTGCTGACCGATGCCCAGGGTGAACCTGAGTTGCTGGTACTGATCCTCAGCGACGCCACCGAATGGGCCAGCGCCGAGCAACGCTTTGAGAAAACCTTCAACGCCAACCCGGCGCCCGCGGTGATCTGTCGCCTCAGCGACCTGCGCTACATCAAGGTCAACCAGGGTTTTCTGGAGATGACCGGCTACAACCGCGACCAGGTCATCGGCAAATCTGTGTATGAACTGGATGTGCTAGAACAGGCCGAGCGCAAGGACCTGGCGATCCAGCGCCTGGGCGAAGGCGCGACCATCCCGCAGATGCAGGCCGAACTGAGACTGCCCGAAGGTGGCAGCAAACTGGTGATCGTCGCCGGCCAACCGTTGGACATGAACGAGGAAGACTGCATGCTGTTTTCCTTCACCGACCTGGAGCCTCGGCGCAAAGCCGAGATCGCCCTGCGCCAGAGCGAAGAACGCTTCGCCAAATCCTTCCGCCTGACGCCCGTGCCGACCCTGGTATGCAGTGCCGACAACCGCCAGGTAGTAGACATCAACGAAGCCTTCATGAGCATCACCGGCTACATCAGCGAGGAATTGATCGGCAAATCCATCGAAGACATCAACTTCATCGACAGCCCCCAGGCCGGCGCGCAGTTGTTCGCCACCCTGGAAAAAGCCGGCAACCTTGAAGGCCAGGACCTCAAGGTGCGCAAGAAAGGCAACGAGGTGATCGACTGCGTGGTATCCGCCGACACCGTGATTATCCAGGACGTCCCCTGCTACCTGATGGTGCTGATGAACATCACCGAGCGCAAACGCTCGGAGCTGGAACTGGTGGCGGCCATCGAGGAAGTCATGCAGGACGCGTCCTGGTTCAGCCAGACCCTGATCGAGAAGCTGGCCAACGCCAAGAGCGTCAACAGCCC
This sequence comes from Pseudomonas sp. NFPP02, assembly GCF_900119355.1. Lineage (NCBI taxonomy): Bacteria > Pseudomonadati > Pseudomonadota > Gammaproteobacteria > Pseudomonadales > Pseudomonadaceae > Pseudomonas > Pseudomonas sp. NFPP02. The sequence goes on from NZ_FPJI01000021.1 coordinate 28,828, forward strand.
CAACCTGCCGAATGTTTCCTTCACCGACCTCACCGCCCGCGAGCGCGATGTATTGGGCCTGATCTGCGAGGGCCTGGCGGACAAAGAAATCGCCTCGCGCCTGAAACTGGCGCCCAACACCGTGCGTAATCATGTGGCCACGGTGTATTCCAAGCTGGGGGTGCACAGCCGTAGTGCTGCGATCGTCTGGGCTCGTGAACGCGGGCTGTTTGCCGGTGATTTGCGCCTGAAAAACAAGCCCTGACCCTGCAAATGCACTAGTGCGTCTAGTGCGAATTCGCCTTATTGAGCGGCGGTGCAAGCAATAACCTTCAAGGGATCGTATTTATGCCTAGAAGGAACCCGCATGTTTACCCTCTCTCAGCTGCGCAACTGCATCGAAGAAGGCCTGTCACCGCTGACGTGCGAATTCACCCTGTGCCGGGACGCGTCCTTGACCCTCAAGGTCTACGATGCCGAGACCGGCCGCGTCGACCTGGTGGTTACTGGCATCAGCACCAACCGCCTGCAGACCCCGCAGGAAGTAGCGAAAATGGTGGATGAATTGCGCTACGAGCTGCAAAGCAACAACGTCGGCAAGCTCACGCTGGATGATTTGCCTTTATCGCCGCTCCCATGAAATAAAACACCCCGCCGGCAACGATAAACGCCCCCAGCATGTAGAACATGTAATGGGCCGGCAGGCTGGCCAACACCAGCCCACACAGCACCGGCCCCAGCGCCGCACCGAGGTTGGACAGGTTTTGCGCCCCGTAATACATGCCCCGCAGGTGGTCCGGGGCAATTCGGTCGATAAACATGTATTCGGCCGGAAACACGATGATCTCCCCGACGGTGAACACCGCCATCGCCAGCACCCAGCCCACCACGCTGGTGGACAGCCCGAAGCCAATCAACCCCAGCATGAACATGCTCAAGCCAGCGATCAGCCACTGGCTCAGGTAACGGTGCGAGATGCGCCGGCCAATCAAGTACTGCAAGGCAATCACTAGCACGGCGTTGGTGGTCAGCACCGCGCTGATCACCGTGTAGGTGTATTCGGCGGTCGTGGTGGTCACCAGGTATTGCGACAGATAGGCCGTGAACTGGCCGAACACCACCGCGCTGAGTAAACCGCCGAGGGTGAAGCACACTAGGCGACGGTCCTGCAGCAAAACGCGGGCGACGGCAAGGAACGGCAGCGGCTTTTGCGTGGCGTCCACCGTGGCCAAGTTACGGTCACCCCAGCGCCCGTACAGCAGAAAAAACCCCAGCCCCAACAGCGCCGACAGAATAAACGGCAGGCTGATATCCAGCTTGGCCACCATCGCGCCAAAGAACGGCCCCACGGCATAGCCGATATTGGTAAGCGTGTATTTGATGGAAAACACTTCGCTGCGCGCGTCTTCGGGCAGCAGGCTGGCGAAGCCGGCTTTCACCGCAATATCGATGACGGCGTAGGCCAGGTTGATCAGGATCAGGCAGCCATAGAACGACCAGATATTTTGCGCCAGCACCGTGCCGATAAACCCCAGCACAAACACCAGGCTCAAGCCGAGCAACAGGCGATAGCTATTGATGCGGTCGACCAGGAAACCACCGTAGACACTGAGTAGCGAACCGACGATCAGCGAACTGCCGATTACCAGGCCGACCTGGGTAATGTCCAAGGCGAAATGGCTGGTGAGGTAGATCACGAGATAAGGAAAAGTGATGGCCTTGGCCAGCGTAAGCAGCAACGTGGCGCACAGCAACAGGTTCACGGTGCGGGGGTAGTTTCTGATGGTGGCAAGCATCCTGCTCTCGTTCTTCAAAGGTAACGCGACCATTGCGGTCGGTTACCTTAACGCAAGAAACATGAAACGAGCAGATGCCCCGGCGGGATTATTTCTTGACTGGCGTAATCTCGAGGATGGTGCCGTTGGTGGTCTTGAGCAGGACGTACTTGTCGCCTACGCGCGCCCACTGGCTTTCTTCTTCGGGCTGCTTCAGGCCGCGCTTTTTCCAATCGCTGATGGCCGACTCCTTGCGCATCAGGATATCCGGAGCGCGGTCGCCTTCTTTCAAATCACGAGCGTTGATGTTTGAAGGTTGCACGGTTTCCTGAGGGGTATCGCCGGCCTGCACTACAGCGCTGACGGAGGAAAAGCTGGCAGCGACCAGCAGGCAAGCGGCTAAGGTTTTCGACTTCATGGGTGCTCCTTCAATTAATGGTGCGTACCCAGATTCCGACCGCGGCGGCGCGTAATCATTCAGCCGTATTTCCCTGTGGCCAGAGATTGCTCCCGCTGGGCTGCGCAGCGGCCCCAATCCATTCACCGCATGTTTTCAGTGGGTACGCGGTCGGGCTTTTTGGGGCAGCTTCGCGGCCCAGCGGGAGCAAGCTCCCTCGCCACAGGGGGGTACACCGTTATAGCCAGGCGGCGTCCCAGAGCGAGTAGTCGCCAACATGCTCGACCAGTCCGGCTCGCAGTGGGTTGGCGATGATGTAGCGAGCAGCCTTGATAAGGTCTTCATCGGCCCGCACCGCACGATCATGATAGCCGTACTGCCAAAAAGCACCGTGCGTGCGACGGGCTCGGTTGATGGTCAGTGTGCTGCGCGACTTCACCCGTTTCATCACTTCAGGCAGCGTCGCGCCTCGCAATTCAAATAACCAGTGAAGGTGGTCCGGCATAATGCCCCAAGCCAGCGAGTTGACCAGTCCAAGGTCATGGGCTCGTTTGAGCTCGGCAACCAATAGCCGCCCCAGGTAAAGATCGGCAAATACCGGGCGACGTTGATAAACCACGGCAGTCACCAAATAAGCTCGACCAGGTTCTGAATAACGGCCACGTCGCAACAAATGAGAGTTGGGCTTGTGAAGCAATCCTTTGCTCCCCTGAATGGTTGAATGGTCCATTCAACCTAGCAGGCACCTGAGATGTCCCTGCCCAATACAGTTTCCCCATATTTCCCAATCCTCTGTGGCGAGGGAGCTTGCTCCCGCTGGGCTGCGCAGCAGCCCCAAAAAGCCACACCGCGCATCCACTGAACGCATGCGGTGAATGGGTTGGGGCCGCTTCGCTGCCCAGCGGGAGCAAGCTCCCTCGCCACAAGGGTTTGTGCATAGGGTTTGCGAGCGTGAAAATAATCGTGTAATTTTTCATGAAATTATTCGAATTAAATTTCATGACCCCTCAAGAAGAACTCGCCACCCTCGCGGCGCTGATCCACGACCTGCGCAAGCACAAGAAGCTCACCCTGGCCCAACTTGCGCAAAAAATCGAACGGTCGGTGGGGTTTCTGTCCCAGGTCGAACGTGGCCTGTCGCGCCCGACCGTGGCCGATTTAACCGCCATCAGTCACGCCCTCGATGTGCCCACCACCTATTTCTACAGCCTGCCCAAACCCAAGGCGGTGGATTGGGTCACACGCCCCAACGAGCGGCGCACGGTGTATTACGCCAATGGCATCACCGACATCCTGGTGTCGCCGAGCATGAACGGTGCGTTCTCGATGCTTGACAGCCTGTTGGCCCCCGGTGCCAACAGCGGCGAACAGAGCATGAGCGACCGTGCCGAACAGGCCGGATTTGTGCTCGAAGGCGAGTTGACCCTGTGGGTGGATGACGAAGCCGCGCCAGTCACCCTCAGCCCCGGCGACAGTTTCCACCTCGCCAGTTTCGCCCACTGCCGCTACGCCAACCTGACCGACCTGCCCGCCCGCGTCTTGTGGGTTTACAACTAGGAGCTGCACCCGTGAAAAGCCATTCCTCCACGTTGCTGGCCGAAGTACGCAGCTTTCGCCAGAACCACCCCGACGTGCGCTATGTCGACCTGATCGCCCTGGACATTCCCGGGCATTTCTACGGCAAGCGCTACCCCGTGGAGATGCTTGAAAAAGTCGCCGCTGGCAGCCCGCTGAAGCTGCCGCAGAATGCGGTATTGCTGGGGGTCCAGGGGGGGTTGTTCAAGATTGGCGACTACTGCTTCAACGATGGCGACCCGGATGCCAATCGCCGATTGGTGCCCGGCACGCTCAAACCGGTGAACTGGGAGTCGCAGCCATTGGGGCAAATGCTCATCACCTCGGACGGCACCGAAGCGCCCATCGAGTTCGAACCCCGCGAAGTCCTGGCCAAGGTCCTGGAACGCTTGCAGCATCAGGGCATTCATCCCGTGGTGGCGTTTGAGCTGGAGTTCTACCTGTTCGATAAACAGCTGGAAAACGGCCTGCCGCAATTCGCCCGCGACCCGCTCAGTGGGGATGCCGACGACCAGCCCAACCTGCATATCGAACGGCTGTCGCGTTTCAGCGACGTGCTCGACGACATGGCGCAAACCGCCAAGGACCAAGGCATCGACATCACGGTGATCACCGCCGAGATCGGCCCCGGCCAGTTCGAGATCAACTTCGGCCACTGCGATGACGGCCTGCGCGCCGCCGACTGGGCCGCCCTGTTCTGCCGCAGCACCCGTGGCGTTGCGCTCAAGCATGGTTACCGCGCCAGCTTCATGGCCAAACCCTATCTGCAATTTCCCGGCAGCGGCATGCACGTGCATGTCAGCCTTTACGACGCAGCGGGCAATAACTTGCTAGCGACCCATCAGCAGCGGCCATTGCGCCACGCCGTAGCCGGTTGCCTGGAATTGCTGCCCCACTGCATGCCGATCTTCTCGCCCAACCACAACGCCTTCCGTCGCCTGGGCGGCACGGTCAACGCTGCGACGCGGGCGAGCTGGGGCTTTGAAGACCGCGATGCCTGTGTGCGCATCCCCGAGTCCGACCCGCGCAACCTGCGGATCGAGCACCGCCTGGCCAGCGCCGATGCCAACCCTTACCTGGTGCTGGCGGCAATCCTGGTGGGCCTGGAGCACGGGCTTGAGGCCAAGCGCGAACCCATCGCGCCATTGAACGAAGACCGCAACAGCGGCACCGATTTCCCGGTGGAAATGCTCGACGCCGTGCGTGCCATGCAGCAGCAACCAATACTGCGCGACAAGCTGGGCGCGGAATTTGTCGACGTGTATTGCGAGAACAAACGCCAGGATCACCTGGCCTTTCAACAAGAGATCCATGCGCGAGAATATCGCTGGTTTCTCTGACCCCACCATGGAAATGCAGATGAGCGACCAAGCCGCCCCGGCCCTCAAGGAAATCTTCAACATCGAACGCCTGCAGCACATCGCCACCGAAATGACTGTGGTGTACCCGGCGTTCGACGCCAAGGGTTTTCTCCAGCACGCTTGCGTCGGGCTGGCCGAGTTATCGGTGATGCAACGCATGGCCCGGGTCAGCGAGAGCCTGCACGCGGTGATCCCGCTGGATTATGCGCAAACCCTCAAGCTGCTTTACGCTCTGGCACCGCGCATCAACAGCGGCTTTGTCAGCCTGTTCCTGGCGCATTACGTGGCGAGTTATGGCCTGGGTGATTTCAAACGTTCAATGGCCGCGCTGAAGTTTTTCACCACCTTTGGTTCGGCCGAGTTCGCCATTCGCCACTTCTTACTGCACGACTTCGAGCGCACCTTGGCAGTGATGCAGCAATGGTCGCTGGATGGCAACGAACACGTACGCCGCCTGGCCAGTGAAGGCTCACGCCCTCGCCTGCCTTGGTCGTTTCGCCTCGCCAACGTGCAGGCCAACCCCAAGATATGTGCGTCGATCCTGGATAACCTCAGGGCCGACAGCAGCCTCTATGTGCGCAAGTCGGTGGCCAACCACCTCAATGACATCACCAAGGACCACCCCGACTGGGTGCTCAACGTGATCGAAGGCTGGAACCTGGCCAACGCCCACACCGCCTGGATCGCTCGCCATGCGTTGCGCAGCTTGATCAAGCAAGGCGACACCCGCGCGCTGACGATCATGGGGGCCGGAGCCAAGGCTGAGGTGACGATCCGTGGACTGAGCGTCACCCCCGCCGTGATCCGATTGGGCGAGCGGATCAATCTGTCATTCCAGCTGGAATCCACCGCCACGCACGCGCAAAAACTGGTGGTGGACTACGCCATCGACTACGTAAAAAGCGCTGGCCACAGCGCATCCAAAGTGTTCAAGCTCAAGGCTTTTACCTTGGGCGCCGGCGAACGGCAGACCATCAACCGCGAGCAGCACATCCGCGAATTGACCACGCGCAAGCACTACCCCGGCACGCATCGGATACATGTTTTGATCAACGGTGAACGCCTGGCCAGTGCAGAGTTCGAACTGCTGAAACCTTGACACAAATCAAACAAAAGGCTCTAGCACGGGCCTTTCAGCCCGATAAATTGTCGAACAATCCTGGCCTTTGCCGTTGAGATCCATTATCATCCGGCGCCTTCTCGCTACCCGCCGGGTAGCTGTTTCAATGTGTCACCCGAGGCGCCCATGTACCGTTTTTCGTTTCACCGCCCTTTGATTGCCATCAGCCTGGGGCTGGTTTCCCATTCCGTCAGCGCAGCCCTGCAACCCATAGCCGAAGCCCCGCTGGCCAGTGACACCGAGCTGCACTGCCACTTCAACCGCGACGCCAGCACCGACTGCACCACCACTTACCGCTACACGATCCTCAAGGCCAACGGCCGCGAAATGCTTTCGCGCATCGACTTCGACTACTCCGAAGCCGACACCTTTGAAGTGGTCAGCGCTCAGTCCACCCAGCCTGGCGCCAAGCCCGTCGCCCTGGCCGCCACGCAAATCGATACCCGCAGCGCACCCAACCCGGACCAAGGCTTCAGCCGCGACAAGCAAACCTCCCTGGCCTTCCCCAACCTGCGCGTGGGCACGCAGATCCGCTACACGGTACGCCAGCATTACCCGGCCAAACCGCTGATGACCCAATTCCACTATGTGCTCAAATTCGGGCCCAGCTCAGCCCGCCGCGATCGCTTCAAGGCGCGCTTTACCGCCGAACGGCCGATCCAGTGGCGAAGTGAATTGTTCGACGGTTTCAAGGTAACGCCTTCGAGCAACGGCAAGACCCTGGATGTGGTGCAAAAAGCCCCGACCTACCTCAACTACATCAATGAATCCTCCGCCGCCGCACTACTGCGCGTCCCACGCCTGGAAGTGGGCAGCGCCGTGGACCGCCAGGCGTACTTCGGTGATTTCGCCCAGCGTTACAACCAGATCCTCGGCGCCACCCTGCCGGCGCAAGCCGCCGCCGCCGTGGCCGCCGCACGCAGCCTGGCGCCAGCTGAGCAAGTCGCGGCAATGATGCAGCACATCAATGATCACTACCGCTACCTGGGTGACTGGCGCGCGACCGAGCGCGGCTATGTGCCGTTCAGCCTGGCGGAAATCGAGCAGCACGGCTACGGCGACTGCAAGGACCTGGCGACGCTGCTGACGGCCATGCTCAAAGCCAGTGGCATCAAGGCTGAGACCGCGTGGGTCAGCCGTGGCGACGTGGTCGATGCCTTGCTGATCCCCGGCACCCAGGCGCCGAACCACGCCATCGTGCGTGCCGAAGTGAATGGCCAGGTGTGGTGGCTTGACCCGACCAACCCGGTCTTCGCCCCTGGCCAGACCATGCCCGATATTCAGGACCGCTGGGTGTTGGTCAACGATGCGCAGGGCCAGGTGCGCGAAGAACACATCCCACTGGAGCGCCCCGAAGTCTCGATACGCCTGGACAAACAGGTGCAGTACGGCAAAGAGGGAGATGGCGCGGTCAAGGCGACTATTACCTTCAGCCGCCTGCCGCTGATGCAACTGAGCGTCGCAGACCGCCAGCAAGGCACCACCGCCACCGACCAGAACATCTGCGCCAACTTCGGCAACGATATCAGCGACTGCCAGATCACCCGCGAACCCACCCGCTTTGTGGTACATGACGGCTACAGCGTCACCGCCCGCATGAACGATCAGCGCGCCCTGGAAAAACTGGCCAATGACTATGTCTACACCGACCCGTCCTTGAAAGACCGCTGGGAGGGCTACATCAACTATCGCCGCCAGGGGCAACAGGCCGACATTTATCTGGGCAATCCTGAAACCTATGACTACACCTACACCCTGGCAGGCGGGAAGATGGAAAAAGCCATCCCCGGCTGCAAGGTACGCTCGCCCTGGTACAACCTCGACCTGGACGGAAAACTGGAGAACGGCTCGCTGCGCTATCACTATCGCCTGAGCCAGAAAAAGCGCTGGCTGACCCATGCCGAAGTCACCAGCGATGCGTTCGGAAAGATGATTGAAGAGGCCCGGGCCTGTGCCGAGCAGGTGCATCAGGTAGTAAAGCTCTAGACTGTCCCTGACACACCACGATCCAAATGTGGGAGCTGGCTTGCCTGCGATGACGGCCGGTCAGCTTGCCCATCGGTGACTGACACACCGCCATCGCAGGCAAGCCAGCTCCCACATTTTAATCCGTGTGTGTCAGCGGGATTCGCCGAGCAACAAGCCCTGCTCCCTTGCGCACAGCTCCACCACATAATCCCACAACACCCGCAACCGCACCGACTTGTGCAGCTCCCGGCGCGAACTGATCCAATAGCTGCGCTGGATACCCTCCGCCGGTAGCAACGGCACCAACTCTCCATCCCCAGCCGCCATGAAACATGGCAACACCGCAATGCCCAACCCCGAACGCGCCGCCTGGTGCTGGGCGATCACGCTGGTGCTGTGGAACACCACCCGGGGGCTACGGCAGAAGCTGTTGAGGAACTTCAATTCCTGGCTGAACAGCAGGTCATCGACATAATCGATCCAGGCATGGGCAGAGAGGTCTTCACGTTTTTCGATGGGCGGGTTACGCGCCAGGTAGGCACGGCTGGCGTACAGCGCCAGACGATAATCGGTGAGTTTGCGCGTCACCAGTTGATCGGCGCTGGGGCGTTCCAAGTGAATGCTGATCTCCGCTTCGCGATTGAGGATGCTGACGAAACGCGGCACCGCGACCAGCTCCACCTCCAAACCTGGATAGCGTTCAAACAACCCGCCCATGCGTGCGGCCAGAAACATCACGCCCAGCCCTTCGGCTACACCAAGGCGAATCTTGCCCAGGGGCGCCGCAGAGTGGGTGAGCTCGTCTTCGGCCAGCAGTGCCACGTTTTCCATAGCTTCGGCATGTTTGAGCAATGCTTCGCCGGCAGGCGTCAGTTCATAGCCCTGGGCGTGCTGCACGAACAGCGCCGTGCCGAGGCTTTTCTCGATGGCGTCGATGTGCCGCGCCACGGTGGCATGCGTGGTTTTCAGGCGTTGGGCGGCGGTGAGCAGGCGGCCACTGCGCTGCAACTCGAGAAAAAACCGCAGGTCATTCCAGTCGAACATATCGCCTCCAGAGCCTGGGCCCGCCGGCGTTGTTTAAAAACGCACAGCGGGTGGGTAAAAACTAACATTTTTAAGACGAAAACTAACAACTAGGATGGGCCCAATAAGAAAAACAAGCGAGACCCCAGATGCCCAATGCAACTGCTGAATACGATTACATCGTCGTCGGCGCCGGCCCTGCCGGATGCCTGCTGGCCAATCGTCTGTCCGTCAACCCGGCTCACCGTGTCCTGCTGCTGGAAGCCGGTGGCCGCGACAACTACCCCTGGATCCATATCCCCGTCGGCTATCTGTTCTGCATCGGCAACCCACGCACCGACTGGTGCTTCAAGACCCAACCTCAAGCCGGCCTGCAGGGGCGCGCCTTGAGTTACCCACGGGGCAAAGTGCTGGGCGGCTGCTCGTCCATCAACGGCATGATCTACATGCGTGGCCAGGCCCAGGACTACGATGGCTGGGCGGCGGCGGGCAACGCGGGCTGGGCTTGGAAAGACGTACTGCCGCTGTTCAAACAGAGCGAAAACCATTTTGCCGGCGGCTCTGAATTCCACAACGAGGGCGGTGAGTGGCGCGTCGAGCAACAGCGCCTGTCGTGGCCGATCCTCGATGCGTTTCGTGAAGCGGCTGCCCAAAGCGGCATCGCCAATATCAATGACTTCAACCAGGGCGACAACGAGGGCTGCGGTTACTTCCAGGTCAACCAGAAAGCCGGTGTGCGCTGGAATGCGGCCAAGGCGTTCCTCAAGCCGATCCGCCAGCGCCCCAACCTCACCGTGCTGACTGAGGTAGAGGTTGAGCGTGTGCTACTGGAAAACGGTCGTGCCTCGCAGGTACTGGGACGCCAACACGGCCAGGCACTGAGCTGGAAGGCGCGCAAAGAGATCGTACTGTGCGCCGGCTCGGTGGGTTCGCCGGGCATTCTGCAACGCTCAGGGATCGGCCCTTCCCATGTGCTCAAGCCGCTGGGTATCAACGTGGTGCACGAGCTGCCAGGCGTTGGCGGCAACCTGCAAGATCACCTGCAACTGCGCCTGATCTACAAGCTGGAAAATGCCCGCACCCTGAACCAGATCGCCGGCACATTGTGGGGCAAGATGGGCATGGGCCTGCGCTACCTGTACGACCGCAGCGGCCCGCTGTCGATGGCGCCCAGCCAGCTTGGCGCGTTTGCCCGCTCCGGCCCGGAGCAAACCTCCGCCAACCTGCAATACCATGTGCAGCCACTGTCCCTGGAACGCTTTGGCGAACCGTTGCACGGCTTCCCGGCATTTACCGCGTCGGTCTGCGACCTGCGCCCCCAAAGTCGCGGCCGGGTGGATATCCGTTCGACCAACCCGGCGGATGCGCCGCTGATACAGCCTAATTACCTCAGCCACCCCGAAGACTTGCGCGTGGCCGCCGACGCTATTCGCCTGACCCGGCGCATCGTCGCCGCTCCGGCCCTGAGCCAGTTCAAACCGGTGGAATACCTGCCCGGCGAAGCCCTGCAAACTGAAGAACAACTGCACGAGGCCGCTGCACGGATCGGTACCACGATTTTCCATCCGGTGGGCACCTGCCGCATGGGCGATGACAAAGACGCCGTGGTCGACAGCCAGCTGCGCGTACACGGCATTCCCGGCCTGCGCATTGCGGATGCGTCGATCATGCCGCGCATCACCTCCGGCAATACCTGCTCACCCACGCTGATGATCGCGGAGAAGGCCGCGCAGCTCATCCTGTCCCCAAACACTGTAGGAGCGAGCTTGCTCGCGAAAAACCCAACGGCACCGCGCACTACAAGGCACCCCGCGTAATCATTAACGATATTGAAGACGTTGAAAAAATAGCGGCGCCGAGGTCAGCGCCGACAGTGGAACAACAATAAATAATCACTGTGAGGGACACCCGATGTCAGAACATGCTCAACCCCTGGGCTCGGCGGCCAGTGCAAGTACCGCCAACGAATCAAGAAAGGTCATCTTCGCCTCCTCCTTGGGGACGGTGTTCGAGTGGTATGACTTTTTTCTCTACGGCGCCCTGGCGGCGGTGATCAGCAAGCAGTTCTTTGCCGGGGTCAACGACACCACGGCGTTTATCTTTGCCTTGATGGCCTTTGCCGCAGGCTTTGTAGTGCGGCCATTCGGTGCGCTGGTGTTCGGCCGGCTGGGCGATATGATCGGGCGCAAGTACACCTTCCTCGTGACCATCATCCTGATGGGCGTGGCAACCTTCTGCGTCGGGTTGCTGCCGACCTACGCCAGCATCGGCATTGCTGCGCCGATCATCCTCATTGTGCTGCGCATGCTGCAGGGCCTGGCGCTGGGCGGTGAGTACGGTGGCGCCGCCACCTACGTGGCCGAGCATGCGCCACCGGGCAAGCGCGGCCTGCACACCAGCTGGATTCAATCCACCGCCACCCTCGGCCTGCTGCTGTCGCTGCTGGTGGTGCTGGCCTGCCGTTACTTCACCGGCGATCAGTTCGAAGTGTGGGGCTGGCGCATTCCGTTCTTGTTTTCCATCGTGCTGCTGGGCATCTCGACCTGGATCCGCATGAGCCTGCACGAATCGCCCGCTTTCTTGAAGATGAAAGAGGAAGGCAAGGCCTGCAAGGCGCCGATTCGCGAGTCCTTCGGCAAATGGGAAAACCTCAAGGTGGTGCTGATCGCGCTGTTCAGTATCAACGGCGGGCAGGCGGTGACCTTCTACGCGGCGCAGTTTTATGTGCTGTTCTTCCTCACCCAATTCCTGCGCATGGACCCGGCCCTGGCCAATATGCTGTTGATCATCAGCGTGGTAATTGGCGCGCCGTTCTTTATCCTGTTTGGTTGGCTGTCGGACAAGGTCGGGCGCAAGCCAGTGCTGATGCTCGGCCTGCTGCTGGCGACCGCCCTGTACTTCCCGATCTTCAAGGGCCTGGCGCACTACACCAACCCGGCAATGGACCAGGCCAGCCGACAGGCGCCGATCACCGTACTGGCCGACCCGGCCACCTGCACCTTCCAGTTCGACCCGGTGGGCAAGGCCCGTTTTGACAGCCCGTGCGACAAGGTCAAGACCTTCCTGGTCAAACAGGGTCTGCCCTACAGCAGCGCCGCCGCCCCTGTGGGCAGCCCGGTGCAAGTGAGCGTCGGCGATGTGCGTATCGACGGCTTTGATGAAGCGGCCCTGCGTGGCGCCGTGGCCCTGGCCGGTTACCCGTCATCGGCGGATGTGGCCCAGGTCAACAAGCTGATGGTGGTGGTGCTGATCGTGGTGCTGATCTTCATCGCTGCTATGTGCTACGGGCCGTTGGCAGCGCTGATGGTTGAGCTGTTTCCGACGCGCATCCGCTACACCTCGATGTCCCTGCCCTACCACATCGGTAACGGCTGGTTTGGCGGGTTTCTGCCGACGGTGTCGTTTGCCTTGGTGGTGTACACCGGCGATATCTTCTATGGGTTGTGGTACCCGGTGGTGGTGACGGGCGTGAGCCTGATCGTCGGGTTGTTCTGCCTCAAGGAAACCCGGCACGTGGATATCGAAAACAACTGATACCTCTGCCCTGTAGGAGCGAGCTTGCTCGCGAAGAACCTGAGAGCAACGCGGGGCACCAGGCGCCCCGCGTCATCGTTAACGACCTTCGCGAGCAAGCTCGCTCCTACAGCGGCGTATGGCACCCACACAAATTGCTGTACATCCATACAGATAATGGTTGCTCAAACCCCTTCAAATAAGCATCCTGCAAGGCATCAACCCGATCTGATGTGATGACCATGCGGCTGTACCTCTGTGAAAAACCCTCCCAGGCCAAGGATATCGCGGCCGTGCTCGGCGCCAGCCGCCGCGGCGATGGGTGCTGGCTGGGTAATGGAGTCACGGTCACCTGGTGCATCGGCCACCTGCTGGAGACCGCACCGCCCGATGCCTACGACGCCAAATATAAACGCTGGGTGCTGGCCGACCTGCCGATCGTCCCGGAAAAGTGGAAGATGCTGGTCAAGCCCAAGACCGCCAGCCAATACAAGGCCGTCAAGCGCTTGCTGGGGGAAGCCCAGGAACTGGTGATCGCCACCGACGCCGACCGTGAAGGCGAGATGATCGCCCGTGAACTGGTGGAACACTGCCGCTACCGCGGGCCGATCCAGCGGTTGTGGCTGTCGGCACTTGACGACGCCTCCATTCGCAAGGCCCTGGCGGCGCTCAAACCCGGTGCAGAAACCTTCAGCCTGTATCACTCGGCCCTGGGGCGCTCGCGCGCCGACTGGCTGATAGGTATGAACATGAGCCGCCTGTTTACCCTGCTGGGGCGCCAATCCGGTTACCAGGGCGTACTCCCGGTAGGCCGGGTGCAAACCCCGACCCTGCGCCTGGTGGTGGACCGTGATCGCAGCATTGCCGACTTCGTGCCGGTGGCCTACTGGGCCATTGATGTCGACCTGCGCCACGATCACATCACCTTCACCGCCCAATGGCGCGCCCCTGAGGATGCCTGTGACGACCAGGGCCGTTGCCTCAACCCGCAACTGGCGCGGGACACCGCCGACGCCATGCTCAACGCCGCCACGGCGCGGCTGGTGAAGCTGCGTACCGAGCGCATCCGCGAAGTGGCGCCCCTGCCCTTCGACCTCGGCACCTTGCAGGAGATCTGTTCGAAGAAGCTCGGCCTGGGTGCCCAGGAAACCCTGGATATCGCCCAATCCCTGTACGAAACCCACAAGGCCATCACCTACCCGCGCAGCGATTGCGGCTACCTGCCATTGAGCCAGCACAGTGAAGCGCCGAAGATCCTTGCGGCGCTGGGCCGTGCGGACACGGCGGTCAACGAGCTGATGTCGCACATCGACCCTCGGCGCCGTTCGCGGGCCTGGAACGACGCGAAAGTCAGCGCCCACCACGGCATCATCCCCACCGGAGCCGGCAAGGAGGTCAGCCAACTGACCGGCAAGCACCGTGCGGTCTATACGCTGATTCGTGCGCGCTACCTGGCGCAGTTCCTGCCCAACCATGAATACGACCGCACCCAGGCCGATTTCGACTGTGCCGGCCAGGCGTTGCGCGCGGTGGGCAAAGTCATTATTGAACCGGGCTGGAAACGCGCCTTGCCCGAAGCGCTGGCACCCGCCAAAGGTCGCGAAGCGCCTGCGCCCCAAGCTTTGCCGACGCTGGTGCAGGGCCACGACTACGCCGTGGCCAAGGTCAACCTCAAAGACCTGTGGACCCAGCCGCCCAAGCCCTTTACCGAAGGCGACCTGATCAAGGCCATGAAAAACGTCGCCAAGTTGGTGGAGGACCCGTTGCTCAAGCAAAAACTCAAGGACACCACTGGCATCGGCACCGAGGCCACCCGCGCCGGGATCATCCAGGGCTTGCTGGATCGCGGTTATCTGGTGAAAAACGGCAAGGCCCTGTCAGCAACCCCGGCCGCGTTCAGCCTGATCGACGCGGTGCCCCGCGCCATCGCCGACCCCGGCACCACCGCCATCTGGGAACAGGCACTGGACATGGTGCAAAGCGGCGAAATGAGCCTGGAGGAATTCGTCGCCAAGCAAGCGGCTTGGATGAGCAAGCAGGTGGCACGCTGTAACGGCATGCGCATGACTATCACTGGCCCCGCCAGCCCGGCTGGCCGAGGTGCGACGCCGTGGAAAAAGAAGCGCAAGGCCGCCCCACGTAAAGCTGGCACCAACCCCAAGCGCGGAAAAAAGCCGGCAAATGCGGGATAAATACCAAAAAAGACTGGCACATGACGTTTTTCGACAGGTTTAACGCCGCATTGGCCCTTGCTCCGGCGGGTTCGGTCTAGGATTCTGTAGGGGATCTGGACTACCAACAACAACACCGGAGTGGCCGCCATGAAAACCGTTGCACAACTGCTGAAAGCCAAGGACCAGAAAAACCAGGACGTCCACACGATCAAATGGGACCACACCGTATTTGAAGCGCTGGTGCGGATGTCGGAGAAAAACGTCGGTGCCTTGCCAGTGGTCAGGGATGACGTGGTGGTCGGCATCATCAGTGAACGGGATTACGCACGTAAAATCATGCTCAAGGGCCTCTCGTCAGTTACCACCAAGGTCCATGAGGTGATGAGCTCGCCGGTGATCACTGTGGATACTCACAAGAGTGTCGAGGAATGCATGAACATCATGACCGACAGTCACCTGCGCCACCTGCCGGTGGTCGAAGACGGCAAACTGCTGGGCCTGCTGTCTATCGGTGACCTGGTCAAGGAAGCAATTGCCGAACAAGCGGCCTTGATCCAGCAACTGGAACAGTACATCCGCGGCGAATAGGGGGAACCCATGCTCGACACGCTGGACCATCAGGAAGACCACCTCGATACTCTGCACCGGGCCATGTCCGGCCGGCGTTTCCTGGTGCTGACCGGCGCAGGGATAAGTACATCTTCGGGTATCCCGGATTACCGGGACGGGGAAGGTGTACGCCGGGGCAAGCCACCGATGATGTACCAGGAGTTCCTCGCCACTCCCGAGGCGCGGCGCCGCTACTGGGCGCGGGCGATGCTGGGGTGGCCACGGGTGCGCATTGCCCAGCCGAACAAGGCCCACCTGGCGCTCGCGACGCTGCAGCACCGTGGCCATATCAGCGGGCTGATCACGCAGAACGTCGACACCCTGCATGACCAGGCCGGCAGCCAGGATGTGATCGAGCTGCATGGCAGCTTGCATCGGGTGCTGTGCCTGGATTGCCAACTGCGCAGCGAGCGCGACGTGATCCAGCGGCAGATGGAGGTCGATAACCCGCACATGGCACAGGTTCATGCGGTGCAAGCGCCGGATGGCGACACCTTGCTTGATCCGGCGTTTGAACAGCACTTCCAGGTACCCCGCTGCCCGCACTGCAATGGCGAACGGCTGAAACCGGATGTGGTGTTCTTTGGCGAAAACGTCGCGCCGGCGACGGCGCTCAAGGCAATGACGGCGGTAGAGCATGCCGAAGGGCTGTTGGTGGTGGGGTCGTCGCTGATGGCCTATTCGGCGTTTCGCCTGTGCAAGGCGATGGTTGAACAGGGTAAGCCGGTGATTGCCATCAACCTGGGCAAGACTCGGGGGGATGAGTTGTTGCAGGTGAAGATCCAGGCGTCTTGCGAGCAACTGTTACCCTTATTGACCGAGAGATTGAGATAGCGACACATCAACATATGGGAGCTGGCTTGCCTGCGATAGCAGTGTGTCAGGCATACATGTACCCACTGACGCACCGCCATCGCAGGCAAGCCAGCTCCCACAGGGTTCGGCGTAAATCCGCCACCAAAATCCCGCGACCCACCGCACAGAAAATGACGCCCAAGTCACGTTTTCGCGTATTCCCCCGTCCCCACGGCAATTTATGTAGTGAGCAAAAATAATCACTACATAACCGTTGACGTAACCTTTTTGTCCTTGCATGATCTAGACGTCTCTCGGATCGGGAGCGTTGGTAACAAGCGTTTCGAACAGGCTCGTCTGACCGCCGAGCTGTTTTTCCGGATGTGCACTGCCCACAAGGCAGATTGATGAAGTGACCGGCCCCGGAAGGGACAGGTACAAGGCGCTCAAACGCGGCTTGTCTTCGCAATCAGAGCATTGCGTAGCAGTTCATCAGCAAGACTACATGCATCAGCTTCAAGACCCTGCCCGTATTCGGCAGCCCGTCGCTGACGCCCGGTTTTAGTGACCGGAGACAACTTACTGGTATTAACGAATCAACTGATAGATCGCCAACTGGTCAAGGGGCTTACACATGAATTTGAACAACCAACCAACTATCGATGAATTGGCTGAGATGTTCGCAGCGCAGAAAGACACACTCGACGACCATATCCTGTGGATTGGCAAATCGGGCGAAGTGCAAATTGACTGCCTGGCGCCCCATACCGAAGAAGCCGAGTTTGACCGTAACAACCATGAGCTGGCGGCGCGCCTGAAGATGTACCGCCGTGGCCAGGGTTATGTCGGCAAGAAGGCCGCCGCTGATCGCAACTTTATCGAGCAAGTGTTCGACACACTTAACAATGCCTGGGCGTCTTTCAAAGACAGCTCGCAAGTTAAAGTGATCGACCGTTACTACTAAGTAGTACTCAATCAATGTGGGAGTTGGCTTGCCAGCTCCCACATTTGTATTTACTGATTTAAAAAGTTGGAAACCTGCCCTTCCCCGCCTCATCCCGAAAGATATCAAACAGCACCTGCGCCGCCGCCGACAGTTCATGCCCCGGCTTGGTCAGCACCCCAATTGGTCGCTCGATCACCGGGCCAGTCAAGGTAATGCAATGGGCTCCCGCCTCCTCCATCTGCCTGGCGCATAACGCTGGCACTGCACTAACCCCCAAACCGCTGGCAACCATCTTGCCCACCGTCGCCAGTTGATGGCTTTCCAAGGCAACGGGCAGTTTCATCTGCAAGGCACCGAGGTGTTCTTCCAGCATCACTCGCACAGTGGAAGGCCGCTGCAGGGTGATGAACGGCTGCTCCAACAAGGCTTTCCAGTCGATTTCAGCACGCTGTGCCAAGGGTGAATCCCCCGGGACCACGGCGACAAAGCGATCCAGGTACAACGGCGTGAACGCCAATGACGAACCATCGGATGGCTCGAACGCCACCCCCAGCTCCACCTGACGGTCGCGCACCATCTCCAGCACCTGTTCATTGATCAGGTCATGCACCGTCACGTTCACCTGAGGGTAACGGGCGCGGAATATCTTCAGGATCGGCGGCAACAGGTTCCCCGCGAACGAGGGCATGGCGGCCACCGTGACGCGGCCACGTTGCAAGGTAAAACGCTGGCGCAGTTCGTCTTCGGCGTTGTCCCAATCGGCAATCAACCGGCGGGCCAGGGGCAGCAGGGACTCGCCTTCAGGGGTCAGCGCGACGTTACGGGTATTACGGCTGAACAGGCGCCCGCCCAAGCCTTCTTCCAAGCCCTTGATGGTCAAGCTCAACGCCGATTGAGAGAGGTGCAAACGCTCGCAGGCCGCGGCAAAACTCAGGCTTTGCGCGACGGCGAGAAAGGCACGCATCTGTTTAACGGTCATGACGCAGCTCCGGACGACGATTGAACTATGCTGTTTTCTAAATCAATCAACCTTAAAAAACAACTTAACAAATCAATCCGCTGGCGCAACACTCAACTCACTGGCTGGACCACAAACAATAAAAGAGGTGCATATGGCAGGTTTCGATAAACGCGTGGCGTCCTATGAAGAAGCGCTGGCAGGCCTGGAAGACGGCATGACCGTGCTCTCCGGTGGTTTTGGCCTGTGTGGCATTCCGGAAAACCTCATTGCCGAAATCAAGCGCAAAGGCACCCGCGACCTGACGGTGGTTTCCAACAACTGCGGCGTCGATGGCTTCGGCCTGGGCGTGCTGCTGGAACAGAAGCAGATCAGCAAAGTGATCGCTTCCTACGTGGGTGAAAACGCCCTCTTCGAGAAACAACTGCTCAGCGGCGAGATTGAGGTGGTGCTTACTCCTCAAGGCACCCTGGCAGAAAAAATGCGCGCAGGCGGTGCCGGCATCCCGGCCTTCTTTACCGCCACCGGTGTCGGCACCCCCGTTGCCGAAGGCAAGGAGACCCGCGAATTCAAGGGTCGCCCGTATCTGATGGAAGAGTCCATCACCGGCGACTTTGCCATCGTCAAAGGCTGGAAAGCCGACCACTTCGGTAACGTTATCTACCGTCACACCGCCCAGAACTTCAACCCGCTGGCCGCCACCGCCGGCAAGATCACCGTGGTCGAAGTCGAGGAAATCGTCGAACCGGGCGAGCTGGACCCGGCGCAGATCCACACCCCTGGCATCTACGTCGACCGGATCATCTGCGGCACCTTCGAAAAGCGCATTGAACAGCGCACCGTCCGCAAATAATCCCCGTCCAGAACAACAAGAGGAAACAATCATGGCGCTTACCCGCGAACAAATGGCTCAACGCGTTGCCCGCGAGATGCAGGACGGTTACTACGTGAACCTCGGTATTGGCATTCCGACCCTGGTGGCCAACTACATCCCCGACGGCATGGAAGTGATGCTGCAATCGGAAAACGGCCTGCTTGGCATGGGCCCGTTCCCGACCGAAGAAACCATCGACGCCGACATGATCAACGCCGGCAAGCAGACCGTCACCGCACGCATCGGCGCCTCGATCTTCTCTTCCGCCGAGTCGTTCGCGATGATTCGCGGTGGGCATGTCGACCTCACCGTATTGGGCGCATTCGAAGTGGACGTACAGGGCAACATCGCTTCGTGGATGATCCCCGGCAAGCTGGTCAAGGGCATGGGCGGTGCCATGGACCTGGTGGCCGGCGCAGAAAACATCATTGTGATCATGACTCACGCATCCAAAGACGGTGAGTCCAAGTTGCTCAGCCAATGCAGCCTGCCGCTGACCGGTGCCAACTGCATCAAGCGTGTACTCACGGACCTGGCGTACCTGGAAATCGAAAATGGCGCTTTTGTCCTCAAGGAACGCGCACCTGGCGTCAGCGTTGAAGAGATTGTGAGCAAGACCGCCGGTAAACTGATCGTCCCGGACCACGTTCCAGAAATGCACTTCCAGTGAGGACAGATTCCATGCAAGACGTCGTGATTGTTGCTGCCACCCGCACCGCCGTGGGCAGCTTCCAAGGTTCGCTGGCGAACATTCCGGCCCCGGAACTGGGCGCCGCCGTGATCCGTCGCTTGCTGGAGCAGACCGGCCTGGACCCGGCGCAAGTGGATGAGGTGATCCTCGGCCAGGTGCTCACCGCAGGCAGCGGCCAGAACCCGGCGCGCCAGGCTTCGATCCTTGCCGGCCTGCCCCATGCCGTGCCGAGCCTGACCCTGAACAAGGTCTGCGGCTCGGGCCTCAAGGCCCTGCACCTGGGCGCCCAGGCCATTCGTTGCGGCGACGCCGAGGTGATCATTGCCGGTGGCATGGAGAACATGAGCCTGGCCCCGTACGTACTGCCTGCCGCACGCACCGGGTTGCGCATGGGCCACGCGAAGATGATCGACAGCATGATCACCGACGGCCTGTGGGATGCGTTCAACGATTACCACATGGGTATCACCGCTGAGAACCTGGTGGACAAGTACGGCATCAGCCGCGAAGCCCAGGACGCCTTTGCCGCCGCCTCCCAGCAAAAAGCTGCCGCCGCTATCGAAACCGGACGCTTTGCCGATGAGATCACGCCAATCCTGATTCCCCAGCGCAAAGGCGACCCGGTGGCCTTCGCGGTGGACGAACAACCCCGCGCCGGCACCACCGCCGAATCCCTGGCCAAGCTCAAGCCTGCGTTCAAGAAAGACGGCAGCGTCACCGCCGGCAACGCCTCCAGCCTGAACGACGGCGCTGCGGCCGTGCTGCTGATGAGCGCCGACAAAGCCAAGGCACTCGGCCTACCCGTACTGGCGCGTATCGCCAGCTACGCCAACGCGGGCGTCGACCCGGCCATTATGGGCATCGGCCCGGTCTCGGCCACCCGCCGCTGCCTGGACAAGGCCGGTTGGCAGCTTGCGGACCTGGACCTGATCGAGGCCAACGAAGCCTTCGCCGCGCAATCACTGGCGGTGGGCAAAGAGCTGGAGTGGGACGCGCAGAAGGTCAACGTCAACGGCGGCGCCATCGCCATCGGCCACCCGATCGGTGCTTCAGGCTGCCGCGTACTGGTGACCCTGCTGCACGAAATGATCAAGCGCGATGCCAAGAAAGGTTTGGCAACGCTGTGCATCGGCGGCGGCCAAGGTGTCGCCCTGGCGCTCGAACGCAACTGAATCGGATCGCTATTGTGGCGAGGGAGCTTGCTCCCGTTGGGCTGCGTAGCAGCCCCACGCCAATAGAGCAACATAGAAAAGGCCTGGCTCCACGAAAAGCCAGGCCTTTTCTTTATATCGATCCCCCTGAATGAACTCGATCAAAATGTGGGAGCTGGCTTGCCTGCGATAGCGGTCTATCAGTCAGACCATTGCTAACTGACACACCGCTATCGCAGGCAAGCCAGCTCCCACATTTGATCTCACTGCCTGTCAGCTTGCGGCACCGCGAACACCGCGCTCGCCCGCAGCACCACCCGCTCCACCACCTGCAAACTCAACGTGGCGAACGCCATCTGCCGTCCGCGCTTGTGGCTTTCCAGACGCACCACCATCCACTCCCCTACCTGCACGGCGCCCAGGTAATCCACGGTCATGCTGGCGGTAATCAACGGCAACGGCGGCTCACTGGAAAACGCCATGGCGTACCCCATGCCGATATCGGCCAGCGTCGCCAGCACCCCGCCATGTACCGTACCGCGCCCATTGGCGTGACGATGATCGGCGCGCAAGCCGACTTCCAATTGCAAACCTTCGCCACGGCAATACGCCGGGCCGAGCAGTTCCAGCAACGGACTGCTGCGCGGCAACGGGACAAAGCCTTGGGGGACAGTCTGAACGTTCATGGCGGATGCTTCCCTGGGGTGAGGCCTGAGGTGTACGCCAGCCCCGACCCGACAGCCACCACCATCAGCCGGGCAAATCCCGGGCAATGCTTTGCGTTAATGGGCCAGACCCGCTTTAATCTCGGCCAATTTCTCCTGCACATTTCAAGGAAACGCCATGCGCCACCTGGACGGCAACTCCCACCCGCTTCGCGCGCCGCTGTTGATCTTGCTTGCCGGCCTGGCCTTGGCCGGTTGTTCCCCCACGGACCACTCTCGCGCCACCGTCATCAATGGCGAACAGGGCAAGGCCGGGGCGCAACTGGCCTATGAGCATGAATTGGCCCTGGCCCTGCCCGGCGCCCTGCTTGCGCCGCGTATGCAGGCCACTCGTGAGGCGTGCGAAACGGCGCGCTTTGGTGCCTGCAATATCCTTGGCATCACCGAAGACGGCCAAGGCGGCCAGATCATCCTGCGAATCGCGCCCACGGGTGTGGAACCGATGGTCGCCCTGGCGGCAGAAGGCGGTAAGCTCGGCCAGCGCATCACCACTGCCGAAGACCTGGCCGATGCCGTGGCGGATGTGCGCCGTCGCCAGGACCGCCTGCAAGCCCAGCAGCAACGCCTCGATGAACTGGCCAAGCGCAAGGACATCACCGTCAGCGACCTGATCGTCCTGAGCAAAGAGCAAGCCGGCATTGAAAACGAGCTGCAGGAACTGGCCCAGGTTGCCGCCGGCCAGCAACGCCGCCTCGACACCAACCGCATGACCTTGAACTTCCGCTCCTCGGACGGCGCCAACCAGGTGTCAAGGTTCACCCGGATGTTCAGCAACCTGGGAGACAACCTGGTGAACGGCACCGCAGACGCCCTGGAACGTGCCAGCTATGTGCTGCCCTTCGTGATCCTGGCGTTCCCGGTGGTGTGGTTGTGGGTGGGCTTGTGGCGCCGGTTCGTCAAGCGCCGCAGTTGATCAGCGCTTCATGCAGCGCTGGTAGCGCTCATCCACGCGCTTGGCAAACCAGGCCGTGGTCAGGTTGCGGGTGATCTTCGGGCTCTTGAGCACAATACCCGGCAGGATCGCCCGTGGCAGCGGCTTGCCGGCCGCCTGGTCAGCCAAGGCGAAGACGCGCTTGTACAAGGTGGTGTCCTCGAAATCCAACTGCTCGCCCTGCTCCAGTTGGCTGCGGATGCTCGGGTTGCGCATATCCAACTTCGCCCCCAGTGAACGCACCGCCAACTCGGTGGTGCCGGGCAACAATGAGCCATAGCGGATCAAATCCCCATCCAGCGCCAGCTCTTTGCCTGAAACACGGCTGACCGCGGCCTGGAACGCGGCATTGCGGCTGGCGTACCAACCGGCATTGAAATCGGCAAAGCGGTACAGCGGCTGATCGTAGCTCACCGGGTAACCGAGCAAGTGGGCGATGCCGAAGTACATGCCGCCGCGACGGGTGAACACTTCGCGGCGAATCGTGCCGTCCACCGTGTAGGGATAACCCCGCGCCTGTTTCTGCGCAAAGTCGATACTGACCTGCATGGGGCCAGCAGTGTGTACCGGGTTGAACCCGCCAAACAGCGTATTGCCCAGGGGCACCATGCTGATGAAGTCGTCAAAAATCGCGCTCAGGTCCTTTTCCGTACGGGCGGCATTCAAACGGTCGGCGTAGGTTTTGCCGGTGGGCGAGCGCAGTTGCAAGGCGCTGCGCACCACGAATGCCGGCACGTGCACCTTGCCGGCACGGCGCAAGATTTCATCCTGGGCGATCTTGCCCATGCCCGGCACTGGCGGGTCGACCTGATAGGTGGACTCCTGCTCGGTCACCGCCAGCACCGCACAGATGTTTTCGGTGCTGGGGTAGATTTTCTGGGTGTCGAACGCGGTGTAGATGTCCTGGGCCCAGCCGTTGCGGTCCGCGACCTTGGCCGGCAGCAGGCGCACGATCTGCGCCTTCACCTCGGCTTCACTGCGCTCGGGCTGCTGGGGGCCACGGGAAGTTGAGCACCCGGCCAGTACCAGTAAAGGAATAAGGCAGAGCAGCAGACGCGTTGAATACATGAGGCTTCCTTGGTTAACGACGGGCCGGGCAGTGCTGATATCGACAGGTAAGTCTAACCGGGGTTCGTCGGCATGCCGAACCCAGTGCGTGGCAGTAACTGAAACATCCCACACAACTGCCGGATAAGCTCTACTCCTCACCCCGGCAAACCTCTGCAAAGTCCCTCGCCTGATCAAACAGTGCGAGGGAGTGCAGATGGTTTTTTTCGTGACGCGTGCGGTTGACGGGGCCGCCACTTGAACCCGGCCATTGGCAGGCTGGCGCTGACGCCAATGAACGTGGAAACGGTCGACGTCGAGGGCGTCTTCCGTGACTTTCGCGATTGCTTGAACACCTTTGACGAGTGGGCCAAAAGCTTTTGGAGCTTCTCCGCGCTGGACGTCGAACAGGTGTTCAAGGTCGGGGATGACGTCGCGCTGGTTGCCCCGGTCAATCGCTCCCTGTTTCCCAGCAGCACCGTCGCCACCTGCCAGGCCACGGGTACCTTGACCCTGGTGCATATGTTCCAGAGCACGAGGTTCGTACCCATCGGCAACACCCCGGTGATCGTGCAACGCGTTGATCCAAACGGCGGCCCGCTGGGCGAGCCCCTCCATAAGACCATCGGCCCCAGTGGCATCCTCGAAGTCACCGAGTGCGATCGCAACCAGCAATACCGGGTGAGTTTCTACCCCAACGTTTCCCAGGATCACCTCAAGGCGCTGTATACGTCCTACCACTCAGTGATCACAGCGTTGGAAGCCCGGCTGCACAAAGAGTGGACCGACACCTTCCAGGCCCAGTGGAAAAACTACACAGACGCCCGCCCGCTTGAGCGGCGCCGCCTGCTGGAGGCGGCCTTTGTCAGTGGATTGGGCAAGGCGCTTTACAGCCTGTGGGACAACATTGGCGAACTGTCTGCGCTGCTGGCGGACCTCAAGCCCAACAGCGAAAAGCTAATGCACTACCTTTCGCAAACTGAGCTCGACGAACTGCTGACCCTGGGCAGTGATGCGATAGCCCAGGGCTTGTTGGTACTCAGTGACGAGCCGCTGCTGTTTATCTACCTGTCGGCGCTGGTCAGCTGGATGCGCATGCTCCCGCCGCCAGAGATGGCGGAACTGTGGGGTGAAATTACCGGTGAGGTGCTGATCAATCTACTGCTGATTCGCGTCTTGGGTGGGATGGGCGTGGTGGTGCGATTGGGGGCTCGTGTGCTCAGTCACGTTAAATCCGGGCGGGCGCGGGCGTTGTTGGAATTGCTGGCCAAGCAAGTGGTGGGGCCAGGGTTAGGGGCGCATGTGGAGGCCGCAAAGCCGGTGTTGCTGAGCAGTGCGGCGACGCCGGTCAAGGTAGTGCCAGTGGTGCCCTTGAAGGCAGGCGACACACTGGTTTCGAACCCGGTGCCGATGGTGCGCGGCAAGGCCCAGCGCACGACATTGGTCCGTCAGGAGCCTGTCGATGATGTGCCGGCGGTGGCTTCAAATCCTAAAGGCGATGCGGCGGCGCCAGCGGACAAGACCGTTACCAACGGCTGCCCGGTGTCGATGGTCACCGGCGAGGAATTGCTGATACTCACCGACGGCGCACTGGACGGGATTTTGCCGTTTGCGTGGACGCGGCTGTATCGCACCAGTGCGGTGGATGTGGATTGTGGGTTGGGGTTTGGTTGGAGTCATGGGCTGGCCCATCGGCTTGCGGTGTCGGGCGATTCGGTGGTGTGGACCGATCATGAGAACCGCTCGACCACCCTGCCCTTGCCGACTTCAGCTCGACCGGCGATTACTAACAGCCTGGCCGAAGCGGCGATCTACTTGGGTTCGGCGCCTGATGAACTGGTGCTGGCCCAGGCGTCGCGGTTTTATCACTTTCGTAACGGTGTCTTGGTTTCCATCAGCGATGCGTATGACAACCGTCTGCGCATTTGCCGTGATCGCTCAGGACGGATTGAGCGGCTGGATAACGGTGCTGGTCGTTCCCTACTACTGCGCTATGAGCTGGACCGCATCGTCGCGGTGGACTACCAGGTTCATCGCGCCAAAGGGCGTGAGCCCTACGTTTGGGAAACCGAGCAGAACATCGTTTCCTACACCTATGACGAAGCTGGCCGACTGGTCTGCGCGACCAATGCTGTCGGGGAAAGCGAGCGTTATCGGTACGACGATCAGCACGTCATTCTTGAACGCCAACTGGCCGGTGGCGCGAGTTTCTTTTGGGAATGGGAACACGCGGGCAAGGCGGCGCGCTGCGTGCGGCATTGGGCGAGTTTTTCGCAGATGGACACGCGTTATGCCTGGGGCGATGACGGGCGCGTCACCGTGCATAACGCCGATGGTAGCCAGGAGGTGTATGTCCATGACCAGCGGGCGCGGCTGGTGCAGAG
This sequence comes from Pseudomonas sp. NFPP02, assembly GCF_900119355.1. Taxonomy (NCBI): domain Bacteria; kingdom Pseudomonadati; phylum Pseudomonadota; class Gammaproteobacteria; order Pseudomonadales; family Pseudomonadaceae; genus Pseudomonas; species Pseudomonas sp. NFPP02. The sequence continues at coordinate 54,824 of NZ_FPJI01000021.1, forward strand.
GATTGATCCGGACGGCGCCACGCACTTTAAATCCTACGACGACCAGGGCCGACTGACCGTCGAGCAAGACCCGATGGGCGCGGTGACGGCCTATCAGTACGACGATGCCGGACGCTTGGTGGCGCTGTTTCCGCGGGATGATGAGCCAACGTCCTACGAGCATGACAACGGTTTTGTACGGGTTGTCAGGCGTGGGGAGGCGGTCTGGAAATATGAGCGTAATGAGCAAGGCGATGTTACGCGTAGGACCGATCCCGATGGAGAGGTTACTGACTA
>NZ_FPJI01000002.1:0-1202 GCF_900119355.1 Pseudomonas sp. NFPP02
GTCAGAACTACATCGACCTTGTCGATGGTGTCGTTGACCGTGGTGGTCGCGCCGTTGCCTGCCACTTCGAGTTTTTCGAAGTTGCCGCCAGTGGTCTCGGCGATCTGAACGGTCTGAGTGCTCTTATCGATGAATACATCATCGGTAGGCGCAGGGACGGTGACGGTGCCAACAGTTTCGCCAGCCTTGATGGTGATCGACGAACCGTTATCCAACTTCAGCGTGACGTCAGTGCCCGCTTTGTTGGAAAGCGTGGCGGTGTAAGTGATCTCGCCACCCTCATTCGCCTCGGTCGGAGCCGTCAGTGTCACGGTAGTGGTGTTATCGGTGCCCGGCGTATCGGTAACGGTCGTGTTAACTGGGGTAGTACCTGGAACCAGATTTTCAAAATGCTCGCCGCCGGTCACACCCTTGATAGCAGCGGTGACGGTCTGATCGCCTTTATAAATATCGTCTGGCGCCACGGTGGTAACGGTGCCGCTGGATTGGTTAACACCGATAGTAATGGTCTGACCGTTATCCAAAGTGACGGTCAACGGGTTAGTGATGTTAGTCACCGGCGCGCCGTTTTTATCCACAAGGCTAGCGGTGTAGACGATGTTGCCGCCTTCGCCAACGGTGGTGGTAGCGGTCAGAACCACATCAACTTTGTCGATGGTGTCGTTGATCGTGGTGGTCGCGCCGTTACCTGCAACTTCCAGTTTTTCGAAGTTACCGCCGGTGGTTTCGGTGATCTTGACCGTTTGGGTGCTTTTGTCGATGAACACGTCATCGGTAGGGGCGGGCACGGTCACGGTGCCAACGGTTTCGCCAGCTTTGATGGTGATCGACGAACCGTTATCCAACTTCAACGTGACATCAGTGCCCGCTTTATTGGAAAGCGTGGCGGTATACGTCACCTGACCACCTTCGTTCGCCTCGGTTGGGGCTGTCAGCGTCACAGTGGTGGTATCGATCGAATCGGTAATGGTGGTAACCGCTGGCGTGGTGCTCGGCACCAGGCTTTCGAAATTGCCGCCAGTCGCGCCCGTAATCGTCGTACTGACGGTGCTGCCGTTGACGTAGACGTCATTAGCCGGCGTATCAACGACAATGCTGCCTGTCGACTCACCCGCTTTGATGGTGATCACCGAGCCATTGCTCAAGGTGACATTCACAGGCGTCTGCGCCGGGTTGGTCAAGGTGGCGGTGTAGGTGATCTG